>CAZTYI010000052.1:0-7849 GCA_964618335.1 uncultured bacterium
GGACCGACGGGTTATGAGTCCGCTGCTCTAACCAACTGAGCTATTGCCCCTTTGAACTTCTTAAAATCTTATCAAGATAGACTAGAGAAAAGCAAGCTTTTCTGCAAAAACCTTTGATCTATAAATGGTTAACAGTATATAGAAATAAAAAAAGCTTAGGGTCAAAACATGAAGGCAACTCTTTTATCTTTTTTGATTTTTATTACTGCAGCTGGTTTTTCTTCTGTTCAAGAAGATTATGACGCCGGCAAATTAGCCGGTCTTTCCAGATCTAATAATATTCCTGAAGAATCTTTAAAAGGAGCTTCAGATCCCTATTTTGAAGGCTATATCCAAGCTTTAGTGGATATGCACTATTACGAGTATCAGATTATTGTTTTAGTCAAAGACCATACCGTCTGGCTAGCCAATCTAAGCAAAAACCAAGTGATCGCTAAATCCATTATTGCTTTTGTGAAAGATGTTCCAGGAGTAGAAGATGTTAAAGTTTTGAATGGCTTGCCTCCTAAAGAAGTGGTTAAAAGAGAAAAATACGTTAACCGCCCTCAGATCAGAGGTATTTGGTTTCCGCAGACTACCGAGCTTTATCAGCCGATGATCGCCTCGCCTAGATATGTAGGTTATACTTTTGGTTATCGAGGAGGAGATAAAGCTATAGGCCGCCATACTGCTTATGTTTCCTTGGGCGATGATTTCCCTTTCTTTCGCTGGTTAGATGTTACCCGCTGGCACGGAGATCTGCAAATCGGTATCGAAGCCTGTATGTGGGCAGTTTTTAATGTCGATGTTCCTGCTCCTAATATTAACGGGGGAACTGCACTGACCAACTCTGATTTTTATGTTGGTATACCACTAAGTTTTGCTGCTGATAACTGGTCTTTTAGATTAAGAGTTTATCATATTTCTTCGCATTTAGGAGATGAGTTTTTAGTCAATCACCCTACTTTTGTGCAGGTTAATGTGAACCCCAATGACCCTAAACGTGTTCGGGTTAATCCTAGTTATGAAGCAGTTGATTTTTTTACTTCCTATCAAGCGTGGGATTTCTGGAGGCTTTATATAGGACCGGGCTATATTTTACATAGCGACCAGTCTTTTAACATGCAGCATTTTTATATCGAATATGGAACAGAAGTTAGATTTTTTGGTAAAAAGTTTTACTATCATCGACTATATGGTAATTGCGTAGTCGCTGCCAATTTTAGAAACTGGGAATATTTGCATTGGGATTTCGATGGTACTTTTTTAGCTGGCTATGAGTTTAGTAAATTGCAGGGAGTAGGCCGTAAAGTTCGCTTTGTAGCTACTTATCATAACGGCTTTTCTTTAGAGGGGCAATTTTCTAGATTGCGTACTTCTTATTATACAGTTGGTATAATGTACGGATTTTAAAAATCTGTTGCTTCCGACGGTAAGGTTTGTTTATAGTTTTTGCTCGCTGACAATGCAAAAACCATGGTCATAAATAGGCCCTTTTTTGCCAATCGGTAAAGTATCTGAAAAAAACTTTTCTAAAACATGAATGCCTTCTTCAGCATTTTGGATGGAATAAAAACAGTTGGAAACCCATTCAGAACCTTTGATAGTGCCCTCTTTTCGATTGCGCTGAAATCTCCCAGTGACTTTTTGCTGCCAGTAATCGGCAGCTCCGAAAAGCAATACCGGTGTGGCTAAAGAAGCGCTGACTTTACGGCGTACTTCTTCTAAGGAGTACTCAAAGTCCATACCGTATCCGCCAGGTAGGCAGATGGGAATATCTAGGTGGAATTCAGCTTGTCTTTCAATTAAATGATCTAAACGATAAGTCATTTTAGCATCGATGTAGGAATTGGCTTCTTGTTCACGAACGACAGATTTGTCTTTGAGACGAAAATCTACAATGTTTCCGCAGGAAATGATTTTGAGTTCTTTGGCTACTTTATTGCCGACTTCCATAGCGCCAGGTCCGCCGCCGGTCACTAAGGCAATAGGTGTATCTGCGTTGAGAAGGGGATGTTTCATTTTTGTTTGTAGTTTTAAAATGCCGGCTAGTAGTTTTTTTAGTTCGGGACCAAAACTGCCGGAAAGTAAATTTGAACCGTAAACGCCAAAAAAAGTAGCTTTAGTAAAGTCTTCGACTAAATTTAACGGAACGAACATACCGGCATCTTTATCAGCTTTAACAACGTATCTCAAAAGCTGATGGGTAGTTTCATCAAGCCAGAAAACCGGAATAGCGAATTTAGCCAAGTCTAACAGAAAAGCGCGGTCTTCATGAGAAAAGTAGATGTCGGATGAGCGGGAAGGGTACTTAAAATAGATAGCTTTTAGACAGCGCAGAACAGAAGGTGATAAAAGCAATCTTTTCATTAAAGGCGAAGGGAAATAACGGCAGAGTAAAATGCCTTGTGAAGTGATAATGTCTTCTTCCATGGCTTTTAAAATAGGATAGATAGGCTGTTGATCAATGTATTTATCAACTAAGAAAGCTTGGCGTGAAGGATGGGTCAATCCTGGAAAAGTATGTTTAAAAACCTCTTTTGCAATCCAGTCTTTTTGAGAGAGGTTTTCTAGCTGAGTGCCTTTTACAATAAAAGTAGCAGTTAGTAGCTCTGGTGATTTAGGAGCGGTCTTAAAAGCATTGAAAAGTATTTCTTGGTTTTCTAAAGCATTTTGCAATTGGTCGCGGTCTTCGAAGAAAACATGCTCGCGATGTGGTTCCAAAGTATAGAATTCAAGAGGTATTTCTTGGATAGGTTCATTGCTTTCGCCATAAAGTTCATAGATATTACCAGAAGCTGTCGTAGTGGGCTCTAATATGCAGGCGGAGGTATGTTTATAGCCGGCTGGAAGAAGATGGGAAGCGACATGAGCGAAGACTGTCCTGATATGCAAAGGCTCGGTTTTGACTAAGAGGATTTCATTTTTTTTGACTTGCGGCATAGCTTCTGCACGCCATTTTTGATAAAGAGGTAGAAGTTCTCTGGTTTTATATTTTTTAGAAGAGAGCATTTTAGCAATCGTGGGCAGTAGATCGAACATTTCCGGTTGGTAGGAAATAACGCCTTTTTTCAAAGGTAGAAAAGCGACAGTATGGCCATGGACTTTTTCTAGGATGAGATCATCTCTTTCTTTTGGCCCTCCTAGAGAGAGCAGAGGCAGCCCTTTTTTATCGCATCTGCCAAACATACGCATAAGATAATAGGGATTGCGGACTTTACGTGATTGATCAGCGGCGAAAATTTTGCCAACATAAGAGCCTTTTTCTAATAGTTTTAAAAGAGCGATGGCAGTGTTAGAATAAGCCTGTAGTTTTATAAAGACCTCGGCGTTTTTCTTTTGGCGGGAAAAAGAAAAATCCAAAGTTTCAGAATTTAATCCTAGCTGGGCTAATGTGCTTTTTAAATTAAAAAAGATATTTTCTTTTTCTACGTGATAGCCGGCGAAAAAAGGAGAAATGTTTTTAATAGAAATAGAGGCTTCAGCACTATTGTTTTTTAATAGCTTTAGTTCTTCGATTTGACCATCTGGAGTAGTTAAATCGTAATGCTCAGAATAAAGATAAGTTTTCATTTTTTTGTTCAGTTATATTTCAAAAACTCTATTCTAGTTTATAAAGGAAAAAAAGAAAAGACAGCTTTTTTTTAAAAAAAAGAGGGAAAGCATGCCTACAGTTAAAAGTTTTGGGACTCATGACGGGATTTTTCATGCAGATGAAGTGACTGCCTGTGCCTTACTAATTAGCTTTGGTTTCATAGACCATAATTTAATTTTCCGAACTAGAAATGAAAGCATTTTAGCCAAATGCGAATATGTCTGCGATGTAGGGGGACTCTATGACCCTAAAAAGAAACGCTTTGACCATCATCCAGTTTCATACCAGGGAGATCTTAGCTCGGCAGGTATGATTTTAAAATATTTAAAAGATCAAAAGACAATTTCCAAAGATTTATATAATTATTTCAACGAACATTTTGTCTTAGGCGTAGATCGTCATGATATCGGGACAGCTCAATTAGTCAAAGGCACAGCCAGTTTTTCGCAAGTGATTGCTAATTTTCTGCCAGTTGAATATGACGCTAAAGCTATTGAGCTGGACTGTGCTTTTGAAGAAGCCCTTTTATTCGTTGTAGGCTATTTGGAAAGATTGAAAAAACGATTTTCAGTTTTGGAAAGCAGTCGTAAAATAATTAGCCTGAAAATGAAAGAGAAAAGCCAATTTTTAGTGTTTGAAGAGGCTTTTTCTTGGGTAGAGCCCTTTTTTTTAGAGGGAGGAGAAAAACATCCGGCTTTGTTTATTGTCATGAAGATGAAAAACTCTTGGAAATTAAGAGCTGTGCCTCCAAGCTGGGATCACAGGATGGGGGAGCGCAAACCCTTACCAAAAGCTTGGGCTGGTTTAGAGGGCAAAGAACTGGAAAAAGTATCAAAGATCCCAGGCGCTATTTTTTGCCATAAAGGGCTTTTTGTAGCCTATTTTAAAACTAAAGAAGCTGTTATGAAGGCTTTGGATGTGGCTTTGGGAAAATAATAAAGAAATAGAGATAAAAGAGAAGTTTAGAAAGGGGATTAAAAAAATGAAAACGATTTTTAAAAAAATTATCGATGGCGAATTAGAATCAGAAAAAGTTTTTGAAAATGAACGCATTTTAGCCATTAAAGACAAATTTCCGATTGCTCCGGTCCATCTCTTAATTATGCCTAAAAAAGAAATTGCTAGTTTACAGAAACTAAAAAAAGAAGACATGGCTTTACTAGGAGAAATTGTACAAGTGGCGCAAAAACTGGCTGAAGAATTCAAAGTGGCTGACGGTTATCGTCTTTTGACCAATATCGGTAGACCATCTGGTCAGACAATTTTTCATCTGCATTTTCATTTAATCGGCGGCCGACAAATGGGCGCTATGGGATAATTTTATGTTTCGAAAGTTTATTGTTAAGGGTATTTGTAAAAAGAAACTTATTAAGAATGTCATTGTTTTTATTTTTGCTATTTTGGCAATTTCTATGGGTTCTCTTGCAGCTTCTGAAAGCGAACTATTAAGACAGATTGAAAGCCACTTGCTTTTAGAAGATGCTTTTTCAGCTTTATCTGTAGCTAAGCAAGCTAAACAGTTTTACCCTGATTCTAAAAGAATTCAAAGAGCCTATGTCAAAACTTTAGCTAGAGCGGGAAAGGAAACAGAAGCGCTCTCAGAATTAAAAAAACAAACTTTTGAAGAGTGGCAAAAAGATCCCGAATGTTTAAAAGAAATGGGCTGGGCAATTTTAAAAAAGGGCTTTTATGCTTCTCAATACTCTTTAAAATTAACCGCTTTGATTGCTCTGGCTATTACTCAGGAAGCTAAAGCGATTCCTTTTATCTTAGAGACCTTAGAGTCTCACAATAACATTTTAAAACAGCTCTCTTTTCAGCTTGTAACCTATTTCCCTGATCAAGTGATTAAAGAAAAGCTCTCTCAGCTATTAGGCACAGAACAAAATTGGGCTTTGAAAATGCAGCTGATCGAAGCAATCGGGCGTTTAAAAATAACTGAAAAAGCGGTGGATTTAAAAGCTATTTTAGGCAGTGAAGGAGCTACTTTTGAAGAAAAGGGCGTAGCAATTAAAGCGCTTATTCAAATGTATGACCGGATAGATTTATGTCAGCTTAGACTGCTTTTGTATTCGCCAATTTCTGGTTTAAGACAGCTGGGCTTAGAACTAGCAGCTTATTTTCAAGTCATTGAAGTTAAAGATAAAATTGTCGAATTATTAAAAGATGATTCTTTTCAGGTCCGCTTTTCTGCTTTGCAGGCTTTAGCTTTATATTACAAAGACTTTTTACCGGAAAAACAGTTAAAAACAGTACTTATTCCTCTGGTCAAAGATTTTCATCCTCAAGTAGCAGTTGAAGCAGCTTTAGTTTTGCTTTTTGTTGATCAAAAAGCTGGCGAAGAAGCCTTTTTAAAGTTACTTTTTTCATCTGATTTGGAAGTTGCTCGCTTAGCTTCTGGCAGAATCCAGAAAGCTGGTAAAAGGGGAGTTTCCTTAGCTCTCAAAGGATTAAAAGGATCTAAAGATAATTTCGTAAAAGCTAATTTAGCTTTAGCTCTAATTTCTCAGCGTACTGAGCTAAAACGCTGCTTTGCAATTTTCGATCAGTTTTTTTCTCAGAAAAGAGAGCTTTGGATGTGGCAGGACGGTGCCTTAGCTGTCAGTCAAGTAAGGCATGTTTTACACCTTCCTAACTATCCCAAACATACTGATCAGAAGGTGCAGCTGGATCTCTTACTTTTGCTCGCCAGTTTAGAAGATCAAAAAGCGCTTTCCCGTCTCAGAAGCTTTTTAATGCAAAAAAGTCATGGTTTGACCAGCTTTGCAGCTTGGGCTTTGCTGCAGGAAGGCGGTTTGCAAGAGAGTAGTTTGATTTATAAGCTTTTAGAGGACAAAGACGCTTCTATTAGAGTAGAGGCTGCTTTGATTTTGGCTATTTATCATAAAGATAAATCAGTCTTGCCAATTTTAGAAAAGGCTTATTTTGAAGCTAATCATGAACTGAAGTTAGAAATTTTAGGAGCACTTGGTTTCATTGGAGCTAAGACTTCTTTGCCTTTTCTTTTAAAAGCGCTGGATGAGTCTTTGCCGATTTTAAGAATTGCTACTGCAGCGGCGTTAATTCAAGTGGCAAAAGCTTAAGGATTTTATTATTTATTAATTTTTCTTAACTTTGAGAAGTTTAATTTTAGGCTTTATTTAATTTTAATTTAAATGTTCTTTGGCTAAAGAGCACATTTTCTGATACATTTGCCCCATACCGCTAGCACGTAGAGGTGATAGAATATTATGCAAATTGACCTCTTTTAAAAAGTCGGGGGGATTTTGCAAAATAGTTTGAGGGGATTCCTGATCATAGATTTTCAGAAGCAGAGCGGCTAATCCAGCAGAAATAAGAGCATCTGATTCAGCCTGGAAATGCATTTTCCCTTCTATATATTGACTAGTCAGATAGGTAGTGCTTTGACAGCCCTCAACCCGGTTTGGTTCGGTTTTGGCTTCGGGTTTTAAAGGTGTCAGAGAACGGCCCAGATCTAGGATTAATTCATATTTTTCTTTGTCAGTAGATTGGTCTGTAAAAAGGGCTTTGATTTTAGCAATTTTGTTTTTGAAATTATTTTTCATGAATTTGACCTAAACCTGGTTTTTTAGCGCTATTCATCCAACCATTAAAATAATTGGCTTTTTAAATAGTAATATAGTGCAAAATTAGTTAATAAAATATTTGTTTTTAGTAATTTTATCAAATGAAAAATAATGTCTCGACATCAAATATATCCTGGTTAATAATTTTGGCCCTTAATTATTTAAAAGAGAGATAAATCTTTGTGAATTTCATAAAAAATCTTAAAAATATGTTGTTTTTTTTTAGGCTTTTTACGGCTGATTTATGTTGCAGTACTAAAAAATTATTTTAATAGCAACGAAAAATTGACAAAAAGTAAAGAGAATGTTTTACTTAGTGGTTATAAATATCTGGTTTTCAAAATACTAAATTATGGGAAAAGAGGAAACGATTAAAATCGACGGTACTGTCGAAGAATTATTACCTAATATGACCTTTCAGGTCATATTAGAGAATGGCATGACAGTATTGGCTCACCTTTGTGGAAAAATGCGAATGAGAAACATTCGGGTCTATGCCGGAGACAAGGTTACAGTGGAAATGTCTCCCTATGATTTGACAAAAGCCCGAATTATTTACCGTTTGAAGTAAAAGGGGTTGATTTTATTTGAATATAGGATTAACCTTATGAGCTTTCGTATGTGAAAATTCGCATGCCCAGATAGCTCAGCGGTAGAGCACTTGCATGGTAAGCAAGCGGTCGTAGGT
>CAZTYI010000053.1:0-7735 GCA_964618335.1 uncultured bacterium
TTTCTTCGTAGACCAGTTTGATTACTCCTTCGGTTTCATTTAAAGCAATGGAGATACCTAAAGCTGCTAAAGGAAAAGTAGCTTCTTTAGCTTTTAGTCCTTTGTCTAGTGCTTCTTTTAAACTCAAACCGATACAAGCCAGTTCTGGGGAAGTAAAAATAACAGAGGGGACAGCGTTATAAAAGAGCGCTTTTTTTTCTCCGGCGATATTGTGAGCTGCTATGATACCTTGGTGCGAAGCCAGATGGGCCAGCTGTATCTTGTCGGTTACATCGCCGACAGCATATATATTAGGTAGGGTCGTTTGCATCATGGAATTGATCTCTATAGACCCATTAGGGTTTAAAGGTATATTGATCTTATCTAGCTGAAGATGAGAGGTTTCTAATTTTCTGCCGATAGCCACCAAAGCTATATCAGCTTCAATGGTTTTATTTTGATCTTTTAAAAAGAGCTTAACGCCATTTTCAGTCTTTTCGCTTTTTTCGACCAAAGAAGAGGTTAAAACTTCAATACCCTGTTTTTGCAAACTTTTTTGGTAAAGAGCTGTAATATCTGGAGCGGCTAAAGTAGGCAACAGACTATCTTGTGCTTCAATTAAAAAGACTTTAGTGCCAATAGCGTTGAAGAAAAAAGCGATTTCACAGCCAATGTATCCACCGCCGATAATAGCTAAACTTTGAGGCTGAGTTTCTAAATTTAAAAGGCAATCTGAATTAAAAATCATTTTGTGATTAGTCGGTACTGTTTTTAGTTCCAAAGGAGCAGAACCGGTAGCAATCAGGATCTTTTTAGCTTGAATAGTTTGGTTTTCAACTTTCAATTCATTAGCTGTTGAAAAAACTGCCTCGCCTTGAATGAGTGTAATTTTATGGCTTTGTAAAAGAGCTTTCAGTCCGTTGGATAATCTTTGCACCGTACTATTTTTTTCTTTGATGATATCGGCCAAATTGACTTGTCCGCTAAAGCCCATCTTTTGTGCTTTTTTTAAAAAAGCAGCTTTTTTAACCAGTATTTTAGTAGGAATACAGCCGACATTAAGACAGGTGCCGCCGAGTTTCTTTTTTTCAATTAAAACAACATTTAAGCCTAGTTCAGCGGCTCTGATAGCTGCTGAATAACCGCCAATGCCACCGCCGATCACAGCTAAATCAAAAATAGTCATTGTCATCCTAATGCTTAGGTTTATTAGCTATTTTACTCTAAGTTTAATTTCTTTGCCACGGAACAAATAACGCAGCTATAAGCCTATCTATTGTGGATTCCGGGATTAGAGCTTGTTTACTATAAAAAAATATTTTATTTTTTTGTGATATTAAAATTTGCACTAGTAAAAAGAGAATTTTATTTTTAATTTTAGTTGAATTGAAAATATTTCTTCAGTACTTTAGAAGGTGTCTTGGATAAGGAGACATTATGCAACCCAGAAAACGTATGAAAATGTGCGCTAGCTGCGACGGAATGGTGGATTTAGATGTTATTGTTTGTCCCTATTGCGGCGCTGATTTTGCTAAAAACAATCAAGAAAGCGAAGCAGCACATAACACTCCACCTTTAGAAGAAACTCTCTCAGCTCTTTATCCTCCTCCTTATAAACCAAAATCTTTTGGCGCTGAAAGAGAAGCACAGTCTTCTTTTTCAAATTCTGATCCTTTACACCAAGCTGATCCTATGAACCCTATGATGGGACTTCCTGAGGATGTTAATTCTGAATCTGGGCAGGTTAATAGAGTAAAAACTGAAACTGCTGCTGCTTCCTTTCCAGAAGTTCAAGAAGAAGAAGAAGGCCGGCAGAAAAAAACTATTCTGGCTACCTTGCTGTTTTCTTTGGGTGTTAATTTATTGCTTTTTTCTCTCTTTCTGCTCTTTTTTTCTACGAATGGAGAGCTCTTTTTAAGATGGGATGCTGGTTTGTGGTATCTTTATAGTCTTTTAGGAGCGGGAATGCTGGCAGGCGGATATAAACTTCTTGGTAAATTAACTTCGCCATCTTCTTAAAAAAAATATTTAGAAATTTTTTTTGAAAATTATAGATAATTTTTTAGTCTAGTTTTTAACTAAAAAATTTAACTTAGTTCAGGAACAGTCTGAGTTTTTCCACAGCATTTCTTAAACTTTTTACCGCTGCCGCAAGAACATAGTTCATTGCGGCCAGTTTTTGGCTCAACCGTAATGGTTTTTTGTTTGTCCTCTTCTTCAAGGGAAGCTTCATCATCATCAGTTTCTAAAGAAAGAGCTTTGTCTTTAGTCATGCGCATTTCTTTTAGCGCATCTTCGAGACGTCTTTTCTGTTCTGAAGAAATCATTTCAAAACGGAAAAGATCTTTGGACATTTCTAGTGCTAACCTTTGAGAAAGATCAGAAAACAATTGAAAAGCTTCTTGTTTAAATTCAATCAGCGGATCTTTTTGACCATGAGCGCGTAGATTAACGTCATTTCTTAAATGGTCAATAGCTAGCAAATGTTCTTGCCAGAGCTGGTCGATTTTACGGATTAAAAGAGAACGCACAACTTCTTTTAAGAGCTTGTCAGTTTCTTTCTCCTCAGGATTCATTTTTAAAATCAGTTCTTTTTGAGCTTTCAGCTTGTCTTGAAAAGTCGTCAAAACTTTTTCAGTAGAGATTTTTTCAATCTCGCTAATGTCTTTATTTTCAAAAAGCTGCTCTTCGAAAGTGATTGGGAAATGCTCCATCAGCCATTCTAAATAGCCTTTGATGTTCCAATGCTTTTCTTTCGTGTTTGGAAAGAACTGGCGAACCATAATAGAGCAGGCTTCCTGGATGACTTCTTCTGCCAGTTCAATAGTTTTTTCGGATTGAATCAGATCATTTCTGAAAGAGTAAATCTCTTGACGCTGTTTGTTCATCACATCGTCATATTCAAGCGTATGCTTACGGATCTGATAATTGCGCTGTTCAATTCTTTTTTGAGCAGTTTCAATGGATTTACTTAAGACTTTAGCTGAAATCGGCTCTCCTTCTGGGGGACGAAACCGCTGAAGCATCGAAGTTAGTCTAGGAGAAGCAAAGAGCCTCATTAACGAATCTTCAAAAGAAACAAAGAACTGCGAAGAACCAGGATCGCCTAAACGGCCGCTGCGGCCTCTTAACTGGCGGTCGATACGGCGTGAATGGTGGCGGGTAGTGCCGATGACATGCAATCCGCCTAGCTCACGGACTTCAGGAGTTAATTTAATGTCGGTACCACGGCCAGCCATATTGGTAGAAAGTGTAATTGAACTTTTTTGTCCGGCAGCAGAGATAATCTCGGCTTCTTTAGAATGGTTTTTAGCATTTAAAATAGTGTGAGAGAGATGGTTTTGTTTTAAAATGCGGGAAAGTTTTTCAGAAATTTCAACTGATTCAGTACCGATTAAAACTGGTCTGCCTTTTTGATGAAGTTGATTGATTTCTTTTAAAATAGCAGCATATTTTTCTCTTTCTGTCATGTAGACTTTGTCATCGAAATCCACTCTTTCGCAAGGACAGTAAGTCGGAATTTCTAAAACTACTAATTTATAGATCTCTTTAAATTCACCAGCTTCAGTAATCGCTGTACCAGTCATACCAGCCAGCTTTTCATACATCCGGAAATAATTTTGCAGAGTTACAGTAGCATAAGTTTGAGTTTCTCTTTGAATCGGGCAGTTTTCTTTGGCTTCGATAGACTGGTGCAGACCGTCTGAAAAGCGTCTGCCAGGCTGTGGTCGGCCAGTATTCTCATCGATGATAATAATCTTATTGTTGACGACGATGTAATCAACATCTTTTTCCATGAGCAGATGAGCTCTGAAGAGCTGTCTTAAATTATGAGCTCTTTCTTTGCTCTTAGCATCCGCTTCTTGCAGCTTGGTTTTCTTTTCAATTTTTTCTTTAGAGCTCAGTGTAGTATCTTGATCGACTTTAGAAAACTCATAGCCTAGATCAAACAGTACGAAATCGTTATTTTCGCCAACGTTTTCGCTATCTTCGCTCCAAGCTTGCATGCCTTTATCAGTCAGTTCATATTCAGAAGCTCTTTCATCGACGATAATATAAAGCTCTGCAAGAGCTTTAGCTTTTTCTTCTTTATTTTGCTCAGAATAAAAATAGGTTTCCCATTTTTCAATTTGAACGCGCAGGTCAGGATTTTCTTTGATTCTTTTCAGAATTTTATTTTTAGGAGTACCCTTGCTAATCAGCCAGAGTTTTTTAAAAGTACTTTCTGCTTCTTTGGTAATTTTAACGGCGTCATCTTCTTTACTGATGCCCAGAGCTTCCAATTCTTTTTTGGCTTCTGAGGCGAAATGATTACACAGATCTCTTTGTAATCGGACAATTTTAGTAACTTTATCTTTCAGCTCGCCATAAAGCTGCTTACTTTCACCTGCAGGCCCGGAAATAATTAACGGAGTTCTAGCTTCGTCAATTAAAATAGAATCAATTTCATCGACGATAGCGAAAAAGGGTTTTCGTTGTACTTGTTCTTCGTGGCTGGAAGCCATGGAATTGTCTCTCAGATAGTCAAAACCAAATTCAGAAGCGGTACCATACACGATATCAGCTTCATAAATAGCTTTTCTTTGAGAGAGTTCTACATCGTTAGTTAAAGCTGCTACAGATAATCCCATTTTTTTAAAAATAGAACCGATCCATTCGCAGTCTCTTTTGGCTAGGTAGTCGTTAACAGTTACTAAGTGAGTAGATTTTCCAGTTAACGCATGCAGATAAAGCGGCATGGCAGCCGTTAGCGTCTTTCCTTCACCTGTTTGCATCTCGGCAATCGCGCCGTAGAACATGGCAATCGCACCAATCATCTGTACATCGTAAGGTACCATGTCCCATTTCTGGTTGTATCCAGAAACATGGGATTCCGTACCCATCATTCGACGGCAGGTATTTTTAACGGCAGCATAAGCTTCTGGTAATAGGCTTTCTAGACTTTCGCCTTCTTTAAAACGATTTTTGAATTCTTCGGTTTTTTGTAAAAGCTCTTCATTGGTCAGTTTTTGATATTCTTTTTCCAAAACATTTATTTGAGAAACTGTTTTGCGGTATTGATTGATTGTACGGCTCTGAGCTGTACCGAAAATTTTCTTTAAAAGACTAAACATAAAAAACCAAAAAATATAGGGTGATACAAAGTTTTTATCTTTGGCAATTTTAAAAGATAAAACCTTTTTTTACAAGTTTTTACAAATGAGAGGTTTATTAACTAAAGAAAACATTACTAGTAAATTTTTATTTTAAATTGTTTTTTTTAGTAATAAACATCTAAACTATAACCTACTTAAAACATAAATATTAAAATATAAAAAGTTAAGAATGCTCGAAGGCTCTAAAATTAAATTAAGAAAGGTTCAGGAAAACGATTTAGAAGCGCTTTATAGCTCTTTAGAAGAAATCGTTTTTTCGCAAAAATGTTTTGTTTATGCTCTTCCCAGCGCGAATCTTTTTTTAGAGAATTTTTTACAAAGCGGTTTTTTTTCCGATCAAACAGGGATACTCTTGATTGTCGATTATAAAGAAAGAATTTTAGGAGCCATTTTTTTTGATAAAGTTCAGATCTATGACGGCTACAATTTAAAGTTTGTGATTTTTGAAGAAAAAAACTATTCCCAAGGGATGATGAGCGAGGCGCTAGAACTGTTTACCCATTTTTTCTTTAATTATAAAAACATTTCCCGCCTGCAGCTTTTAATTCCTGATTATCATAGGCCGGCAATTAAAGTTGCTCAAAAATGCGGCTATAAATTGGAAGGAGTTTTAAAAGAAGCGCTCTTTTTTCAGGGGAAATTTATTGATCTTTGCATATATGCTAAATTAAAAAGAGAAATGGAACAACTTCTTAAGGAAGAAGAGAAGGCAGTGAACTAAAATACAGGTAGTTTAAAAATGAAACAGTTAAAAGTCTTTGACCGCAAAAATAAATCTATATTTATTGAAAAAATCTACGGTCAAAAAACGCTTGTTTGGCTTTATAAAAAAAGTTTTTGGTCTTGGTTGTTACGTTTCTTAGGTTCTTGTTTTCCTTTTTTTTCTCAGTTATACGGGTTTTGGCATAAGCGTTCTTTTTCTAAGAAGAAAATTAAACCATTTATCCGCGATTTTGACATCAACACTTCCGATTTTTTACGAAAAACAGCAGATTTTTCTTCTTTCAACGATTTTTTTATCCGTAAACTAAAACCCTCTTCCCGTCCACTAGCCGCCAAAGAAGCAGTGTTGCCAGCAGATGCTAGATACTTAGTCTTTCCCTCTTTAAAAGATCTATCAAACTTTTTCATCAAAGACAAAAGTTTTAATTTACCCTCTTTTTTAAAAGATCCTCTTTTAGCAAAAAAGTATGCTTCAGGTTCAATGGTCATTGCAAGATTGGCTCCTATTGATTGCCACCGTTTTTATTTTCCTTTTGACTGCGTCCCTCAAAAATCCAAGTTGATCAACGGCTGTCTTTATTCAGTCAATCCGTTAGCTTTAAGAGGCAGCTTGAAAAACTTTTTGGAAAATAAGAGAGTCTTAACACGTCTTCAAACCAATCATTTTAAAGAAGTGATTTGTTTAGAGGTCGGTGCTACCAATGTTGGTTCGATTGTACAGACTTACGAACCAGGTAAATCTTACAAAAAAGGTGATGAGAAGGGCTATTTTGAATTGGGAGGCTCGACGCTTGTATTTCTTTTTGAAGAGAATACGATCCGGTTTGATCAGGATTTAATTGATAATTCTCAGAAGGGCATAGAGACCTATGCTTGTATTGGCGATTCGCTTGGTTCCTAGTTGCTAGTCACTAACATAGCGCTTTAATGTAGTTTTTTCTGAGGATGTCGTATAGAGATAATTACAAAGGGCCTGTAAAGCCCTCGACTTCGGTCTCCGTTGGTTCGAGTCCAACCTCCCCCAAATTTTTCTATAGAAAAATAAACAATATCTTTTAAAAATCTGTAAGTGATAAAATTTTTGAATTATTCAACCGAGTTCAAACAAAAAAAAGGGAATTGTTTATGGGCTTAAAAAGATGTATGGGTAGTACTTTTTTTATATTATTAAGTATTATAAACTTTACTAATCTTTTCGCAGCATCCAAAGAAGAACCTTTATTACCTATGATTAACGTGGGGGAAAATTATATTATATCCCCTCTTGTTAGTGCAGTAGAAGAATTTGTACCATTACCCAATAATGAAGCTATAATAATCTTAAATGATTATTCACGTTGGATTGTGAATAATTTTGTATCGGAAGAATGTCAGCTTGATCAAGAATATTTTTGGAAAAGGGGTGATGAGATTAACTTAGTAGCAGATGCCCATTTAGGTAGCTTCATTTTAAAGAATTTGCGTACCAATAAAGCTTACTCTGTACATTTTGACATTAACTCTTTGGAAGATATCTCTACCCATACAATCGAAAAGATTAATGCTGATGGTTATTTTGTTGTTTCTTACAATCAAATTAATTGGGAAATTTTTTGGACTAGATCTTGGATCTATTGTTTTTGGAGCCCTAATGATCGCATTCTTATTAGCAGAGGAAATTGTTCTGATGAGAACTATTATCTACTTATAAATCTTAGAACGAAGGAAGCAGTTGAAGCTAAAACAATTCTAAAATGGAAATAACTATGTATACTGCCCCCGTTAAGTATTATTTTCATTAAAATTTCGTTAATTTGATGCTATAGTGTAATTTTTCCCAATCAAAAGTTGAGTAAGGGAGCTAGGTTGCCCTAACTCCCTCCTCTAAGAACCGTACG
>CAZTYI010000054.1:0-7710 GCA_964618335.1 uncultured bacterium
TTTCTGTTTCTCTTACTGCAGTAGCTGGTACAGCTAGTTCATGATTAGTAGTTACTCCTAAAGAAAAACCGGATGCAGGCACTGTTGGAGAAACACCCTCAAAAATCTCCAACATTGCATCTAGTACAATTACAAATATACCAAACTGGCAGGAGCATGCTGTTGCTCTCGAAATGGCAAAAAAGGTCAAGGTAGAAGAATCTAATCAAAAGCCTTTCATGCCGCTTATGGGGAAATACTGTCCTGCTATGCTTGTCGGAAACTTATTAAACATATTAGTTTACGGCTTAATGGCGATAAAGAAGGCTAGTCCGTCCTTTGCCGAAAGCGGCAGCCCTGCTGCCCTTGTACAAGGTATTGGAATTGCAGCTGGAGTACTTGATATTGGAGTGGGCTTATACTCTATCATTACCGGAATTAAGATGTTGGACGGAAATAAAGAAGCAGCTAAAACGCAATTAATCTTTGGATCAGCTGTGACAACTATTGGAACTATAATGCTGCTGATATCTTTAGGAATTATCATTGCAAATCCATATGTAATGGTAGGCTTAACTTTAGCTTTTGCAATTCCTGCTTTCGTACTATTGGGCAAAGACATAGTTCCAAAATTAATAAGTTATAAAAATATAGCAGAAAAATTACCACGAATAAAAGACTTGAAAGAAAATCTAAAAAAAGATCCAGAGAAGCTATTGAACACAGAAGAGCGTGACACGATATTAGATAAATATCTTCCCTTTTTTGAAATTAAGGGTAAGGGCAAAGATAAAAACGATACGCTTGCAGATGATCTTAAAAAAATGAATGAGAAATACATCCCTGAAGACCATCGTTTTTTCATCGATAAGCTGCAGTCTGAGATCGGCGTAGAAGGAGCAATAGCTGCTTTTGAACTATTAAATGCCATAAATGATTCAACGAAACCAAAACAAGAAATAGAACAACTAGCAGTAAAATTAGAAAACAAAATTGCCGATTATAAACGAATTTTAATAATTAGATTAGTCCAACAAGTAGCTTATGTTTTATTAACCTTGCTGAGCTTTGTTGCCGCTCTGCCTTTAGGCATACCTGCATTGACACTTACAGGCATGTTAGTAGGCTTATATGCAGGACTGTCTGTTGTTAACATAATCCCCTTTTTCATAGATCCGTTAAGACCTTATTTAAGAAGCGCGCCTAAAGATGTTGGAAAGACCACAGTTTCTATGTCTCTTGCACAAACACAACAACTAGCATAACTAGAGAGCGCTTAAAACATTACTTTAGACAGCTTAACCCGAATATTTCCCAGGCAGTGTAGTGATCTTAGCTACGCCATCTTTAATAGCAGCTTCTGCTACAGCTTTTGATTCAAAGAAATTAATCCGTGGATCAAAGGGCGTCGGAATCAAATAGTTCGGTCCAAATTCAAACTCTCTTTTATAAGCCTTTTTAACGATCTCAGGCACCTCTGGTTCTCTAGCTAGTCTAGCTAGAGCTTCGGCTGCTGCCAGCTTCATATTCATGGTAATAGTGGTGGCTCTGACGTCTAAAGCGCCTCTGAAGATGTAAGGGAAGCCCAAGACGTTATTGACCTGGTTAGGGTAGTCAGATCTGCCTGTAGCCATGACATAGGGCTTGTTTTGCATAATGGATTTAACTTCTTCGGGATCAATTTCTGGGACGGGGTTGGCCATCGCAAAAATAGCCGGATAGTGATTCATAGAACGCACCATTTCAGATGTGAGAGTATTAGCTTTAGAAACGCCGATGAAAACATCAGCTCCTTTGATCGCTTCGGTCAGCGTGGTTTCTGAGATAGCTAGCGCATGTCTTTTTTTATGGGGGTTTAAATCTTGTCTTTCTTGGCGCAAAGTCCCTTTGGAATCGCACATAATGATTTGGCCGACATTCTGGGTTTTTAGAGTATCGGCAATGCGGATACCGGCAGCTCCAGCTCCGTTGATAACTATTTTTAAGTTTTCGAGCTTTTTGTTAGAGATCAGCAGGTAGTTTTTGAGAGCGGCAAAAGCAATAATCGCTGTGCCCCATTGATCATCATGAAAGACCGGTATATCTAGTTCGTCATCTAAGCGCTTTTCAATTTCAAAACAGGCAGGCGCAGCTATGTCTTCTAAGTTAATGCCTCCGTAGGAAGCTGAGATGCTTTTAATGACTTGGATGCATTTTTCGACATCGCTCTTACCGTCTTGGTCAAGCAGTCCTTCTAGTATGACCGGCCATGCATCGACATTGGCAAAAGCTTTAAAGAGCACGGCTTTGCCTTCCATGACGGGAAGTGAGGCTTTAGCGCCGATATTGCCGAGGCCTAAGACAGCTGTGCCGTCGCTGATTACAGCAACGGTATTTTGTTTAGCGGTGTAGTCCCAGATGGTTTCGTTTTCTCGTTCAATGAGTTTGCAGACTTCGGCTACGCCAGGCGTATAAGCTAGAGAAAGATCTCTTTGGGTTTTAAGCTTTTTAGTGGGTTTGAGGCCGATTTTTCCACCGAGGTGGTATTTTAAGATTCTGGCTAGTGATAATTTTTTTTTTGTCATATTTTGCTTTGGTGTAAAAGAATATGATCTCAAGGATTGGCTAATTTGGTCAACTGAAGAAAAGCGTTAACCACCTATGTTAACTATTTGTGTTAATCATTTGCTATTTTAACAGAAGATAATTCAACCAATAACTTTTTTGACGTATTTGATAAACTTTTTGACAATCACTTTTCTTTTAGCTGCCGTTTTTGCTCTTTTAAGCAGACAAAACGTTTGGGTTTTCTTGAGAGCAAAGTTGGTTTGATCTATCTCTGGAAGGGCCAGAAAAAAGTCATTTAGTTCCAAGACAGCTTTTTGGAAAGTATAGGGCTCAAAAGGAGGAACTTTGTTCTTTGGTAAAACAGTTAACATTAAACTATTAATGCGCTGAATAACTTCTTCCAACTCTTCATCTGGATGAGTGTTATATTTAGATTGCAAATGTTCTCTATGCTTATCTAAAATCCCAATAATTTCATGGAGTGGGTTTTGGTTTTTCTTGGTTACTTTTTCAGTTTTTTTAACTACTTTTTTAATGACTTTTTTAAAGAGTTTTTTTCTAGGGGAAAAAAGTCCTGATATTCTGTTTTTAATACCTGAATTTTTATCATCAATCGCTTTTAGCTGTTGTTTAAAAGCATCAATTTGTTTGCCTTTAAAAGACTGAGTGACGGAAGTGACTTTTTCTACCATAAATTAACTCATTGGTTAGTATTGTTTTTATAGCTGATAGGTCCTCTTTGGTAGTAATGCACTCCATCCAGCCACTCTTCAGGATAGCCAACTTCTTTTAAAGGTTTGGGCAGGTTAACTGAACCGTTGGCATATTTTTCAAAGAGATAAAAAGAAAAATCCCACCATTCGTTAACCACTTTGTCAGCATTGTTCAAACAGTAATCAGTTAAAAAAGCAGAAACTTTCGATGGATCTTGTTCGTAAAGAGCCAGCGCCTTTGTTTCGATTTCATTTATTTTTCTAAATTCAACATTTTCGATTCTTTTTTGTTTTCCACGGATCTCTTTGATCATGTAGGAGAATTTGGAAGCTGCTAAATTAGAAACAAAATTAAAGGCCCACCAAGCGGTTTTTGAATTGAATTTAAAAGCAGCAAAGGTTGAAAAGCTCTTCGGTAGATTATTGATACCGACGTAAAAAGGCATATAACAGCAAGTCAACGGCTGGTCTAAGCCGATCCAGGCGATAGAGGCTAAAGGTTTGGGTAGATCTGAGCGTAGTTCTACAATATGGCTGTAACCGCAAGTAGCGGTGGAAATAGGTCTTTCCCAAGCTCCTACGATAGGAAGGCGGGGAGCTCCGGGAATATTCATTTGGGGATCATAAGGTCCTTTGTAGCGGTAAGGACAGCCGAAAGGTCCGGCTGAAAGATGTTTGGAAAGATCAAACTCGGTATCTTGGTAATAGTCGCGAAAGATTGAGGCTATGTTTTGGATGGTCAATTTTTTTTGAGGTTTGATAGAAAAGGGATACTCTTTGGTATAGCCATTTTCTACCCAGGGCGACAGGTATAAAGAGGGGTTTATTTTGGTTTGTGCTCTCCAGACTCTGCGTAAAGAATAATAGGGATGATAATATTCTCCAGGACTGACAGATTCAAGCCAGTCAAAAGTATCGCCATTCTTTAGCCAGTTTTGTTCTTCGGCTATCTGAAAAAGATCTTTGGAATAAAGCAGATCAGGATCTCTTTTAGCAATCTCTCTGATGCGGAATTCATTAGCAGCGACAAAGACTTCGCCATCAGGTACTTTTTTAGCAACCCAGAGTGTTCCAAATCCTTTCGGTGAAGCAGAGATTTCAAAGACCCAGCCTTCATTTTTATCAGCGATGATTAAAAGTTCGCCCCAGTCAAAATAACCATATTTTTCAGCTAAAGCACCGATAATTTCAATCGCTTCTCTAGCTGTCCGAGCTCTTTCTAAAGCAATGCGGGTTAGTTCGGTGATTTCGAACAGCATCTGGTTGGAACTTTTGTAGAGAAATTTAGAAGCGCAGGTAGTTTCAGCTATAGCTACTCCTTCTTCATTGACAATCGCGTAATTAGCATCAAAGTAGGCGTAGGTATGTGCTACTTGATCGATAGTTCCATAAACGGGTGTTCCAGGATGGTTGGGTAGGAGAGTGTAGTTTGGACCTCTGTCTGTTCCACTATAACGAGGAAACCCCCACATAGTATAAGAGATGTTTCTCTTGGCTCCTGTGGAATAATCAGCGGCTGGAACATAGACAATCCTTTTGTCATCTTCGATGTTGCTATCATCAGTATGCGCTATGATCACAGAATTGTTTTGTGAAGCTCCTTTCGTGACCAAGATCACTGTGCAGGGAAAGATTGAGGTTGTGAATACGATAGAAAATAAAAATAAAGATAAAAAGGACAATGAAGCGAACCTCTTATTCATAAGCAAAAAGTTGTCTATTATTAGTTAGTTATGGTTGTTTTCATAGCCATACATAATATAGCTACACATAACTACACATATATGCGTACATAGCTATATTGAAGCAATAGCTAGAAAAGAGTTTTGTGTCAAGAAAGGGAAAGTCAGCTTTTATGCTTTAAGGATGTTCTTTTCTCCAACCAACTTACCTACAGTCACAGTGCTGACTGAAGCGCCGAAGACATTAGTGCTAGTGCGAATCATGTCTAAGAAACGGTCAATCGCAAAAATAGGAGCGATTAACTCTACTGGCAAGCCTAATGCTTTTAAAACTATCATAGTGGAGACTAAACAGCCTGAAGGGATAGGAGCTACGCCAAAAGTGGTTAAAAAAGTTAGTAAAAAAATTAAAATCTGAGTTGGGAAATCAATCACCATTCCAGAAGCTTTAGCTAAAAACGTGGAGGTTAAAAAAACAAATAGCGCTGTGCCCATCAGATTGACTGAAGAAGCTAATGGCGTTACCAAGCTAGTGATTTTGTTAGAGACATTAGCATTTTTTTCTAAACAGTCAATCGTGATAGGCAAGGTAGCTGAAGAAGAGGAAGTGGAAAAAGCGGTGATGATCGCTGGCAGCATAGCTTTGTAGTGCAAAAGGGGATTAACTTTAGCGACAAAGCGTAGAACTAATGGCATCACTATAAAAAATAGGATTAATAGACCGGCAATAATAACGAGCGAAAAATAACCTAACAGTCTGACGGTCTCTATTCCTGTAGAAGCAAAAGTTTTAGCTATCAGGCAAAAGACACCAAGTGGCAGGAAGAGCATGAATTTATGAGTTAGAAACATCATGGTTTGAAAGACGCCTTGAGCAAAACTTTTTAACACCCTTGCCGGCATGATATCGATTTTGCCGATTGCTAAACCAAAAATAATACTGAAAAAGATAATGCCGAGGATTTGGCTTTCAGCAAAAGCTGCAAAAATATTAGGAGGAATGATATTGAAAAGTAGCTGTGCAATAGGGCTGCCTTCGGAAGCTAATGTCGGAGCCATAGATGATTGAGCAGCTAAAGCTGGTTTTAAAGCATCTGCAGAAGCAAAAAAAGAGTTTTGGAAAAAACTCAGTAACAACCAAGCGGTGGCTACAGCTAATAAATTTAAAGAAGCAAAAACAATAACAGTTTTAAGACCGATTTTAGCAAACTTTTTTTCTGAGCCCATTTGCGAAATACCGGTGATAATAGAAGAAGAAACTAAGGGGATAACTAAGAGCATTAAACCATTTAAAAAGAGCTTTCCGATGGTGTCATAAATAGAGTAGAAAGTGACTCCAAAGATCCCGCTTTCTGTGCCTGAATAAATGCCGGCTACGATAGCTAAAAATATAGAAATTAAAATGATATAGAAAGACTTGTTTTTCATAAAAACCCTTAAAGTTTCTTTTAAAAATTTAAAATCTTAAGTTAAAAGATTTTAGCTTCAAAAACAAGCCTTTTTATTAGTCGTTTAGAAATAAGTTGTTTAAAAACAACGAGATAGAGTAAAATTTCCCCCTCTTGTGATAGTTTTTCAAAATATAGTCGATATTCAAGAAAGATAGAACGCTGATATTTAGGTACTTATATGTTTAGCTTTTATTTGAAACTAGGGCTAATTTTGTTATTAATTATAGTTATGAATAGTTGTTTTTTTTAGTTTGATAATGTTAAAATATAAACATATTAATTTAATATAAATACGTTAATTTAACTGCTTTATATAAAGTGACATAAAATAAGGATAATAAAATGAGAATCGACGGTGTAAATAATGGGCCTGTAGAAAACTCATTTTTTGAAGCTTTTTAAGCTCTAAAATTTAATTTTAGAAAAATTTCAAGCACCGATTCTGAAATAACAAACCTAAAATAAGATTTATTTAATGATTTTTTGGATTTTCAGATCATGAATTCTTAATATTTTCTCAATTAAGACATAGAGGAACATCGAGAACTATCATGCGCTTTAAATTAAAACAGATTGCCTCCATAAAGGCTGCAAACTGATTTTTTGCTATGCTCCGATAGCGGGTTCTTTTTCTCTGTTTGGAAAAGACTCTTTCATAAGGAGCTCTAATTCCGCTATACCACCTGTCTTTATCTTTATTTTTGTCTTTCATGTTGTTTTTTAAAATAGCTGCTAAATGACACCTTTTTATGTGAGCAATTTTCTTGGCAGCTT
This sequence comes from uncultured bacterium, assembly GCA_964618335.1. Taxonomy (GTDB): domain Bacteria; phylum Chlamydiota; class Chlamydiia; order Chlamydiales; family SM23-39; genus CAZTYI01. The sequence goes on from CAZTYI010000054.1 coordinate 7,147, forward strand.
TTGTACAATAGCCCTTATCTGCATAGATAGCCCCTCCATTCGGACATACATGTTTGATTCCTTTTGCATCTGGAAGATTAGCAGAGGTTATCGCTACCTTATTGATTAACCCGCTTTGCATGTCAACGCTGACATGTTTTTTAAAGCCATACCAAAATTTGTCCTTCCCTTTGCATCCTATGCGGGCCTGTTTGTCATAGGCTACTTTTGGCAAAGTCTCATTATTTAACCGATCATATTTTTCTTTAATGGCTTTATCTCTCTCTTGCCATAAGTTGGCTTTAGCTATTAAATGGCTGGCATCTACGAAACTGAACACTTCATTCATTACACCATTTTTTTTAAGCTGATCTCTTAGACCGCTAAATATTTTAGAGAGCATTTTTGTTCCAATGCGAGAGCGTATTTTGGTAAAAAGAGTGAAATCCGGAGTTTGTTCTGTCAGGGAAAAACCGCAAAACCATTTGGCTGAATTATTTTCCTGGATAAATTTTTCTAATTCCCTATCGCTGATATTTTCCATGAACTGAAGAAGCAGGCACTTGAACAATCTAAGGATCCCAT
>CAZTYI010000055.1:0-7639 GCA_964618335.1 uncultured bacterium
GCATTAGTCAGACCTTGCGTAGAAGTTCTAGCACAAGCCCCTGGCATATTGGCTACACAATAATGAATAATACCATCAACTTCATAAACAGGATTGGAATGGGTTGTAATTTTAGAAGTCTCAAAACAACCGCCTTGATCAATAGCTACGTCTACTAAGACAGTGCCTTTTTCCATTAGTTGCAGCATATCGCGAGTGACTAATTTAGGAGCTCTGCCTCCAGGAACTAAAACAGCTCCAATCACTAAGTCCGCTTTAATCAGTGCTTTTTTAATCGCTTCTTTCGTTGAATAGAGGGTCTCTAAAGCGTTGCCATACATAATATCCAGCTCACGCAACCTTTCTAAATTCTTATCAAAGACTGTTACGTTAGCATCTAGTCCCATTGCCATTCTAAGCGCTTCAGTGCCGACAATACCAGCTCCTATGACCACAACATTGCCTTTTTTAACTCCGGGAATACCGCCTAGTAAAACACCTTTACCACCATTAGAAATCTGTAGAAAATAAGCTCCCACTTGCACGGCTACTCGGCCAGCTACTTCGCTCATCGGCACTAGTAAAGGCAAACGTCCATGATCATCAGTGACGGTTTCAAAAGCTATACCTACAACTTTTTGTTTTAAAAGAGCTTCGGTTTGTTGAGGATCAGGTGCTAGATGCAAATAACAAAATAGAATTTGGCCTTCTCGCAAGAAAGGATATTCTTGCTCTTGCGGCTCTTTAACTTTAATGATCATTTCAGATTTATAAATTTCTTGAGGAGTATCTACTATTTTAGCGCCGACTTTAAGATACATTTCATCGCTAAAACCAATAGCTGTTCCAGCTCCTTTCTCTACACATACTTCATGCTTGTTTTCAACTAAAGCTGCCACTCCTGCAGGAGTTAGTCCTACGCGGAATTCTTTGTCTTTGATTTCCTTTGGAATACCTATCTTCATAATAATGTCCCTCAAAAAAAGATTTAAAGAAGTAATTTTATCTGAAAAAGCTTTAATCTAAAAGAAAATTCCCTGAATAAACCAGACTATGGAAGGCAATTAACTTAACTGTTTTTATAATATCTTTTTTAATTTCAAAATATACTTTTAAAAAACCTGTTTAAAATTAATTAAAACAGGAGGATTTATATTATAAAAATGAAAAGCAGCCATAGCTGTAGCTATAAATGCTAGCAGCAAAAGACAACAACAGTATCAAAAACTATTATGAAAAAATCTTCATATCTTCAGGCTTAGAAATAATCTTATCCAGCAGACCAAAGTCTTTGGCTTCTTCAGGCGTCATCCAATTATCTCTTTTAATTGCTAGCTCTACTGTCTTTTTATCTTTACCAGTAGCTTCTGCATAGGTTTGGACAATCAGATCACGAGTTTTCAAAATCTCTCTAGCTTGGATATCTAAATCAGTTGCCTGTCCTTGAATAACCCCAGCAACTAAAGGTTGGTGAATCATAATTCTAGAATTAGCGGTCGCAAAGCGTTTGCCTTTACCAGCCACTAAACTTAAAAGAGAACCCATAGAAGCTGCTAAGCCGGTCACTAAAGTATAAACCGGAGATTTTAAAAGCTTGATTTGATCCCAAATAGCAAAACCACAATCTACTGCTCCTCCGGGAGAATTAATGACAAAAAGAATCGGCTTGCTGGAATCTTGTCCTTCTAAATACCACAATTTTTGAATAATATCAGAAGCAGAATGTTGATCAACTTCATCAGACAGGAAAATTCTTCTTTGCTCTAAAAGGGCATTTTCAATTTTGGCTTTAACTGATTTGTGCTCTTCTCTTTCTTTTTCTCTTTTTTCGGGCATGGTTTTTCTCCTGAAGGTTAAGCTTTATTCTAATTTGAAAAAGGGCTTTTGGCAAGCCTTTAATCAGCTGTTCAACTTAAAAAACAGCCTTCTAATTTATCTTTATTAGATTACTAATTCTGGGTAAAGCGGAAAATCAACCAGCAGTTCTTGAACTTCTTGAATAGATTTTTCTAAAACTGCTTTTTCAACCATAACCTGTTTTTTTTCTTTATCTGCTTTGGTATTTTTTAAAACGCTAATCATAATTTTAGCAATTTTTTGCATCTCTTCTACTCCCATACCTAGAGTCGTCATAGCTGGAGTACCAATTCTAATCCCCGAAGTCTGCCAAGCACCATTCTGATCATTAGGAATAGAATTACGATTGACCGTCAGCCGTGCTTGACGAAGTGCCATCTCAGCTTCTCTTCCGGTTAAATTAAAGCTTTTGAAAACATCGAGCAAGACTAAATGGTTATCAGTACCACCAGTCAACACTGCTACTTTTTCTTTAACAAAAGTCTCTGCTAAAGCTTTCGCATTAGTAACAATCCTTTCAGCATACTTTTTAAAATCAGGTTTGAGTGCTTCGTCAAAAGCCACCGCTTTAGCTGCCATGACATGCGGCATTGGACCGCCCATTACTAATGGACAGCCTTTATTAACCACTTCCTGATACTCTTTTTTACAAAGAATCAGTCCTCCTCTAGGACCACGTAAAGTCTTATGAGTAGTAGAAGTAATGATATCAGCAAAAGGTACGGGATTGTAATTGCCCTGAATGACCCCTCCGGCTACTAATCCAGCAAAATGGGCCATATCGACCATAAAAACAGCTCCTACAGAATCGGCTATCTCTTTTAAAATCGCACAATCAATCAATCTGGGATAAGCTGAATAGCCCGCCACAAAAATCAACGGCTTTTCTTTCTTGGCTAGAGTTTCAATAGCTTTATAATCTAAAAGACCAGTTTTTGGATCAACATCATAAGCAACTGACTTCATCATTTTAGAAGACATGTTCAGACGGTAGCCATGAGTCAGATGTCCTCCCGAACCAAGTCCCATACCCATCAGTTTCTGATTAACCAGCTTTTGTCTAATTGTTTCATATTCTTCATCGGTCAACTGATTAAGAGTTTTTTTACCTAGCACTTCCAGTTCTTTACTTTGAATCTTACCCACTAAAATAGACCAATAAGCAATCATGTTGGCATCAGCGCCTGAATGAGGCTGGACATAGGCATGTTCGGCTTGAAATAACTCTTTAGCCTTTTCAGAAGCATAAGTTTCAATCGCATCGACATTGTCGCAGCCAGCATAAAATCTTCTTTTTGAAATACCCTCGGCGTATTTATCAGTTAAAAGATTGCCCATAGCTTGTTGGACAGCTAAAGAAGAATAGTTTTCAGAAGCGATCAGTTTTAAAAAAGTTCTTTGGTCTTTGAGCTCTTGAATGATCTTTTCAACAACTAAGGGAGAGACTTTTTCAATTCCATCTAAAGCAGCTAAAAAAGAGATCGCTCCGCTGTTTAACTTAGAAACATTAAAAGAAATGTTTTTGGAATTATTCGAAGTGTTTGGAGAAGAAATATTTTTATCTTTGTTTGTTTTTTTTAAATAGCGCTCAAGATAAGTCATATCCAGCCTCAAAAAGAAGTTTTCTTAAGGCTCATTCTAAACTTTTCTATCAATTTGAAAAACTCTTTTTACCATAAAAAAACAATTAAAAGAAAAATCAAAAAATCTTTTTACATCAAGAAGAAGGAAAGCCTACGACTTTAGCTGTGGAAGCATGTCAGTTAGCTGGCTTTTTTCTTCTATTTGTTATCTTCTATCCTTCTCTTCTTTTCTGCTTTCTTTTCCCTTGAAAAGATTAAAAAAAAACAATAAACTTATAAGCAGTAAAAATTTATTTTTAAAAGGGAAACAATGCTTCAAGCTTTAAAAGTTATTTTAGATGTTCAAGAGTTAGATATGAAAATGCTCCGTTTAATGCGTTTAAAAAAAGAACGCCAAGGCGAACTTGAGCATATTGAATCTCTACGTCAAGATTTGAAAGACCAACAAGAAATTAAAAAAGAAGAAATTGAACAGTTCAATAAAGATATTGAATTTCAAGAAAACCATTTGGTTGAAATCAAAGAAAAACTCAAAAAACTAGAAACTAAGCAAGGGTTAATTAAAAAAGTAGAAGAATTTAATGCTTTAACTCAGGAAATGTCTTCTACCGAAAGAGAGCGAGTAGCAACTGAACATAAGACTTCTGATCTGATCGATAAAAAACATGCAGAAGAAGAGATTTTAACTAGAATCACTGACAGTCTCGCTTCTTCAGCGGAAAGTTCTAAAGCAATTGAAGCAGAAATTAAAAACACTATTCAAAAGATTAACGAAGAAGGACGTACCATTAAAGTGCAAAGAGATGAAATGGTAAAAAAAACTGATCCTGAGATCTTTAAAATATATACACGTCTTTTAAACAACAAAAAAGACCGAGTTGTAGTGCCGTTAGAAAACCGCGTTTGCAATGGCTGTCATATAGCACTCACTGCACAGCATGAAAACTTAGTACGTAAAGGCGAAAGACTAGTTTTTTGCGAACATTGCTTCCGCATTTTGTTCTGGCAGGAAGGCTCTCTTTTAGAAGGTGGAGCTGCTCCTAAGAAAAGAAGACGCAAACTAGCTTTAAAATAAAATTAAGGGGAAGGCAGACAGTCGCTTTTGAGACCGAATCAAAAGAGGAAAGTCTGGACTTCATAGAAGAGGATACCAGGGAAACCCTGGGGGCCGTAAGGCTACGGAAAGTGCAACAGAAAACAGGTCTTGTTTTATTATTTAATAAAATAAAGAGTGAAAATAATGGTTTGAAAAAACCATTCCCACTTGAGGTAACTCAAGGGTGCTGTAAACCCTATTCGAAGCAAGATCAAACTGGGTCGTTATAAGCTCTTCGCTTTGGACCCGAAGCAGATCGCTCGAGAAGCCAAGTAATTTGCTTCCTAGAAGAATGGCTGTCAAAAACAGAATCCGGCTTATAGCTTTCCCCTTATTCTTTTTCTAAGCACGCGGATGAAACTTATCGTAGACTTCTTTTTTCAATTTGAGAGAAACTTTAGTATAAATAGTCGTAGTCGAAAGCGAGCTGTGGCCTAACAGCATTTGAATAGTTTTTAAATCCATGCCTTTTTCTAGCCAGTGAGTAGCAATCGAATGACGGATAACATGAGGCGTAATATCAATCGCTAGCCCGCATTGTTTTAAATACTCTTTAAAAGAACGGTCAATCGATCTGACTGTCAGTCTAGTCCCCCACTTATTTAAAAAAACAGCCGACTCGTCCTCTTCAGCTGCATGCTCTTTAGTTTTTAATTCTCTTTCAGGAGATTGCAGATAATCTTTAACCCATTTAGCTGCATGAGCAGTAATCGGCACTCTTCTTTGTTTCTTGCCTTTACCCATCACAGAAACCATTAAATTACTAAAATCTAAATCTTTTTTGTTTAAAGCCACTAGTTCGGAAAGTCTTAATCCTGAACTATAAAAAAGTTCCATAATAGCTCTATCTCTAAACCCTAAATAAGAATCTGTCTTCGGCATGTTAAAAAAATGCTCTACCTGCTCATAACCAATCGCTTTAGGCAATCGTTTTTCTCTCTTAGGGCTTTCAATAGTTTCCATGGGATTCAGCAGTATATATTTTTCTCTGAGGCAAAAATAAAAAAAAGAACGCAAAGAAGAAATCTTTCTCATTAGAGTATGGTTTTTTAAACCTTTATCATGCAAAAAAGCCAGATATTCCCGGATCAGCCACTTGTTAATTTTTTCTAACTCAAAACTTTCTACTTCTTGCTTTTCTATTCCCTCTTTTTTAGTTTTTTTTGGTTGCGATTTAGGAATTTCTTTTTTTAATTTCTGCTTCATAAAATATGAAAAAGCTTCAAAGTCTAACGTGTATCCGCGAATAGTATGCTCTGAGACATTTTTCAAATAACGCAAATGCTCTAAAAAATTAGAAACAGCTTGGTGATAGAACATAGATCAAACGCTTTGGTTTTTTATTTCTTAATATTTCGATTTTGATTTCTTGTAGATAAGAAATACTACAAAAAATTTTAAAAGTTAAGCAAAGAAAAATAGTTGGCAAAAAATTATTTTCAGCTTAAATTTTTTGTTTCAACATTTACATACAAAAATATTTATATCTTTTTTTTCTGCATTTTTTTATGCAAAGAGATGTTGTTATTTGACATTAAAAAGCCTATAATTTGTGAAATTAAAAACTAAAATTAATGTTTATAATGAAAAAATATATTTCATTAGATCTAATTTCTAAAGGATATTTACTATCTAAATTAATGTCTTTACCCTTTTGGGGTATTATTACTATATTGCCGATTATTTTAATAAAAGAGATGAATGCTTCCGTTTTACAGATTTCAACTATTATTGCCCTGAAACCTTTATCGGCTTTTTTTGCGAGTTATTGGAATAATTTTATCTTTCACAAAAATAAAAATATCATCAAGAAATTATTTTGGTCTTATATTTTAAAATATCTGCTTTTTTGCTCTATCCCTTTTATCAACAATACATGGCTAATTATTTTAAGCTATGGTTGTTATATGATGATCGTAAAAGGCATTATTCCTATTTGGATGGAAATTTTAAATGTTAATTATTCCAACAAATATGTCAGCAAAATATGTTCATGGGGATTAATTCTAGAATATATCGGAATAGCTCTGATTCCTTTACTTTTTGGTTGGGTATTGGATAGCTATGTAGGCTCTTGGAAATGGTTCTTTTTGTGTTTTTCTATCTGTGGAATGATTCCATCGATTTATATTTTAAAAATCCCTTTTAACCACACAAATTTAATTCAAAAAAGTCTAAATATTAAAAGTCATATATTAATGCCATGGAAAGATGCAATTTTACTTTTACATAAAAGACCTGATTTTTTGAAATTTCAAATAGGATTTTTTTTAGGAGGTGCTGGATTAATAATAATGCAAACAGTAATTCCAAAATATTTTTCTGAAAACCTTAACTTATCTTATTCAAATATTTTAATCGCTATAGCAACTTGCAAAGGAATTGGTTTTATTTTTTCATCTTCTCGATGGAGAAAATTATTTTATAAAATAAATCTTTTTTCTTTTTGCTCAATCGTAACCTTATTCGCTTTGATATTTCCTGTTTTTTTGTTTTTTGCTCAATTAAAAATTATTTTTCTCTTTATTGGATATGTTTTTTACGGAATTATGCAGGGGGGTAGTGAATTAAGCTGGAAAATGTCTGGTCTAGTTTTTTCTAATAAAGACGATAGTTCCCCTTATACTTCGGTAAATATTTTGGCAGTAGGACTTAGAGGCCTCATTTTTCCATATTTTACCTATGGAATTATTATGCTCAGCAACATTTATTTCGCTTTATCTCTTTCTGTTATTTTTTGTTTATTTGCCACCATCTATATGTTTATAAATAGCAAGTCCTATGCTACCAAACCTATAATAGAATAATTAATTTTGGGTAGTTTTCTCATTATGCGTAGCTGATTCATTTTTTTCACCTTGCTCTTCTTTCTCTTTTGAGTCTCGTTCTTTTATATGTTCCTCTAGCTCTTTCCAAAAACTATGCCCCGCTACTTCATCATCAACATCTCCAAAAGAATAACCATACGAAACTGCATTTAAAACAAATAAAAAACATATCAAACTATATTTTTTCATAAAACACCTCGTTACAAATTCGAAAAAAGCATGCTAAAAAACATTCTTTACATGAACCTATCTCAGTAAATTCTTTTTTTGATATACTTTAACTCCTTTTCAACTTT
>CAZTYI010000056.1:0-7612 GCA_964618335.1 uncultured bacterium
ACAGATGATGATCAATAAAATTTTTTCGCATTAACCTATATATCCTAATTATCCACTATTAAAAGGTTTTCTAAAAATCTACTAAATAATAGATAAAAGATTATACTTTAACAAATGGATCAAAGCGAGTGGAAAGATTGGTAGTGGAAATTAAAAAAAAAATATGCCAAATAGAGGAAGAGAGGGGTTTTTATGAATAAAAAGCAATTAACGCTGGTTTTTGTTGGCCGTTTTTTGATTAGTTTATTTTTTATTTTCTCAGCTATTTACAAGATCTTAGACTGGACAGAAAGCGAAAGAGCTTTGACCGCTGTTTTCGGAGATTGGCAGGTTTATGTTTCAGCTGCTTCTTTTTGGCAGCAATTTTTTAGTTTTTTAATGAATTGGACTTGGTTGATTTTAGCGATCATTATTTTTTTAGAATTCATAGCAGGAATTTGTATTATCATTGGCTATAAAGTAAAAATGGCCTCTGCTGTTTTAGTGCTTTTTTTAGCTTTAATCACGGTTCTTTTGCACCATTTTTGGTTTTTAAGCGGAGATAGAAAAGAGGTACAAATGATGTTTTTTTTCAAAAACATGGCTGTCCTAGGCTCTCTTTTACTCTTGATGGCAATGGATACGAAAAAACCCGCAGCTCTCTCTCCTTTTGGAGGAGGAAGAGCCTCAATGTCTAACTTGGATGATGATTATTAAATTAAATTATGCAGTTAACTTTTCATAAGCAGCCTTGGTTTTTGTTTTTAGCTTTTCTGACTTCTTTAGGAATTGTTGCTCTCGGCAATCCTCTTTACATTGGTTCTTTAGCTCCTTTGTCTGCTGTATGTGGTTTTGCTCTTTTTTGGTATAGCCTTACTGGTTTTAAGAATAAAAAAAGCTATTTTTTCGCAGCTTTAATTTGGTTTTCTCTGATTGCAGCTTTAGAGCTTTCCTGGATGACTTCTACCGAATGGGTCGGGCCATTAATGTTTATTGTCTACATAGCTGTAGCTTTATGCTTGGGCTTGGAATTTGCTTTACTGTCGCTGCTTTTTTACCAAAAACAAACCCTTTCTTTTAGCAAGGTTTTAGTGATTGCCGGTCTTTGGACGATTTTGGAATGGAGCCGTTTGTTTTTTTTAAGCGGCTTTACTTTTCAGGTGGTAGGAACAGCTTTAACCTTCAGTCGTCTTTCTATTCAACTAGCCGCTGTTCTAGGTGTTTATGGGCTCTCTTTTTGGGTTATTTTGGTGAATGGCTGTGGTTATCTTGCTTTTGTCAAAAGAAAAGCCAGATATTTTAGTCTTTGGTTAGTTTTAGCTCTTTTTCCCTATGGTTTTGGCTTTGTAAATGAAAGGTATCAAAAAAGCCATTTCCCTCCAGCAAAACAGCTTTCCGCTCTTTTAATTCAAACAGCTCTTTCTCCTGCGCAAAAAGAACCGGTCATAGACCGCTATCAAGAATTCATCAGACCGGAAGTTCAATGGGTACGCATTTTATCTCTGGCTAAAAAAGTGAAAGGACAGGTTGATTTAATAGTTTTGCCGGAAGTAGCTTTGCCTTTTTCAGCCTTTGAATCTTTTTATTTGCTAGATAATGTGATGCAGATCTGGGAACAGCATTTAGACATGCGAGAAAAAGATTTTTTCTTGCCTCTTTTAAAAAAACCGTTAGCTCAAGAGATCAAAACCGAAGAGAAAACTTTTTGGAAAGTATCGAATGCTTTTTGGGTGCAGGCTTTAGCTAATTATTTAAAAACAGATGTTATCATTGGCTTAGATGATCAAGACTTGCAAAAGAAAAATTATAACGCGGCTTTTTACTTTCAGCCTTTTAAAAACCTGATCAGAAGATATGAAAAGCAGGTCTTGGTGCCGATCGTAGAATATTTTCCTTTTGAATGGTGTGCCAAGTTAGCTGCAGAATATGGCATTAGCGGTGTTTTTACACCAGGCAAAGAAGCTAGAGTCTTTCCTGGTAAGGTTCCGATGGGAGTTTCTATTTGTTATGAAGAGACCTATGGCAATCTAATGAGACAAAGCCGGGTTAAAGGGGCTGAGCTTTTGGTTAACATTTCCAACGATGCTTGGTTTCCTTTGTCTTCATTACCGCAAAAACATTTTGAATTAGGCAGGATTCGGGCAGTGGAAAACGGAGTACCGTTAATCCGTTCTTGCAATACTGGAGTAACCGTAGCGGTAGATGCTTTTGGCAATGTTTTAAAAAAATTCAGCGACAGCCAAGGAAATTCTGAAGAGCTTTTTGGAGCTCTTTTTTTACAAGTGCCTTTAAATCATTATTCTACGCTTTACACTCTTTGGGGTGATATTTTTATCATTTCAATTAGTTTTTTAAGTCTTGGTTTTTACTTCTTAAGGCGAAGAAAAAAGATTTAATGCATTTGATTTCTAATAATAAGAGATCGTAGTCTTTCGATAAGATAGAGAGGACAATTGAGAATGTCTCCATCCTTTCTTAAATTTTTAGGAGAGGAGCGAATAAGCATTTGTGGGTGGTATGTATCACTGTAAACTCGTAGGCTTTTTTTCTTTGAAGAATTACCTGATTTGACTTCCAAGGGATAAATGAAGTCGTCTTGCTCTATAATAAAATCCAGTTCTGCTTTTCCTTCACTTGTCCAATAAAACAAGGAATAATGGCTGTGAACAAGTTCTTGTGCAATATAATTTTCAACAATAGCTCCTCGGAATTCTTGGAAAAGCTCATTTTCATGAAGAAGAGTTTTTGCAGAAAGGTTGGACATGGCTCCCAATAAACCTATATCAACAAGATAAATTTTAAAAATATTTATGTCTGCATAAGCAGATAAAGGGATTTTTGGAGTACTAATTAGTGAAGTTTTATGGATTAATCCTGCTTCAACTAGCCATTGTAAGGCAACTTCAAATTCTTTTGCTCTTCCTCCTTGTCTAATTGCAGAATAGATGAATTTTTTATTTTCTTTGGATAATTGGTTAGGAATTGAGTTCCATACTTGATTAATCTTCATGATTTGCTCTTTCGGAGCATGCTTGGCAAAATCTAAACTATAAGCATTCAGAATATTCTTTTGAATTTCCCTTACTTTAGAAATATTTTGCGAATCGATATATTCGGCAACAGCTTCCGGCATTCCTCCTACGAATAAATATTCTTTGAAATATGTTAATAATTTTTCATGTAAGTTAGGGGGAAGGGGTTCTATGTTTTTTTGTTCCTCGATAAAGTTTTTTAATCGAGTTTCTTTTAGGGCTTCAAGAAATTCTAAAAAACCCAATGGATATAATGTTAGAAATTGAACCTTTCCAACAGGGAAACCCTTGACATGAGCTAATTTTACGCCAAGTAATGATCCAGCAGCAACAATGTGTTGTTCAGGAGCATTTTCACAAAAATATTTAAGACTGTTGAGTGCATTTGGACATTCTTGGATCTCATCAAAAATAAGAAGGGTTTTTCCCTCTATGATCTCGGTGTTCGTTTCAATATTCAAAGATTTTAAAATAATTTTAGGATCTAAGCTTGAGTCAAAAAGCTTACATAGCCGGGGATTGTTTTCAAAGTTAAGATAAATAGTATTTGTATATTCTTGATTGCCAAATTCTTTTAATATGAATGTTTTACCTACCTGCCTAGCTCCCATGAGAATTAGGGGCTTTCTTTTAGGTTGGTTTTTCCAGGTACGGAGATTCTTTAAGATTTTTCTTTTCATAATTTTATCTTATCAGAGCTTTACATTTATTCGTTCCAAAAAGTGTTATTTAACACACTTATTCGTTCCAAAAAGCGTTAATGTATAACGTAAGTAACTGATATACAATAACTTGATTAAAGTTAAAATTATATGTAAAAAATTAAAGAATGCGAACGAGTCGGCGGTTCCCATAAAGATGAAGAAAAGGTATATTCACCCCGTTAAGACAACTAGCCTAAATTAAAAAAAAATATGAGATAATACAATTATTTTGCTAAAAGCTTAAAACGAAAAAAGCTTTGCTAAAAAAGCTAAATCTTAGCTAACTTTTATAGAAACTTAGGTTTTAATTACTCTGTTTTTTTTAAGAAGATATTTTTATTTTTTAAAAAATCATTTAACATAAGAAATGCTAGAAAGTTAAGAGAGGTGTTTTTTTGGTTTTTTCAGATTTGCAGAAAACATTAAAAAGAGAAATTTCTATTTCAGGGATCGGACTTTTTTCCGGACAAAAAAGTTGTCTAAACTTACTTCCTGCAGAAAAGGACACCGGTATTCTTTTTAAAGTTTCTAATCAGGGTTCCAATCATGTTATTAAGGCTACTGTAGAAAATGTTAAAAACACTTTGCGTTCCACTGCTTTAGGTTCTGATCAAGCCATGATTCTGACCGTAGAACATCTCTTAGCCGCTCTATATGCTTTTGGAATTTCTAATTTAATCATTGAATTAGAAGGCATAGAAGTACCGATTTTAGATGGCAGCGCTAAAGAGTTTGCCGAATTGATTGAAGAAGCTGGCATTGACGATCAAAAAGCTTTAAGAGAGGTATTGAAAATAGAAGAGCCGGTTTATTTTACGAAAAATGAAGTGCAGTTAATTGCTCTGCCGCATGACAAACCAAAAATCAGCTATCTGTTTCATTATCCTACTTTTGATCCAGCTTCCCAATTTGTTTCTTTGACTTTAGAAAAAGCAGCTTTTGTTAAAGAGATTGCCCCAGCTCGGACTTTTTCATTTTATGAAGAGATCAAGCCTTTTTTAGATCAGGGGCTAATTAAAGGCGGTGGCTTGGATAGTGCTATACTAGTTAAAGAAAACAAAGTTTTAAATCCTGAAGGGCTGCGTTTTGTAGATGAATTCGCCCGCCATAAAATGTTAGATTTAATTGGAGATTTATCTCTGTCTGGAAGAGTGATTTTAGGCCATGTGATTGCTCTTCGTTCAGGCCATGCATCAAATGTGGCTTTTGTTAAAAAAATGCTTCAAAATGAGAGGAAAAAAAATGAGTGCTTCGCTGTTAACGATTAAAGACATTAGAAAGATTATACCGCATCGTTATCCTTTTTTATTAGTGGATAAAGTTGTCAAAATAGATGTGGAAAAAGGGATTATTGTAGCGCAAAAAAACGTGACTGCGAATGAAGAGTTTTTTCTCGGTCATTTTCCTGAATCGCCAATTATGCCGGGAGTTTTGATTTTAGAAGCGTTAGCGCAAGCCGGCGGTATTTTAGTGCATGAGAAAACCAAAACTTTAAAAATTGCTTTGCTCTTAAATATTACAAACGCTAAATTTCGCAAACCGGTAGTGCCAGGTGATATTCTGATGTTGCATGTAGAAGCTTTGCATATGAGTAATAATGGTGGTAAGATTTTAGCGAAAGCGATGGTTGATGATCAGGTATCTGTTCAAGCTACGATTAGCTTTGCTTTAATCGACCGTAAAAAATTATAGAAAAAAAACTATAAAAATAAAAATCACTAAAAGAGAGCTTTTAAAACCATGTCTCAAATTCATCCTACAGCGATTGTTGAAAAAGGTGCTAAAATTGGCAGTAATGTAACAGTTGAAGCTTTTGCTATTGTCAAAAAAAATGTCACTCTGCACGACAACGTCGTGATTAAATCTCATGCTTATCTCGATGGCTACACTACCATCGGAGAAAATAGCACAGTTTTTCCAGGGGCTGTTATTGGAGTTAAATCTCAAGATCTAAAATACAGAGGAGAAAAAACCTTTGTTGAAATTGGCAAAAACTGCGAGATCCGCGAATATGCTACGATTAACTCTTCTTGCGGTGAAAACTCTAAAGTCCAAGTCGGAAACAACTGCTTAATTATGGCTTATTGCCATGTTGCTCATAACTGTAAGATTGGCAATCACGTGATTATGGCTAATGGTTCGATGTTAGCAGGCCATGTAACTATCGAAGACTTTGCTATTATCGGCGGCATGACGCCGATCCATCAATTTTCACGGATTGGCGCTTACTCTATGGTCGGTGGTTTTAGCCGAGTTCCTAATGATATACCTCCTTATACTGTCGGTGGCGGAGTGCCTTATCGTTTAGGCGGTATTAATATCATTGGTTTAAAAAGACACAAGTTTCCGCTTTCTGTCCGTTCAACCCTAGCCAAAGCTTTTAAATTGATTTACCGTGAAAAACTCTATTTAGATCAAGCTTTGGCAGCGATTGAGAAGACTGTTGAACCGATTAAAGAAGTTAAACATTTAGTAGAGTTCTGCCGCTCTTCCAAAAGAGGGATCATTGGACTAGGTGGTATCACTAGCGGTATTAGAAATCCTATTAAAACTAAAAGCAACTCGGAAAAAGAAGAACTATTTGCGGAATTGACTTCTTGATGATTTTTTAAGGGGTTCTTAAATGAAGATCGTTTTTTTTGGCACGCCTGTTTTTGCTTCTGAGATTTTAGCTTTTCTTTTAGATCAAAAAAATCAAAACCAAAATATAGAAATCTGCGCCATAGTAACGCAACCCGATCGAGAAAAAAACCATCTGCATGTTTCTGAAGTTAAAAAACTATACCAAGCTTTAAATCTTTCTGTTCCGCTCTTCCAGCCTGAAAAAGCTTCGAATCCAGAGTTCATTGAAAAAATCAAAGCTCTAAAACCCGATCTTTTTATTGTCGCGGCTTACGGTCAGATTTTAAGAAAGGCTCTTTTAGACATACCGGTCAAAGGGTCAATTAACGTGCACTCTTCCCTCCTTCCCAAATACCGTGGAGCTGCTCCCATGCATAGAACGCTCATAGCCGGAGAAAAGACTACTGGTGTGACCATTATGCAGATGGATGAAAAAATGGATGAGGGGGATATTTTAAATCAATCCGCTTTACGGATTTCAGAAGAGATGAATTTAGGCGATCTTCAAACCGGCCTGATAAAACTATCAGAGCCTCTACTTATGAAGAGTGTGGAAGAGATTGTAGGAGGAACCCTAAAACCCCAAAAACAGGACCATGCGCTAGCTACTTATGCCCCTAAAATCAAGCCTGAAGAGCTTTGGCTGGACTGGAAGCTATCAGCCCAGGATCTGCATAACCGGATCCGTGCTTTTGCGCCCTTGCCTGGAGCTAGGTGTTGGGTAGGGATAGGAGGAGATAAGCGTAAGCAGCTTAAGGTTCTTAAGTCTCAAGTTGTTGATTATAAGGGCGTTGCAGGAGAAGTCATTAAAGCTGAGCCAGGACGCTTAATTGTAGCCTGTGGGGAAAAGGCTTTAGAAGTTCAAGTACTCAAGCCAGAGGGCAAAAAAGAGATGAAAGCAGCAGATTTTCTGAGGGGTTTCAGAGAGCGAATTTCTTTTGTTGTTAATTTTTAACATTTTTTTTAAAAACTTTAAAAAATCTAGCGTATTTTTTTTTAAGTTTAGAAACAGGTGTTTCTTGTCTTAGTCCTTCTGTTTCTTGAAGAGCATTGTTAGCTATTTTAGCAATTTGATCTAAATCTCCCATTGCGTTGCTTACTATTTTTCTAATTAGTGTGAATTTTATTTTCTGTAGAAAAGGTGCTTTATTTTTTCGTGTCTCTATTTGATGTAGGATTTCTATTTTTTTAGTATTTAACTTATCAATATAACTTTGTAAGCTTTGAATTTCTTGAATTGTTTTAGAAATTGCTTTTAATCTTTTTTTTTTTGAG
>CAZTYI010000057.1:0-7421 GCA_964618335.1 uncultured bacterium
CGCATCTTTGACATGGCCGGGAACTTCGGCTTGAAATAAGAACCGACCACCGACACCTAAAGCTGGCAATACTGCTAAGAATAAAACAACGATTCCCATACCTCCGAGCCATTGAATAAAACTGCGCCAAAAAATCACGCCTCTAGAAACTGCATCTACTCCTTTGTATATTTTACCATCAGAGCCTTTGACTGAAGTAACCGTGCCATAATAGGTGTAAGTCTTTTCATTCATACCTTTGCGAATAACTGTATAAGCAATTTCTTCGCCGGTATTAACGTTATAGTTTTTAGGGCTAATAACTGAGGCTCCTGTCGTAGTCAGACCAGACATAGTCTCAAAAAAAGCATCAGGGAAAGAAGTAAAGGTACCGGAAAACATAAAAGGCAAAGCACCTAAGGTAACTGAAAAAAGCCAAATGGCAACGACTAAAAACAGACTTTCTTTGCGCATCAGCGGTTCTTTATTGTTACGATTGAAAAACCATAAACCAAAAGAAATGACCCAAATGACCCCAATCGTTTTCAAGAAAGCGACTGTGCTATGAGGTTGTGGATAATAGGTCTGCGAAGCAAAAAAATCAAAATAAACAGCGACGGCTAAAGGAACCAGCAAAATCAAAGAAAAGAAAAAAAGATAAACACCCAGAATTCGAGCAACAACTTTTAACTTCATAGCTTTTGCTTAAAAAAGCCTCTCTAATTCTTTTAAATTTTCCGGCTTGCTAATCACAATCATTGTATCATGGGGAGATAAGACGGTTGAGCCTCTACCAACAACAATTTTGCCCTGTTTTTCAACTGCGGCAATTATCATTTCGGCAGGTAACTTGATAGTTAGTTCTGAAAAAGGAATGTCTAACAGTTTGGAATCGGGAGAAACTTTAATTTCAAAGACTTTAGCCGTGTTGTTGGCCAAAGAAGCGATCGAAATAATTTTTTTAGCGTGGATAATCGATAAAATACGGTTAGTGATATTGACTCTTTCAGAAAGCGTATAGAGAATCTTTTCTTTGTTCAAAATCGGACCTAAAGACATATCGGAAATCAGACAGAGAATTTTTTTACATTCTACATATTTGGCTAAAAGGGAAATCACGATATTTCGCTTATCGTCATTCGTACAAGCAATAAAATAATCCGCATCAAAGACTCTTTCTTGCACCATGTTTTCTAAATAAGTACCATCGCGATTAATAATGCGGCTATGGGATAGAAATTCAGAAAGCTCTTGGCATTTTTTCTCGTCTTGCTCAATGATTTTGACTTTGATATTCCTAGACTCTAAAGCCATCGCCAGTCTCATGGCAATCGTAGTACCGCCGACAATCACGACAGAGCGCACTTTTGGTTCTTTAATATTAAAAATTTTAGGAATGTCTTCTAAAACTCTTGTTTCTCCAATCAGAGTGACTTCATCTTGCGGTAATAAAACATCATCGCCTTTAGGGAAAATAGTTTCTTCCTTGCGGGTAATCAATGCGATATTCATCTCTTCAGGAAGACCCAGGTTTTTAATCATTTTAGTTTTATGAGGCCAGTCATCAGAAAGCGTAATCGTACGCATTTGCACTAAGCCATGAGCGAAGTTTTCGATCGCTAAATCTGAAGGATGTAAAATAGACTTTAAAATATTCTGAGCGCTTAAAAGTTCTGCTCCAATAAAATGATCCACGGCAAAAAGAGAGCTGAAATCCAATTTAGTACGGGTCAAAAAGCCCAAGTCTTTAACTCTGGCAATAGTTTTAGGATAGCCTAGGTTTTTAGCAATTGTGCAGGTCACCAGATTAATTTCATCGCTGCCGGTCATACCGATAAAAAGATCAGGCTTGGTTTCTACCAATTCTGCTAGAGTCTCCCATCTGGAACCGCGGCTGCGCATGGTAGCAACATCAGCCATGTTAGCTATTTTTTCTAGCTGCGCCTTATCTTTATCAATGACTGTCACATTGTGATTTTCTTGAGCCAACATAGTGGCCAGATAAGAACCAATGATTTCACCTGCGCCTAAAATGACTATATTCATTTAACTAACTTAACAGTGCCGAATCTCTTTCTATCCCTTTCTCTTTTCCTTAAGATAAGTCATTAAAAAGACTCGTCATAAGTATAAGAAGAGATCGCTGCTCCCCCACTTTTTTTCGTATAATCAAAAAAAAGATTTTGTTCTAGTTAAATATTATATATTTAAAAAGCCACAATAGAATATTTTGGCTTTGATATTATGAATTAGAGTTTCTATTTTTTTAATTTAGTAATCTCTGCTTGGATCTCATCATCTTCAAGACGACGAAAAAGCACAGAATAAGCTCCGAGCTTTTGATTAGCCGGAAGAGCTGTTCCTCGGATCTTTTCCCAGTTCTGTTTTTCCAGCTTAGAATCAAATCCTAAAAACTCCCAAATTTTCTGAGTTGCAGTTGGAATAATCGGAGAAGCTGTCAAAGCCAAATTTTTAATACATTCTAAAGAAAGCAACAGACAAATATTCAACCGATCTTTTAACTTTTCATCTTTAGCCAAAGCCCAGGGCTTTTGAGAGTCAAAATAGGTATTGCCAAGAGCAGCTAGCTCCATAATCAAACTAGCAGCTTTTCTCAAAGAAAAACGTTCATAAGCTGCTTTAATCTGCTCTACAAGTAGAGCCATTTGAACTACAAAAGTCTCGTCTTCTTTAGACAGCTCTTTTCTTTCAGGAATCTTGGCATCATAATATTTTGAGACTAAAGTTAAAGTACGGTTCACAAAATTGCCCAATTTACCCAATAATAAGCCGTTAGAGCAAGCTTGGAACTCTTTCCAGGTAAACTCAGCATCAGAAGTCTCTGGCGCATTAGAGGCCAAATAAAAACGAATCTGATCAGGTGAATACTTTTTGAAAAAATGTTCTAAATCTATGTACCAGCCTTCAGATTTAGAAAACTGCTTACCCTCTAACATCAAAAACTCATTCGCCGGGATCTCATCAGCTAGCTTATAGGGAATATCCTGACCCATAACCATAGCTGGAAAAAAGACGGCGTGAAAAGGAACGTTGTCTTTTCCGACAAAATTAACCAGTTTGGTTTTCGGATCAAGCCAATATTTTTCCCATTCGTTTTGACCTTTCTCTTTATCTCCTTTCTTTTTATCAGCTTTTTTCTCTGCCCACTCTTTAGTCGCTGAAATATAGCCGATCGGCGCATCAAACCAGACATAGAGCACTTTGCCTTCTGTGTTAGGCAAGGGAATCGGCACACCCCAATTAGAATCACGGGTAATAGCACGGGGTTTAAGATCATCAAGATACTGTTTGACTATTCCTAAAACATTAGGCTTCCAGTTTTTGGTTTTAATCCATTCAGAAAGTTGTTTTGTGAACTTGTCGAAACGTAAGTACCAATGCTTGGAAGGTTTGAGAATTAAATCGCTGCCGGTCAGTTTGGATTTAGGATTTTTCAAGTCGGTCGCTTCAAAGCTGGCTCCACATTTTCCGCATTCATCGCCACGAGCTTTTTCATACCCGCATTTAGGGCAAATACCTACGACATAACGGTCAGCTAAAAAACGTTCTTCTTTTTCAGAATAGAGATGCTTTTCAGTTTTTTCTTCGATGTAGCCATTTTTTAAAAGGTCTGAAAAAAAAGCCTGTACTGTAGGCACATGTCCAGGCCAGGTAGTTCTGGAATATTGGTCGAAAGAAATTAGCAATTTTTGAAAAAAAGCTGAATTAATTTTGTGAAAAATATCAACGTGCTCTTGCGGTTTTCTTTTGGCTAAATCTGCACTAAGGGTAATAGCTACGCCATATTCATCCGATCCACAGACATATAAAACATCGTTGCCTTGTAACCTTTCAAAACGGGCGTAGACATCAGCTGGTAAATAGGCTCCGGCAATGTGGCCAAAATGAAGAGGGCCATTAGCATAAGGCAAAGCCGAAGTAATCAGAACTTTTTTGGACATAATTTCCTAACTCAAATTAGGCAATTGCTCTAATTCTTCAATAATTTCACTTAAATGTTTGGGCGTCTCTTCTAAGATATGGATTCGAGCCAGTTTAATCGCATAATTGACCAGATCAAAATTACTATTAAACTTATTGTTCAGCCTTTCATGGGTATAAAACTTTTTTTCTTCTTTCATAATTCAATCCTTGTTCATTGTGAAATCTTTCTATTATTAATTTTTTTATCATTTTTCATGGCAAAAAATCCTTTCCTTTAAGAGAAAGATTAACTTCTAGTGCGATGCTCTTCCGCTATAAAAATAGAGCGTAGTACTTGATAAGCCTGATCTAAATCATCATTGACTAACTGGTAATCATAAGCTGGAGCCTTTTTCAACTCTTCTTCTGCTAATTTTAAACGGCCTGCTATTATTTCTGAACTTTCAGTATTTCTTTTCTCTAGTCTTTGTTTCGCAACCGCTAAAGAAGGTGGTTGAATAAAAATCAAAACCGCTTCCATCTGTTTTTTTATCTGCAATCCACCTTGAACATCAATCACACAGATAACATGCTTGCCTTGGCTTTGGATTTTTTTCACTTCGCTTTTGAGAGTGCCATAATGCTCTTGCAAAACTTGCTTGTGCTCTATAAAAGCATCTTCTTGGATTTTCTTTTGAAAAGCTTCCTGACTAAGAAAAAAATACTCGCGACCATCTGTTTCGTTAGTTCTTTTCGGGCGGGTCGTACAAGAAACTGTTTCTTTCACACAAGAAAACTCTTTTTCTAAAAGATTAACCAAAGTATTTTTACCAGCTCCTGCCGGAGCCGAAATTACAAACAGCAGGCCCTCTTTTAGATTACCTAATAATTTATTCAATGTTTTGTACCTGTTCTCTGATTTTTTCCAGCTCGCCTTTAATATTGACTACAGCTGAAGAGATCGTAACATCGGAAGCTTTAGAAGCAATCGTATTCACTTCCCTGCCCATCTCCTGCAGTAAAAAGTCCATTTTACGTCCAATAGCTTCTTTTTCGTTTTTTAGAGCTGCAAACTGCTTTAAATGGGACTCTAAACGAACCAGCTCTTCGGTGATATCCACTTTCTCAGCAAAAAGAGCAATTTCCTTAAACACCCTTTCATCTTCGAATTTAAGTTTAGCAAGACGTTCTTTTAGTTTCTCGGCATATTTATCTGTGCTATTTTGGGCTTTTTTTTCGATCTGCACGAGCATCTTTTGCACTTTAGAAAGACGTCCAAAAATGTCTTTTTGTAAAAGCATCCCCTCTTTTTCTTTCATTAAAAGCATTTTTTTTAAAGCTTGGTTTAAAACTTTAAAAAAGTTTTCTTTTTCTATCCCGCTGTCTGTTCTGCCATTTTTCATTCCAATTGTTTCAGTATTTTTAGAAACAAGCTTTAATTGAGAAGCCAAGAAAGATAAATCCACCGACTCTTTTCCGTAACCTAAAGCCTCTGCTCTTTTTTCCCAGCCAGACTTTAAACTTTTTAAAAGACTAATCTCCGGCAATCCGTTTTCCAAGGCTTCTACTGAGGGATAAAAAGTAGAACGCACAATCACCTGACCGCGAAAAATATGTTTGCCAATTTCTTTTTTTGCTGCAATTTCTAAAGAGAGCCATTCTCTTGGTAAAAAAAGTAAACATTCAAAATGTTTACGATTCACCGATCCAATCTCAATTTCTAAAAGGCCACTTTTAGTCTTGATGAGCGCACTGCCGAACCCTGTCATACTTCTAAACATAAATAGAATCTTTAGCTTTTAATTGATCTTTATTTTAAATGTAAGTTAAGAGAAAAGCAAGGCGTTTTTATGTCCCTTTATAAAACCCATCTACGTTTTAATTTAATCATAGCTCTGCCAATTTTAACTTTTATTCTTTATTCTGTTTTCCGACCGGAGTTCAAATATTTAATTACCTTCATAGGTGTTTTTGTTTATGCCTCTTATTTTTTAAGTCCAGATGTAGATCTGACCTATAAAACTAAACTCTTTTCTTTCAAAGGCTTCCTAACCCTTCCTTTCCTGCTCTATAGCATGATCTTTCGCCACCGTGGTATTTCACACCTGCCGATTATTGGCACTTTAACCCGGCTAGCCTATCTCGCTAGTTTAATTGCCGTTACCATTTGGCTTTTAGATTTAAAAACCGGCGCTTATTGGCACACTGTAATGACTTATAAAAGTTATTTTACGGCTGGTTTCTTAGCTATTATTCTTTCTGATCTCTGTCATTTGCTTTTGGATTTAAAGTTTAAGTTTTGAGTTTCTTTTTTCTTTTCAGAATCGTCAACCCATGATCATTCAAATATCTTTTATGCAAACACCATTCAGAATGCCGCTTTAAAAAATCTTCAATCGCTGGCCATAATCCTCTTTTCTTTTTATCAAAAGAGCTGGGATATTCTGAATAATCGCCTTGATAGGCTGAATCATCGGCATAACCCCAGGGAGGGCTTGTATCATGCATGACAATGTATTTTCCAGTTTGAGCTGAGAATTTCTCTAACTCATAGGTCAAATGGCAATACGTATGCAAGGAATCGATAAATAGCATTTCAGTTTTTGGAAGTTCGATCTGCATATCGTTTTTCACCCAAATTTTAAAATTAATGCCGTGAGCCTTTGCTATTTGTTTGATTAATTTAAGCTTTTGAAGAGACACAAAAGGAGCGGCAAGATCAATGCCGAGATAAGAAAGCGGTTTTGGGGCTGAGTTTTCTGATAAGCCTTGTAGAATACTCCAAGTAGATACCATTCCCCTTAAACCTATTTCTACAACTGAAGAACATTCTTGAGCTAAGGTTCGTAAAACAGGCAGATGACCTCGAATATCAGAATAAAATAAGCAGTGATATTGATAGTGAAATTCTAACTGCTTTTTTAAATCAGCTACCTTGTTCAGCATATTTTCAAAAGAGCAAAACTCTTATTTTATTTCATTTAAAAAACATTATATGGCTAAAATCCTTTTAAAGGGAAAGGTAGCAAGTATGACCATCAGCATTTCATGTATTGAAACTGTTCGACATGATGAGGCCGTTAAGGCTATCGAAAGCACCTTAAAATGTGTAAATATCTCTAAAATCTATTGGTTTTCCAATCGTGATTTTCCTAAAGATAAAAATGTAGGATGCGAGATCGTTAATATAAAAATTAAACCCTTTGATAGAACAAAGAGTTTCAATGAAGCGTATTCCCATCTTGCTCTTGAACTTATACCAGAAACCATAGAAACAGATTACAATCTTATTGTTCAGTACGATGGATATGCAGTAAACAAAAATGCATGGACAAATAATTTTTTAAAATATGACTACATTGGATCTTTAGTAAAATGGTTTCATCATTATCCTTATAAAAATGGCAATGGCGGTTTTTGTCTTAGATCTAAAAAATTGTACAATGCTATGAAAGCAATTGGCCTCAAATATACATTTGCAGATTTAATTAAGTACAAAAACTTTGATCGCTTACTCA
>CAZTYI010000058.1:0-7321 GCA_964618335.1 uncultured bacterium
AAAACTCCGGGTGCAAGATTCGAACTTGCGACCAATTGATTAACAGTCAACTGCTATACAATAGCTAACAACGTTAAACAATCTATAACAACTGAGAACTAAAAGGTTAACAGATTCTAAATGTTGGGGAAGGTTGAGAGATCTTGAGTTTTTTTGAATAATGCTGTGGTAAATTTGTGGCAAGAAATTGATCTAAAACAAATTTCAAAAAAAAGATTATCTTTCAGAATAAACATATTTTTAAATTAGAAATTTAAAATCATTAACCATTTGAATTTAATTAAGACTATATATTAAACTCTTTATCCAATCACCTTAACTTAAGGATAAATCATGGCAAACCCAGCAGCTATTCAAAATCTTTCGACACCCGAACAACCATCTAAAACCCACCTTTCTGTAGGAAATTGGTCTAGCGGCAAAACCCGCTTAATTGTTGCTCTAACCACCTCTGTTGCTCTCGCTGCACTTGCCATCTCCGGCTCTTTAATGGCTTTGGGAGTATTGAACTTTTCCCTTTTTACGCTAGGCGCTTTAACAGTAGTTGCTTTAACTGGAACTATCATTGTTAAAGGTCCTCAAAATGTCTGGATACAAACTATGCACACACTAGAAATGACCCTTTCAGTTTTTGCCCATCCACACTTCGATAAAACAACTGGATGTTGGGCAGGAAGTAAAGCAGCTAAAGGCGCTCACTTTGATGACAAAGGACTTGCTACCAAAATGATAGAACTTTTAACAACAGAAAAAAAAGATAATGAAGAGTTTAAAGTTGTGGATCTAGGTTGTGGAGATGGCTACTATGTTAAACAGCTAATAAAAAACGGCTTCAACGCCAAAGGTTTTGATGGCAATCCTGATACCGCTGAATTAACCGGTGATAGTGAAAATTTTGGAGTTCAAGATTTAACTAAAACAATTAATCAGCACAAAATTGGAGGACCCTTTAATTGTGTTATTAGCTTAGAAGTTGGAGAACATATTCCTGAAAAATTTATGGACGCTTATATCAACAATCTCATTGACAGCTGCCAAGCCGAAGGAAAAATCATTATTAGCTGGGCTCTACCAGGACAAGGTGGATATAGTCATGTAAATGAATTACCAAATCAAGTTGTTAGAGAAAGGTTCAAAACCCTATCTAAAAATAAACTCGTTTATGATGAAGAATTTACAAACAGCTTAAGAAATTCAGCCGACCTACTCTGGTTCCCAACTACTGTAATGGTCTTTAAAAAAACAACATAAAAAAAGGCGATTAAAGCCTAAACCTTAACCGCCTAATAATCAAAACTCCGGGTGCAAGATTCGAACTTGCGACCAATTGATTAACAGTCAACTGCAGACCAATAGCTAACAACGCTAAACAATCTATAACAACTGATAATTAAACGTTTAGAAGATTTTAAGTGTTGGCTCAAGTTGAAAAAGATTGAGCTTTATTGAGTAGTACTGTGGCAAATTTGTGGTAAGAAATGAATTTTTTCGTCTTTATTTTCGTTCTATTTAATTTATAGAATTTTGAGACAAAGAATTCTTTTTAGATTCTTGAAGCAAATCTTTTACCAGAAAAGATAAGTTCTGAGAAAAATTAGCAGAATTCTTTAAAGAAACTTTAGAACTCATTGGTTTATGTCTATTGATTTGGTTCAAAAAATCTACTAAATCCTCTCTTTTTTTAGCTAAGTAGCCTAAATTATACTGGCCGAGGAAAAGACAATTAAATTGTTCAATCTTCAAAGGAAAACCGTTAGTCAAATCAAGGATAATCGGCTTGCCTAAAGCCAGTGCCTCCATGACACTATTCGTACCGGGCTTGATAATCAATACATCAGCCACACTCATAAAATCAGAAATATTCGAAGTATATTCAACTACTTGAATAGAGCTTTTTTTCTCTCTTTGAATAGTTTTTAACTTTTCGGCAAGCTCCTGATTAGAACCGACGCAAGCTATTAAATGAACCTGCGGATTAAGGCTGGAAATTAAACGTGCCCAATCATAAGTATTATTACCACCCAACCCTCCTAAAAGAAGCAAGACAACTTGCTTATTAGGTGGTATTTTCCAGGCTTTTTTCAAAGCGGCTATATTTTTCTTTTCAAAAAATTGGGGTCTTAAAGGAAATCCTATCGGGACAATTTGATTTTGAAAAAGCGAAAAAGGCTTGATTGTTTTATTTATTTCAAAATTATTGCTGGAAATAGCATACCGCAGCAAAGGAAAATTTTCTGTAGGTTCACCGAGATGTTTTTGAAACCCATGCATAGCTATACTTTGATCTAAATCAGTTGGAATAATAATAAAAGGAATATTCAAACGATCAGTTGCTTTAGCTATGGGATAATTAACAAAACCAATAACAGAAATCACCAGATCTGGCTTTTTCTTTTTCAAATAAACAACAAGCCTGGCTTCTATTCTTTTTTCTAATTGTTTTGAATCAAGCTGTTTTAAAGAAAGTTCAGAAATTTGATTGGCCAATTCATTCCAGCCATGCCTTGCAATAAAACTAAAAAAATGCTCTGAATTATAATGCCCCTTAGTAAGTTTGCTTACCGGCTCTAAAAAAGTAGTAATCTGCTCAGAAAAATTAACAATTTCTATTTCATACTGATTTTGTAAAGCCAAAGTCACTGCTTCAGTAGGGGATTTATGACCGCCTCCTATACTGCTTGTGAAAATAAGGATTTTTTGTCTTTTGTTATCTTTCTTTAAAGTCTCAGCAAAAAGCCCGTTAAAAGAGGTAAATACCAATAAAACTAATAGTATTTTTTTTATACTCTTCATAATTCAAAACCCTATTCCTAAATTTACTGCCGCACATTTATATGTTAAATCTAATTGTATGAAAACTTTTACCGGCTGCTTAGGATTAAATTCGTAGCCTATAGCACCAAAAGGAGCTAACAGAGGAGGAATTATACCAGTTATACCACCCCCCCAATAGAAAAAATTATCTTTTTTATATAACGGATAATTTAAATAAAATATTTTAAAAAATGGTATCAAACCACGGCTACTACAGATCTGCATAGGAAAAGCATTTATAGAAAAATCAAATCCATGCTGCTTTTTATGTGTACGATATCCTATACCAACTGTAGGAATAAAATGTTTATATTTCCAATGACTCCAAAAACTAAAACCTGCAGCTTGAACATAAAACATCTTATATCTTGTCTCGGTCTCAACCTTATCACTACTTAAAAGATCAATCTCTTTAACTTGTTCTGTTTCTTCTTTTCTTTCTTGTCGGTTTTCCTGAGAAAAAAGCAAAGTAAGGGGAATTAATAAAAGTAAAAGTTTATTTAACATTCAAATATCCCATACATTATTTTTGAATAAATTTAATTAAATAATATACAAAAATAAAACAAATAAATCTATTAATCTTTAAACAGACAAAATTTAAAAAAATCTATAACTTAATCTAGATCTAAAAGAGCTTTATTCAAAGTCTCCAAATATATGTCTATGTTCTTCGATCAGCTGAAGTGCTTGTTCTCTTTTTTCATTCCAATTTGTTTTATTAAATGAAAAAGAATAGCACCAAAGTGTTTTGTCTATTAACGTTTTGGCTTTTTCAAAATATGTTTTGGCTTTCTCAGGATCAGAATCTAAAAGATATTTAGCCGCTTTGATATGAAAGGCGACCCATTCAAAATTTAGATCCCAGCTTGAGAGGTCCTTGTTTATTTGATCGAAGCGTTCTTTGACAAGCTGCAGATCTGCATGTTTTAGAACATAAGGGAAAAATAGATCAATTGGATTTTCTACTTTTTCTAGATAAGGAAAAAAGAATGAAGCTCTCTCACCAAAAATTAGGTTTAAGATTTTAAGTCTATTATAACCGCATTCGCCCCATTGACTATCAAGTTTTTCCAAAAGTTCGTAGCATAACTTTACAGCTTTCAACCAAAAGAACTTTAATTCTTTGTGTTCCAATGTCAAATCATTTGGATTTTTGATTAATCTTCTGATTTGCATAGCGGTAACCTCTTTATGTAAGCACCAAAGGATTTCCGTTAAGGCGGCTGTTTGGTAGCGAATCAGAAATTCTGGTTCAAAAACCTGAAATTGCAAAGCTTTTTCTAATTCTAGAATTTGTAAATAATACAGTTCAAAAGAATCTGCATAAATAACAGCATCTACGTCAAATTCAAAAAGCAAATGAAAAGTAGAGTTCCCATTCATGGTGTTTAAATTTTGCTTATTTGCTAAATTAAACATAGCCTCATAGCTAGTGAAAATTTCTTTTTCTTCTTTATTAAATTTATTGATGTAATCTTGCCTTTTGTCAGCGTCAGTAGTAGCTATTCGAAGGGCTGTTGCTAAGGCTTTTATATCTCCCCTTTGTTTGCGATAAGATTGAAGTTGGAAAGCAAAGAGCTTTTTATAAAGATGAAAACGATCATTGGGCGATTTTGTTTGAGACAATAATTCAACCAGTTCATTTTGATTGAGGTTATCAAACTTTAAAGAATATGATTTTTCTTGTTCTGTACTGGCGAAAATATGTTGTAAATTCAATAAGATCAAAAAAAATGAAAAAATAAACTTCATCATAAAATACCCCTGATTTTAAAAATTAATCTCAAAAATTATAAACACTCAAATATTTTAAATGTTGGGAAAAGTTGAGAAATTTTGGGCTTTTTTGAGCTCTGCTGTGGCAAATTTGTGAAAAAACGAAAAAGGCGATTAAGGTTGTTACCCTAACCGCCTAATAATCAAAACTCCGGGTGCAAGATTCGAACTTGCGACCAATTGATTAACAGTCAATTGCAGACCAATAGCTAACAACGCCCACCAATCTATAACAACTCAGTATTAAATGTTTAGAAGATTTTAAGTATTGGCGGAAATTGAAAAATATTGGGATTTGTTGGGTAGTACTGTGGCAAATTTGTGGTATATAAGTTAATATCCTGCCTGAATATTTTAGATGTTGAAAAAAGGAAAGGTTTTGTCGTTTGTGCCAACTGTCTTTAAACGGATTTATCAAAAAGCACCATTGAAGTTTCTATAATTTTTCTAGAAAGCTTTTGATTTCCCGTGCTAAAAATGCTGTATCTCTCAATCCTTCATTATGTCTTTCCGGTATTCCAATAAAGACTTTTTTTCTCGGAATATTTAGATGTAGCCAATCTAAAAATATCCTACCTAATGAAGCCGAGGCAGATATAATACCATCATCGATAATTTGCGAACTATTTTCCAATTTCTCATAAGCATCGACATTAGCAGTTTGTAGAATAATTTCGGGAATTTGAAGCATTCGAGAAGATACAGAAGATATAAATGGATCTAGCTCCCACCCCATTTTTTTTACCCAAGGACCTAATGATTCACTAATAAGAGTAGAAACTGTAGAACTTAAAGTAGCAAAAGTTCTATCTTTAATAAAAACATATCTAATATCCTCTTTTAATTGATGAGTTAATAAAGCTTCTCCTTGCACTACGCCGCCTATAGAAAAACCATATCCAATAATTTCTTTAGCGCCTATCCCTTTTGTTTGATCTTCTAAAAAAGTTAACATAGCACGATAGGCTTTCACCACCATTTCTTTATTAGGAGAACCTTGACTAGCTCCAACTCCAGGATAATTAAAAAAGACGGCATTACTTTGTAAATGATTTAAAAGCTCATAAAAGCAGTTATTACGCAATTGATTTTCATAACATTCTCCATTACCATTTGATACTAATATCCATCTTCTACTATTGAATTTACTTTGCGATCCAACAATTACAGCATCGATTTCACAACCAGATACTTTGATTGTAATACGCTTATATTTCCATCCATTTTCTAAAAGAACTTTTGTACGAATGTTATCAATATGTTTCTTTGATAATCTACTAGCTGGTAAAACAAGTCTACCAACAAGAGAATGAGTGATTCCAACTGTTCTTCTCTGAACATCATCAATATCACACTCATAACTGATAGGCATAAGATCACGAGATGCTAAATCTCTTCTAATGACGTCTAGATAATTTTCTTGATTATAAAAAGCTCTTTCTCCAGATAAAATTTCAAAAAAGGGCCTAGATGCATCATGTTGGGAAGACACACCAGCTCCTTCTGCAAAACTAGGAAAAGATAAAGACGTTACAGTCATATTATTATTTATTAATTTAAAGGAACCTCTGAAAAACTCCTAAAAAAATCTCTATTAGTGTAAAATATTTTCTTTTCAGAGGAGAAAGTTATGCCACAATTAAGTTTTCTATCTTTAGCACAGCAAAAAAAAGCTTTAAAGTGTGAACGGTTTTTAAATGAAATGAGGCAAGTTATTCCCTGGGAAAAGATTACAAATTTGATCCAGCCATATTATAGTAATAATGTTTTTGGCAGAAAGCCAAAATCTTTACTCTTAATGCTTCGAATCTATTGCCTTCAGCAATGGTATCAACTTTCCGATCCTGGTATGGAAGAATCCATTTATGATCGAATTTCTTTTCAAAAGTTTCTAGAACTTGACCTTTTGCAAGATAGCGTACCAGATGAAACCACAATACTTAATTTTAGACATCTCTTAGAAGAGAATGACTTAACTCATAAAATTTTTGCACTGATTAGCAATTATTTAGCAGATAAGGGCTTGTTGCTCAGAGAGGGAACTATAGTAGATGCAACGATTATTTCCAGCCCTACTTCTACTAAAAATAAAGAAGGGAAAAGAGATGAGGAAATGAGTTCCACCAAGAAAAATAATCAGTGGTTTTTTGGTATGAAAACACATGTCGGTGTAGATGTTAAACGTGGTATTGCCCATAGCTATGAATTTACTACGGCTAAAGTTCATGATAGAGATTGTTTTCCTTTACTTCTTCATGGTGAAGAACGATCTGTATTTGGAGATAAGGCTTATTCTTCCGACATAGATAAAAATAAAGCGAGGGATGCCGATGTTTTTTGGGGAGTCTTAGATAAAGGAAAAAGAAATCATCCCCTGTCAATAAAACAGAAAAAACGTAATAGGACTTTTTCTTCAGTTAGATCCAAAGTAGAGCATATTTTTCAAATCATCAAACATCTTTGGAATTATAGAAAAACGAGATACAAGGGCATTAAGAAAAATGCTTCACAGCTCGTAATGCTGCTAACTTTAGCAAACCTCTTCAAAGTGAGAAAAAAGCTATTGACCGCATAGCATAAATAGACCTCAAAAAGAGGTCTTAAACAAAAAATAAAGGTTAAAAATTGAGTTAAAACTTTACAATTTTTAGAAAAGTAAAGAAAAAACAAAAATTAAAAGCGGGATTTTTTGCAATTGCTCAAAAAAGAGCTTTATTCAGAGGTTCCT
>CAZTYI010000059.1:0-7144 GCA_964618335.1 uncultured bacterium
GAAGTTATTTCCGAAGGTTTAGCAGTGGCTATTTTGCGAATAGTGTCAAAGTCTGCAGAGCACAGACTGTCAATTAAGAGTTTAGACATTTCTAAATCTTTAGTGCTTCGTTCTAAAATCGGATCATTGGAATCGGCTAATTCAGCCATATAAACAGCAGTCAGCTTTTGATATTCAGACATTTTCTGCACTTTCAACTCTTTTTCAATTAACCTGGCGGTTAAGCGGATGTTCATGCCTTTTTTTCCTAACACAATTGGATAATCTTCGTCGTTGACGATAATTGAGAGTAGATCGGCTTCTTCTTTTAAACGTAAAATATTGACTGGAGAAAGAGCATTTTTTAAAAGCGTAATTTTGTCTTCTGAAAAAGGCATAACGTCAATTTTTTCACCGTTTAATTCACGGATGATATTTTTAATGCGTGTACCTTTAACTCCTACGCAGGTACCAACAGGATCAACCTTTGGATCTGATGATCTAACGGCCATTTTAGTACGGTAGCCGGCTTCTCTGACAATTTTTGCGATAGAAATGGTCTCATCGGCAAGCTCTGGAACTTCTTGAATAAATAGGGCAGTTACAAATTCTGGATGGGCTCTACTTAAAATTACTTCTGCTCCGCCATTGTCTGTATCGCGTACTTCTAAAAGCAAAGCCATCACTTTTTCGCCCTGATGATGCCTTTCTATTTCTGGATAATTGCGTTCTGGAAGAATAGCTTCTACTTTACCAAGATCAACGACAATTGTACGGCCTCTTAAAAAGCGCTTGACTGTACCAGAAATGATTTCATTGACACGATGGCGGTATTCTTCATAAATCACATCTTTTTCCGCGCCTCTGAGCTTTTGTGCAATAACTTGGCGCGCAGTTTGAGCGGCAATACGTCCAAAATCTTCGGGTGTAATGCAAATCTCTAGCCTTTGTCCAATAGCGGCATCTTCAGTCATTTCTAAAGCCTCTTTGAGTGAGATTTCTTCTTGAGGATTTTCGACTTTTTCCACTACGGTTTTTTGGCAGGTAACTTCAATGTTTCCAGTTTTGCTATCAATATTTACTTTTGCATTATCAACTTCTTGAGAACTTTTGCGCGCAGCCAATTTAAGAGCTTCTTCCAGAGCTTTAATCACAACTTCGCGTTTAATGCCTTTTTCTCTTTCCAAATATTCAAAAATAGCAACTAAATCTTTATTCATTGAAAGCACGCCTTGTTAATTATTTTAAAGATCAGACTGTTTCTTTGTTAGGGCTTTTAGGACTTTCTTCAACGACAATGTCATCATATTTTGTTTGATCTTTGCTAGCACATTCTTTTAAAGAAAGAGCAATCTTTTTATGCTGACTATCGACTTTAATCACTTTGGCATTAATTTCATCGCCAACAGCTACCACATCTTCAATCTTACCAAAAGGCTGGTCAGACAGTTCAGTTACATGGATTAAAGCTTCAATTCCATTGTCTAGTTGTACAAAAATGCCAAAGGCGTAAATTTTAGTGACAGTTCCTTTAACAACTGAGCCAACTGAAACTAGTTTTTCAATTGAATCCCAAGGATTGGCAGTTAATTGCTTAACGCCCAAGGTGATCTTTTTGCTGGCTTTATCGACGGATAAAATAATAGCATCCACTTTATCGCCTTTTTTCAGCAGTTCAGAAGGATGGGAAACTCGCTTATTCCAACTAAGATCAGAAATATGAATCAGACCATCGACGCCTGGTTCGATTTCTACAAAAGCTCCCCAGTTAGTCAAACTCTTAATTTCTACGTTAACTGAGCCGCCAGCAGGATATTTTTTTTCTACATCATCCCAAGGGTTATGCTCGGTTTGTTTGATAGAAAGAGAAATTTTGCCCTCTTCTTTTTGAATAGAAAGCACGATAGCTTCTATTTCTTCGCCGATAGCAACAACTTCGCTAGGATCGGTTACTTCTTTAGTCCAGGACATTTCGCTAACGTGAATCAAACCTTCGATACCTGGTTCTATTTCGATAAAAGCACCGTAGGAAAAGAGGTTAACAATTTTACCTTTGATATGTGTGCCGGGAGGATATTTTTTTTCAATTTCTTCCCATGGATTGTTCTCTTTTTGTTTTAAGCCTAAAGCTACTCGGCCTTTTTCTTTATCGATGCTTAAAATCATGACTTCTAATTCTTGACCAAGGCGAACCATTTCAGAAGGATGGCGGATTCTTTTCCAAGTCATGTCAGTAATATGCAGTAGACCGTCAACGCCATTAAGATCTAAAAATACTCCGAAATCGGTAATATTTTTAACTACTCCCTGACGTAGGTCGCCTACCTGGATATTTTCTAAAAGTTCGGATTTTTTAGAAGCTCTCTCTGCTTCTAACAGTTCACGGCGGGAAATCACAATATTTTTGCGTTCGATGTTGATTTTTAAGATTTTAAAATCAAGAGTTTTATTTAAAAAATCATCTAAATTTTTGAGCCGCTTAGTATCGACTTGAGAACCTGGTAAAAAGGCTTCCATGCCAATATCTACAATCAAGCCACCTTTAACTTTTCTAATGACTTTACCTTTAACAATCGAGCCCTCTTTGCAGTGGTCTACAATATATTCCCACTGTCGTAGCCTTTGAGCTTTTTCTTTAGAAAGTACAATCTGTCCGTCAGAACCTTCGGTTTTATCTAACAGGACTTCAACCACATTATCTAAAAAAAGTTCTTCAGTATTAGAAAATTCTGCAATTGGTACTAAACCTTCAGATTTTAAACCAACGTCAACGACGACGTATTCTTTATTGATTTCTACAATGCGGCCTTTTAAAATTTGGCCGGCGTTCATTAGGGAAAGAGCGCTTTCAGGGGCATCTTCTTTGCTATTTAAAAGAGCTTTGAAGCTTTTCAGGTCTTCTTCTTTAAATTCAACGTCATCGAGAATATTATCATTTTTCCACACGTTCATTTAGATGTAACTCCTACATTAAGGTTCAAGGGAAAAGTCTAGCAAGCCAATATAATTAAAGCAACTCCAATCTCTTGGTTCAATTTCTGAATTTAGAATTGAAAATAAAAATCTTCTTTATATCCTTTTTGCCTCTGACTATATTTTGACAGATTGCCACGGGCAAAGTTCTGGACTTTTCCTCTTAGGGTTGTAAATGTTTTTTTGAGTAGCTTTTTTATTAGTGATTTTTTATAAAATTTTTTTATACTATAATATAGGGTAAAGTAAAAATATGTCTATTCTAATTATGAAGTTTGGCGGCGTTAGTCTGTCAAATATTTCTAAAATTTTAAAAATAGCTAAAATAATTATTATGTTAATTATGATCGAGAAAGGCGCTTTAATTGGGTTGAGAGGCAAGAAAGCGAAGCACTGTCCCGTCTTTGAACAAACGCAGGTTTAATGTAGGATTAACGCGGGATTATGGTTGAGATAGAACTGAATTTAACTGAAGAATTATACCTAGAAAAAGCTAAGGCCCTTTTACAAAAGGTATTGGGTAGCTTTTTTCTGGATAGTAATTTAGATCAGTTAAAAAGTTTTTTAGAAGAATCCCTGCCGTTAGTTAAACATTCGGAATTAACTCCAGAATCCAATCAGTCAACTTTAACTATTACGATGCTTTGTAAAAAGAGAGAAGGGGCCGGGCCTTTTTTTTACGATCTGACTTCCCGTTGGCTGGTGCCTCATAAAAAGAAGGGAGCTAGACTATTTTTTATTGCCGATTTTCATTTTAAATTTTTAGCAGAAGAATTTACCTTAGCGGAAGCGGTTTTGATTTTAGAGAATAAAACCGAACGAGAGGAGGCTATCAAGAATCTAAGAGCTATTTTGACAGAAATTAAACTTGGAGTAGTCTCTGATTTTCACGCTAGCCGTATCTTGCAATTCAAAGGACTCTCTTACGACCGTAAAACTACGTTGATTCAAGATAAAATCGCTTCGCTAATTCAAAGCCGTTCAAAAGATTTCGGCAAATCCATTCTTTCCCATATGCAGCACTTTTTAGTGACCTGCTCTGAAGAGTTTAAAACCCAGCGCGATTATCACCATATCAGCCGAATTATTTCGACCCTCTTTTTTATGCAAGGTCTTTTAAAACAAAGGTTAACGGCCGAATCTGAAAGAAGGCATGTGCTAGTTAAGTTTTTAAAGACTAAAGTTCTTTTAGGAGAAAGGGTCAAAGAGGTCTTAGGAGTGATCGTCGGTCTTAATTTTTTAAAAGAGCATGAAGTCTTTGAGAAAAAACATCTACTCAGCGCTATTAAAAATTATGCACCGACAGCGATAGATGTGCCTAGTTCTTATTTTGTGGAAAAAGACAGTGATGCTCCGATTCAGACGCTTTATTTAGAAATTGAAAAAGAAAACAATCTTGATTTTACCTCTGATGAAATCAGCCAGCTACGCTTGAAATTGGCAGATCAGTTAAAAGAACATGTCGAGCTTTTGCAGCAAAAGGTCTTTATGCCGCGTAACGAAGAAGAAATCGTTAGAGGCATCGTGGCTCTTTCTCACCAGTTAAAATATGTGCAGGATTTGCCCCAGGTGATTATTTCATTTGATGAGCAAAGTGAAACTGAACTTTGCTTTAGCGTTATTCTTTTACGTGTTTTAAGAATGAAGTCATCTCCTATAGCGGAACTTTTTAAACAACATACTGGAGGCGCCAGATTTGTTTTAGATCGGGTTAAAAAAGTAGGGGTGATTAGAAGAAAATATCTGAAAGAGGTCAATGTTTTTCGGCTTTTCTTACCGACCGAGAACTTTTTAAGAGCCGATCATTCTGTGGATTTAAATCAGGCCCGGATAGCGGCTATGGATACTTTAAATCAAGTCTTGGGCGAGGTGAGGGATTATAATGGTGGTTTGATCTACAAACAAAACGAAGCCTATCATCAGTTAGTGGCTGCTTTAGGAGAATTAAATCAAAGCACGCTCTTTTTATTGGAGAAATTCTTCTTCGGTATCCGCCCTTCTGAGATGGTGGCAACCACAGCTACGCCGGTTTTAAAAAGTCTTTTTCTAATGTTGTTAAACGCGATTAAAAGGGAAGAAGCACGTATCAAAAAACGCAGCGATTATCTATTTAAAAAAGAAAAGAATGCGCTGTATTTAATTATTCCTTTTTATGATCAAAACCAGAAAAGAAATTTAAAAGAAAAGATTGCTATGAATTTTCTTTCTAACGTGCTTTCCTTTGATTTGAGCTATCATGAAATTAGTTATTTAGGTTTTATTCTTTTTGCAGAAGATGGAGTTAGAGCTAAAAACTTCTTGAAGCTTTTGCAGGGAGCCTTGACTTTTGAGCCTCAAAGCAGTTAAATTATATCGAATAATCTCGGAAGAATCTCTTTTTTTAGAAAGGGGATAATGTTAACCTTTTAAAGTTATTTCAAAGGTATTTTATATGTCCAAAATTCAAGTTTATCCCTCATTACTTTCAGTTGATTTTGCTCATTTGTCTAAACAAGTTAAGCTTTTAGAAGAAGCCGGCGCCGACGGTTTGCATCTCGATATTATGGATGGCCATTTTGTGCCTAATCTAAGCTTTGGACCGGCTGTAACAGAAGCAGTGAACCGCAGCACAGATCTTTTTCTAGATGTCCATCTAATGATGTATAATCCCTATGATTACATTGAAAGGTTTGCTGCAGCAGGAGCTAATCTGATCTCTTTTCATTTTGAAGCGACCGAAGATGTGGAAGATACGCTTAAATATATTAAGAGCTGCGGCTGTAAAGCTCTTTTAGCTTTCAATCCAAAAACTTCTTTAGAGTTAATGCCAAGATTTATAGATTTATGCGATGGTTTTCTCTTTATGACGGTGGAGCCGGGATTTGCCGGTCAGAAATTCCAGAAAAGCGTTTTGAAAAAAATCAGTTTTATTCATGAGCTTGTAGTCAAAGCAAAAAAGAAGGATTTTATTTTGCAGGTAGATGGCGGGATTGATCCTACCACAGCCAAAGAGTGTCTTAAAGCCGGAGCTAATATTTTAGTTTCGGGCTCTTATCTTTTTTCAGAGAAGTCTTTTCAAATAGGATTGAAGAAACTTAAGGGTTGAAAAAACTCAGGGAATTTCCTGCATGAGCAAAAAAAAAGTTGTTGTGATCGGCGGCGGCACGGGTAATTTTGTAGTTTTGCAAGGGCTCAAAAAATACAATGTCGATCTAACCGCAGTCGTCTCGATGGCGGATAGCGGTGGCTCTACGGGAGTTCTGCGCGATGAACTGGGAGTGTTGCCGCCAGGCGATGTGAGACAGTGTCTAGTGGCTCTTTCTAATTCTTCACAATTAATGCGCAGCTTAATGAATTATCGTTTTGAAAATGGCGGGCTGGAAGGGCATAGTCTAGGAAATCTTTTGCTTTCAGCTTTAGAAAAAGTCACCGGAAGTTTTGAAAAAGCAGTTGAAGAAGTCGGTAAAATTCTAGTGATTAAAGGCAAAGTCTTGCCGGTGACTACTAATCAAGTGCATTTGAAAATGATTTTAAATAACCGTAAAGTCTTGGAAGGCGAAGGAGCTATTTATCTTTCTAATGAAATTGATCAGGGTTATAAGAGCATTTTTCTAGAACCTTATCCAACGGTTAATCCTAAAGTAATTGAAGAGATTATGCAGGCCGATTTGATAGTATTAGGACCTGGAGGAATTTATACTTCCATTATTCCTAACCTGTTAGTAGAAAAAGTTAGTCATTCTATTCGTCAGAGCCGGGCTAAAAAAGCGCTGGTAGTTAATCTGATGAATAAAAAAGGACAGACGACTGGTTTTAAAATGTCGCACAATTTGAAAGAAATTAATAAATTTTTAGGCACCGATGTTTTTGATTTTATTTTAGCTAACAGTTCTCGTCCTGCTGCAGAGCTTTTACAAGCTTATGCAGAAGAAGGGGAATTCGTCGAAAATGATTTAAAAGAAAGCAGGGTAGTTTTATCTGATTTCTTAGGGTCTCTTGGAAAGAATAGAAAATCCGATTTAATGAAGCGTAATTTAATTCGTCATGATTCAGATAAACTAGCTAAGGAGCTGATGAAAATTGTTAATCATCTTTGATTTAGACGATACTTTAGTTGATACCTCTTTATCCATTTTACCGATAAAATTAAAAAGAGCTCTTTTAGAGGTTCGGGCCGCTGGTTTAAAGTTAAATTTTAGTTTGTCAGAAGCTT
>CAZTYI010000060.1:0-7062 GCA_964618335.1 uncultured bacterium
GCAATATCTGATTGTTCAAAAAATAAATCAAAAACTCTGCGCTAAAGTCAGGGAAAAGTTTCCAAATGACGAAGAAAAGGTCAGAAGAATCTCGATCATTGAAGGAGGACAGATCCGAATGGCGCATTTAGCCCTTTTTGGATCGGCCAAAGTCAATGGAGTAGCTACTCTGCATGGCGAAATTTTAAAGAAAGAGCTCTTTAAAGATTTCTTTGATCTTTATCCTGAAAAATTTATTGCTATTACCAACGGAGTCACTCCCCGCCGTTGGCTTTTAGAAGCCAATAGCGAACTGGCTACCCTGATTACTACGAGAATCGGCAAAAGCTGGAAAACTAATTTTAAAGAGATTAGAAAAATTGCTAAATTTGCTTCAGATAAAAAAACTCAAGAAGAATTTATCCAAGTTAAAAAAATCAAAAAACAAGAACTTTTAGAATTTCTGCAAAAAGAAAATCCGATCAGGGATTATAAAGGCAAAATTATAGGTCATAGCGATACTCTTGATTCTTCTGCTCTTTTTGATGTCCAAATCAAGCGCTTTCATGAATATAAAAGACAGCTTTTAAACGCTCTTAATTTGATCATGCTCTATAATGACACGAAAGAAAATCCTAAAAGCCGCAAAATCAAACGTCAGATTATTATCGCTGGCAAAGCAGCTCCAAGCTATACCACAGCTAAAGAAATTATGATTCTTTTCCATATCCTAGCCCGTAAAATCAACTCGGATCCAGATGTCGGCCCTTATTTAAAAGTCGCTTTTGTAGAAAATTACAACGTCACTAAAGCAGAAATTATTATCCCCGCAGCTGATCTTTCCGAGCAGATTTCTACGGCCGGCATGGAAGCCTCTGGTACCGGTAACATGAAAATGGGCATGAACGGAGCTCTAACTATCGGTACAGAAGATGGAGCCAATATTGAAATGAAAAAAGCTGTCGGAGACAAATGGTGGCCCTTTACTTTTGGAGCTAAATCTGAGCAAAATTTAAAACTGACTCAAAGCCATAATTATAAATCCTGGGAAGTCTATGCGCAAAATCCAAAAATTAAAAAAGCGATCGACATGCTTAACAACGGGTTTTTAACAGAAGATCCCAAAGAAAAAGAAGCACTAGCTAATCTGCATCTGCTTTTAATAGATCATTGCTCTGAACTTGGCACTGATCCCTATTTTGTAGTCAATGACTTGACAGCTTATTATGAAACTCAGCTTAAAGTCGAAGCTCTCTATCAAGATCCTTATAAATGGGCTGAATATGCGCTTAATAACATCGCTGGCATGGGAGAGTTTTCTTCGGACTGTGTGATCGACCACTATGCTCAAAATATCTGGGGATTAGAAAAATGTCCTGTCAACCATGAAATTCTGAAAAACGTGAAAATGGAGATTTAAAACCTTCTAGGTGACCTACTCTCCTCTAAAGAGAGAGCTCTTCTTGTATAAAGCAAGATTTTTTAGCTTTGGTTTTGATAAAAAAGATTCCACTTGGTTTTCAGCTTGTCTAGATCTTTTTTGTCTTTCAGCTGCCTTTTAAATATTTTGAGTGCTTTTTTATTATTTTTTAAGCTCACAAATCTAATCCCAAAATCACTCAAGGGACGTGAGATTGCTAAAGATGAATAAAGATTTTTGACATAAGGAATAGCTTCTAAGCTCTCTAAAATTCCGCCATCTAAAAAGCTGACTTTGACAGCATCCAAAAGATCCGGTGCAGAAAAGTATTCTTTATACATAGCTTCGGGATAGTGCTGAATTAAAAGATTGGTGTCTTCTTCGTGAATCACGCCTATGAGCTTGCCTGTAAAGTCTTTGATCTCTTCTCCTTTTCTAAGCACCAAAACAGAGCCGGTTAAAAGCACTAAAGGAGAAAAAGCATATTTATCCAAATTAAAATCAAAAGGATACAGTACAGACAAAACTGCCTCGTATTCCCCCTTCTCCAAACCTTCCAAAAGCTGGAAAGAATTAACTTTAACTAGCTCGATCCTCACCTTTTCTTGTTTGCAGACATCGAGCAAAAACTCATCTAAAAAAGCATTGACATTTCTTTCCTGCTTATAAAGCTCGACATCCCTCCAGCTGGAATCTATCCCGATTTTAATCAGCGGTCTGGGCCCCTGCCAGCAAGCGGCAGTCAGAAAACAAAATAAAAGAAAGAATTTTTTCATGTTTTTTCAGTTGATTGCAAACTCTTTGGTTTGCTGATTACAAGCCCTTTGATCTAATGGTAGCAATAAAGCTTTTTTAAATTGCAAATATATTTGAATATCTTCAAAATTTCGCCTATGCAAAGTACTCTGAAAAATATTTTTTTACTATTCTTCGTCTTTCTTTTTAAAAGTCGAAAAAAAAACACATGGAATCCAAAAGCTCCACGTATTTTAGTCGTCTCGACCACAGCTCTGGGAGATACTCTTTGGGCAACTCCTCTTATCAGAGCAATAAAAAAAAGCTATCCTACAGCGCATTTAGGAGTTTTAACTTCAAAAATAGGCTGGGAAGTTTTAGAAAACAACCCTTATGTAGATGAGCTTTTTTTATTAAAAGAACCTCTGTTTTTTCACTTTTTCAGCTTGTTTAAAATTTTAAAAAAAAGAAAGTTCGAAGCCGTTTTATATCTGCATGCCTCTCAAAGACTGCCTCTACCACTTTGTGGCCTTCTAAATAGCTCTTATTTAATTGGATCAGTCGGTCATGGCAAGGGCCTTGGATCCCTTTTCACCCACCAAATCAAAAACTCTCAGTTACATGAAATTAAGCGTCGTTTACAAATAGCCTCTTTGCTAGGTATCGAAGAAGATGGATCAGAACTGAACTTTTTCTTCACCCCAGTCAAAAAAGATTTTCTGTCAAAGCCCTATATTGTTTTTCATCCTGGAGCCAAAGAACCTTTCCGACGTTGGCCAGCAGAATACTATATCGAGCTAGGAGAAAAACTCTCCAAAGATTTTAAGATTGCCATTATCGGAGTTCCCAAAGAAAAAGCGCTGATTGAACAGATCGCCAGTCGGATTGGCAATGCTCAGACTTTTTACCATAATCTTTCGCTGACCAAAACAGCCTCTCTATTGCAAGGGGCTAAACTTTTAGTCTGCAATGACAGCGGTCCAATGCATCTAGCAGCAGCTTTACAAGTTCCTCTCTTAGCTTTTTTTATTCCTACTGACTCTGTAAAATGCGGGCCTTTAAACTATGAAAAAGCTACTGTTCTTCAAGAAAAGATGCTCTGCCGGCCCTGTCTAAAAAAAGAATGTTTAAATCCTTATTGTTTCTACCAAATAAAACCTGAAATAGCATATATAGAATGTTTAAAACTGTTAAAATCAAACCCATAATTAAAAAAAAACAAAAAAAAGAACCAAATTAAGCATGACAGTTGCCATTATCATCTTAAACTACAACGGCCTCAAAGATACTTTAGAATGTCTGGAATCAGTCCATGAAATTGATTACAAAGATTTCGAAGTTATTGTCATTGATAATGGCTCTTCAATTAAACCCAAAGAGCCAATTTTAAAGCGTTTTCCGCAAACTACAGTTTTTGAAAATGAAAAAAACTTGGGCTTTGCCGAAGGTTGCAATATTGGCATGCGTTATGCTCTGAAAAAGAAAATCCCTTACATTCTGCTTTTAAACAATGATACCGTCGTTAACAAAAATCTTCTAAAAAATCTCGTCAAAGCTGCTTTAGAAAAAAAAGCTGGCGGTATCTTCGGAGCTAAAATCCTTTCTTATTATGAAAAAGATAAAATAGATAATATCGGCGCCTATTTTTCTTGGCAAAGTGGTCAGTTTGTTTGTCTAGGCAATGGCGCTCACAAAGATACAGATAAATTTTGTCAAAAACAACAAGCAGACTATGTTTGCGGCGGTGGCTTTTTTATAAAAAGCGAAGTAATAGAAAAAATTGGTTTGTTAGAAAATAAATTTTTCCTGATGTGGGAAGAAGTAGACCTTTGCTACAGAGCCAAAAAAGAGGGTTTTGAGATTTGGACAGTACCAGAAGCTCTCGTCTGGCATAAAATATCTGCTTCTTTTGTCGGGGGCAAAATCCATTCTGATTATTTTTGGTGGCGCGGCCGCCTCTTATGGGCTAAGCGTAATTTAACTCCAAAAGAAAAAAGATTGCTTTACCGCCGATTCTTTTTAAAAGAAATCTTCAAGGTCTACAAACTCAAAACCTTAAAAACTATTGAACTCTACCTCTTAAAATATCTCACCAACAAATCTATCAAGCCCAGAAAAGTACTAAAAGTCTTAAGATACAAAGCAGCTTCCCAGGGCATTATCGATTACTTTTTAGGTCACTTCGGCAAGGGGCCGCGTTGGATCGAGAACAGTAAGAACACCGTTTTTTATCATCGCTTTTTCAATCTTCGCTAGAGCTGGTAAATCCTTATCAAACACTTCTGAAGATTTGATGGTAATTAGTCTTTCTGCAGCTTTAGGATTAAACTTTTTAACAAACTCTCTGAACAGCATCATGATCCGCTTTCTATATTCTATTTGTGGATCTCTGACTTTATCGACTAAGTAAGGATCATCGGGATTATCTGGTTCAACCAGTACAAACAAATCGTATTCTTCTTCAGCCCATTGAAAAGCCATTTGGCGGAGCAGATCATAATATTTATTAGGTGTATTGCGATCTAAAAAATAAATAATACCGTCTAAGACTCCTCGATCTAAAATAATAGCATCATACTTTTCAGATTGAGCATGTAACTCTGATAAAACAGCTTTATGAAAAACCCAAATTTCGGTTTCAATCACTGCTTTTTCGTTAATAGGAAAAGGACAAGCCCGGATGTTTTCAGCAATAATTTTAGTATTGATGTTGTGTTGTTTAAGAAGATTTCCTATTTGAAAAGAAAGGGTCGACTTTCCTGCCGCATGTGTTCCTAAAATGTTTATTTTAAGCATTTATTCTCCTTTGATTTTCTTTCATAAGAACCCCGAAAAGCAAATCATCCTTGAGGGGCTTTGTTTGATTCTGCTCATACTCTCGTATTTACAA
The DNA here is from genome assembly GCA_964618335.1 of uncultured bacterium. GTDB lineage: Bacteria > Chlamydiota > Chlamydiia > Chlamydiales > SM23-39 > CAZTYI01. Next base: position 5,025 of record CAZTYI010000060.1, read on the forward strand.
ACTTATACTCTTAAAATATTTTCTTCAAACCAAAATTAAAAAAAAACTCTGCTCAAAGTCGCCTTTTATGCTATAAATCAAGACAGAGGATACTATGAGAAGATTTGCCTATTTTTGCTTTATGAGTTTTATGTTTCTATTCTTGGTTTCCTGCCAGGAAAACCGTTCTATTGTCAGCAATATAGATGAAAAAGAAGCCAATGAAATCATTGTCTTTTTAGCTTCCGAAGGGATTGAATCTCAAAAAATTAAAACAGCTTCGCAAGAAGGCGGTGCAGGAGGAGAGTCCTCAGCCATTTGGTCTATTTTTGTCGCTCCTGAAAAAACAATTGATGCGATCTCTCTCTTAAATAAGCAAGGCTATCCGCGTACAAAAACCACTACCTTGCTAAAGCTCTTTGCTAAACAAGGACTGATGTCTACCGACAAAGAAGAAACCATCCGCTACCAAGCTGGATTAGAAGAAGAGCTAACCGGTGTTATCCGTAAGATCGAAGGTATTTTAGACGCTTCCGTACAAATCTCTTTTCCTCAAAACGAACCAGCTCCAGGAACTCCTCCTCAAAAAATGAAAGCTGCCGTTTACATCAAACACCAGGGCGTTTTAGATGATCCTAATAATCATTTAGAGTCTAAAATTAAAAGGCTAATCTCTTCCAGTGTAGAGGGGCTAGCTTTAGAAGATGTTTCGGTGATTTCTGATAGATCACAGATCGCTGCTCTGCGTTTACAACCAGACAGTGATCTAATCGCTGCTAAAGCACGTGGCAAAGAATATGTGTCGATCTGGTCGATTATTATGACTAAAGCTTCTGCTAGACGTTTTAGAATCATTTTCTTCGCTTTTATTGCTCTTATTTTAGTCTTTGGCGGAGTAGCCGGATTTTTAATTTACAAGCTCTACCCACTGATGCGACAAAACAAAAAAGAGTAAGTAATGCATAGCTCTTCTTATGTTGTCTTAAAAAATCTGCTTCAACAAGATAGTTCGCTTTTACAAGCGGCAGATAATTTTCTATCTGAAAAAAGTCAAAATGCTTTAAAAAATGCACCGCTCATAAAAACTGCCATTACAGCTGATCAGTTCGATATGACCCATCTTTTAGAAGAAGTCCATTATTCCTGGCTGCTGCCTCTTTTTCAAAAAATCAGCAAACCAGAACTCCCCTTTTTTCTCGCTGCTCTAAAAAAAAAACTAACTTCAAAAATTAAGAAAAATTTAAAACAAGAAACCCAACTCTCTGTTCTCTCTCCTTTAGCTACTGAATATTTACAAAAAACTCTGGTCACTAGCCTTTTAGAAAATTACAAAGCTTTACTCCCCAAAGAGTGTCTACCCGATTCTCCGTTGATGCCTCTCTTAAACTTAAATAAAAAAGAACTGATCGAACTGATCAATTCCTTGGCTTTATTCGATTTAGCTAAAGAATATTTTAAAATTATTAATAAAGAGACTGTCAAAAAACTTGATGCTTTTTTATCCAAAAAAGAAATCCTGTTTTTAAAAGGCAAACGCAATTACCAAGATGCGCTAGCTTTACCGCCATTAAATCTAGATAAATTCACCGGCAATGCTTTAGCTTTAAAAGCTCTTCTGCATAAACGAGGGCTGATGCGCCTGGCTAAAGCGCTGACCATGCACTATTTTGATTTTATTTGGTATATTGCCCATACTTTAGATATCGGCCGCGGCCAAGTATTGCTAGAGCTAACCAAGAAAAAAGAAAGTCAGAAAATCGCCAATGTTTGCCAAAGCAACATTTTAGAACTTCTGCCTTTCATTACAAGAGAGGCTTAAGATGGTTTTTTTTACCCTTTTTTCCGGAGCTAAAGTCGATGTTGCTCCTGATCAAAAAATCATTCCAGCTAAAGAATTCTCAACCATCAAAAAAGCCGCAGAGATTTTAAAACAGACGAAAGCCGAAAGTTTAGAATTTAAAAAAGAAGCTGCTAAAGAAGCTGAAATTGTCAAAGAAACTGCAGCTAAAGAAGGATTTGAAGAGGGTCTTTTATCTTTAAATGAAAAAATCTTGAAAAT
>CAZTYI010000061.1:0-7060 GCA_964618335.1 uncultured bacterium
TTTCTGGTACGCTGATTGCTAAAAATGAATTTTCAAATACAAGCGAAACTAAAGGAGGAACAATTCATCTTTTAGGCGATAAAGTCAGATTAGAAGAAGGTTCTTTCATTAATGCTTCAGGAGATCTTGGCGGCGGAGAGGTGTTGATTGGCGGAGACTATCAGGGTAAAAACCCAGAGATAAAAAATGCTTCTTTAGTCTACATGGATAAAGAAGCAGTTATTCATGCTGATGCTTTAGAAAACGGTGATGGAGGAAAAGTTATTCTCTGGTCCGAGAAAGGTACCGATTGGAGAGGGCTAGCTACAGCGAAAGGTGGTTCTGAAAGCGGTGATGGGGGACTGGTTGAAGTTTCATCTCATGGTTTTTTTAATCCCGATGGGCATGTTGATACACTAGCTGTGAATGGAAAAGCAGGTACTTTTCTTTTAGATCCATATGATATCACGATCAACCTTGCAGGACCTGATGCTAACATTACAGGTTCGCCTAACTTTTATCCGAATGGCACTCCGGCTGTTTTGAAAACATCTACTATAACAGGGGCTCTTGCGGGGAGTAATGTAGTCATCAGTACCAGTGGTGGTGGCGGAGCGGAAGATGGCGATATTACTATATCTTCCAAGATAGAGGATGCCAGCGGAAATGATTTAACTTTCAATGCTGATCATGACATAAATGCAAACAGCAACGTTACAATTACCGGAAATTTAACTTTCAACTTTAATCAAGCTAGCAACAACGGCACAATCACTTTTGGTCTTCTCTCTGGTGCTGATTATGATATAAGTTCAGCCAATACGGTCGTTAACGGCAACGCTGCTAACACTAGCGCTATGACCTTTATCGATCAAAATGTGGCACAAACTGTAACTATAACTGCTGCTGGTGCCGGAACTGTATCAGGTACCGTAAATGTAGATTCTTTTACCAATATTCAATCAATTACAGCTTACGGCCATGCTACTGACACTATCATCGGACCGGCTGGCGGACAAGTTTATAATATCCAGGATACTGGTATACAAGGAGAACTGGTTGGTTATTTAGATTCTTTTACCAACTTTTACAGGATAACTGGCGGTAGCGGAAATGACCGCTTTGTTTTTGTCAATGCAGGAGTTTTTACAGGGATTAAAACTATCACTATAGATGGCGGTGCTGGTAACAATGTGATCAGGGCTAGCGATCGTCCTCCTTCTGGTAGTGGTGGTTATCCTCATGTGGAGTGTAACATAACGGGGGCTGATGCAGGGCAAGTGCAAATTCATGATATAACTAGTGGAGTAGGATACGGGGTTAATGCTAATTATACCAACGTGGGAGGCTTTGAAGGTAGTAGTACGGCTAGGACTTTTATCAATAAATTTGATGGTGGAACGATGAGTGGTAAAGTGATTGGCCGCACTCCGCTTTTTTCTAATCCATCAGATCTAGGAGCAACGGGTTATACCAAATTAAATTGGGCCGACGATGGAGGCCCTACGACATTGAATTTAGTCACTGGCGCTGGTACAGGTATTTATGGGGGAAAGGCTGGGGGAATTAGCGGCATTCAATATTTTGACGGCCATTATGGGGGAGGTGAATTTGATTCTGATCCGGAAAATCGAATCTATCTGCCAAATGAAGCTATTACTTATACGATGGGTATGCAAACTCTTTATGTTTACGGAAGTATATATTATGAGACCGAATTTTTTGCTAAAATGTTTGCAGGTAATAAAAACGATACTTTTGTCTTTAATCTTGACACATTTTCTTCAGATATGAATTTCTTAGATGGTGGTGGTGGTATTAATGCACTAGATTTTAGAAGTTTGAATACTTTGCCGGTACACTATTTTTCTGATGGTAGTGGTTATATAATCGTTACTTATCCGAATGGGGTTGAGGATAGGCTGAATTTTGTAAATATGAATTATTTATATCTACCAGGAATCACTTACACATGGATTAATTCAGTCATTGATATTGTCACTATGCCGGAAAGTAGTATCATTGCAAACGCTGAAGATAAAGGTATATCTTTAGGGCAAAAATCTGTTCTTCCTACAGCAGCAGATATTCGTTTTATTATTAACAATAGTTTAACTCCAGGAGAAATAGGTGGAACAGCTATACCTTTGACCTTTAATTCGCCTACAGAAAGAACTTCTCAGAATTTGGCTAGTTTTATCGGAGAAAAATATTTTACTGCAAAAAATCTAGATCCCTTATTCAAAGCTAAGTTAGCAAAATTAAAAGATACAGAGTTAGAGCTGATAGCTAAAAATTGCCAGTTTGCTCCTTTGCCGGAAGTTAGATTATAAATTCTTGCTTAAGAAAAAGAATTTTAATTGATCTATCTACTGATCTATTAATTTTTAACTTTGTTTTTTTGCCATTCAAAACGAGAGAGATATTTATCCCAATATTGTGGATAGCGATTTTTTACAAACTCATCACATTGAAAAATTATCTCTTTCGACATTAGGGAAGTATGGTGGTTAATCCCTCCCAAATAGGATTGAGTATTTTTATATTTACTATAAGAGATGTTCTGCATTTCTTTGTAATGGGCCATAAAAGTATCTACTAAGGTTTCGTCTTGATCCAAAAATTTCATTAAGCCCTTTAAAGTTTTTTCAGGTTCTAAAATCAGATCTTCGTAATAAATTAAAAAACGGTTTTTGGGATTCCACTCGTCATAATATTTTACATTAGCAATATAATTAGGAGAGGGGGTAAGAGGATTGATATCCATGAAGCTAAACACATCATCTTCAAGTCTTAGATAAGTTAATACTTGATAATCTTTATCAGCATGATGCCGCATGATGCATTCGCGGTAATTTCGGATGATTAGAATAAGATAATTTTTAGTTTGATCAACTTTGTCGAGCCCCAGCCTGACGGGGTTATGTCCAAAATATATATGATGATCGCCGGCTTGATATTCTAACCCTAAATAATCAAAAAAATTAGCAGATGGAGGAGTAGAGCTATTTTTGTTTTGAGCAGCATCGCTGAGTAATTTTTTGAGGCACAGTCTAAGCCAATGAGTTCCTGATCTTGGATAGCCGAGCACATAGACGTTCGCATTCTCGGTATCTCCAAAAACTGAGCTGATAAAACAGATAGCTAAGAGCAATGTAATAAAGGTGAATGGAAAATATTTTTTCATTTGAGCTCCTTGGTAGATTAAAAACTTTAAAAAATCCTTAAAAAAAAATTTAAAAAAGTTGAAAGCTTGTTGCTGTTAATGTTTTTTTTAAAATTCTTAGAAAAAATAGCATTTTGTCTCTTATCTTGACAGGATACTTTTTGCTCGCTTATCCTTAGTTTTCTTAAATAAAAAATAGGTTCTTTGAATAAGTTCCTGAAAAAGGCGAAGATAGGGTTTTTATGAGATTAAAAATTATTTTATTAGCTGTTTTTTTGCTTAGTTTTTCAAATGTTGGTTTAAAGGCAAATCTCAAAGCATTGCCGGAAGACAGACTCATGGCTAAAGGTCTAACCGAAAAAGAATGTTGCCAGCAGATGCAAAAAGCGCTGAGAAAAAAAGAATGGAACGATGTGATCGAACATGGAAAGAGTTTGCGGGAATATCGTTCAAAGACCCCATCTGGAATAGAAGCGCTTTACTTTTTAGGGATCTCTTATTTTGAAAAGGGGAATTTAGAGAAAGCTAATGAGCTTTTCACTGAATATCTGACTAAAGATTTCATGCCGCAATATTTTGAAAAGACTATGGAATATAAATTCCAGATTGCTGAAAAATACCAAAATGGAGCTGGGAAACAGCTTTTTGGTTTAGAAAAAATGCCGGCTTGGATACCTGCTGAAGAAGATGCTTTAAAACTCTACGACGAAGTGATCAACTCTCTTCCGCAAAGCAAAATAGCTATTAAAGCTTTTTTTAATAAAGCACAGTTGCATTTTAAGTTTGAAGAATACAAAGAAACGATTGAAACTGCAGAGAATCTGATCGGTAAATATCCGAAGCATGAACTGGCTATTGAAAGCTATCTTTTGATTAGCAAGTCTTATTTAAGACAGGCGGATCCTAAACATCATGAAAATGATCTTTTAAATTTAGCTCAGATGAATTTAGACCGTTTTGAAAAAAGCTTTCCTTTAGAAGAAAGAATTGCTGAGGTTAAAAAAGATATTTCCGAGATGGAAGAAGTTTATGCTCAAGGTCTTTATGATGTAGCTCAGTTTTATAGCAAAAAAAAGGAAAAAGCAGCTGCAGAAATTTATTATAGAAAAATAAAAAGCGATTTCCCTAAGAGCAAGATAGCTCAAAAAATTATACGATTAGAAAATTCCAAGAAATAAAATGAAAAAGCTTTTTTTTAGCTTTTTACTCATTTTGACCTCTTGCGGCTACCATGTCATTGGCATGAATCAAACAGCTGTGGCGGTATCTGTTCCCTATGTCAAAGGAGATTTTAAAGGTCTTTTGACTGAAGAGTTAATTCGCTCTTTAGGCAGTTCTACTAATTTGCAGGTTGATGCAAAAGCCGACAAGAAATTGGTAGTAACGATTTTAGAAGAAAGCACCAATAAAATTGGTTATCGTTATGATCGCGATCTGGACGGCTCTTTAAAAAAGAATCTTTTGCCAATTGAAAACAGACAGAAAATTAAGCTAAAAGTAGAAATAATTGATAAAAAAGATAAAAAAAACTGTTTTGGTCCTTTTGAATTTACCGATGATATAGATTTTGATTATGTGGAAGAGGATACTTTAAGAGATCTTTCTTTTATTGATACTAACACAGGTCAGAGAAGGACAGCATTGGCTTTTTCTTTAGGTCAGTTGGAATCAATTAGCTCGGCAGAAGACGCAGCTAAGACAGCTCTTTACCGCAAAGCAGCAAGACGACTAGTTGATCTTTTAGATTCTAAATTGTCTTTTGGATTCTAATGAATTTTAAATTAGTTTTCTTTTTTGAAGTTCGTTAGGGTCGCTTCTGTTTCAATCATATCTAAGAGATAATACTGAAGGACTTTTAAGACAAATTTAGGCGTATTGTAAACACCGCCAGTCGTAAAAACAATTTCTAGCGAAGTCTTATCTTCATGATTTAGAGCGATGTAGACATAAGTAATGGGGTTTTCTTCTTCCATTTTTGGGACGATCCAGATAGCAAATTGATCGTTAAAAAGAGTTACTTTTTCAGGAGTTTCAATGACATGGAAATACTGAGAGAAATCATCGCTCTCGTCTTTATCGCTTGAGAGTGTATCTAACAAATTGAGTTCATGCAGTAATTTTAAATCTACGCAAATAACGCCATCATGCGCCCACTTGCTTAAATTACCGGTAAACTCCGTGTATAGTTCTTCAATCTTATTTGGACTGAGCATTGATCACACCAAAAAGTACTCTTCCCTATTTTGATTTTAGAATTTTATTTAAGGTAATGTCAAGTTTTGTTTTTAATTATAAGATTATACGAGATAAAAAGACCTTTATCTCTTTAATTTTTAAGGAGTTTATTTAATTAAAAAAAAAGGAACTTGGCACTATTCATGCTTTTTTTTAAAATGATTTCTTAACCCCGGATATGTGATGCAGGCTATTTTAAGGGTGCTTTTTCTTTTATTTTTTTCTTTAGCTCTTGAATCTAAACCGCTTGAGGTGTCTGTAGCAGCTAAATCCGCTATTTTAATCAATAGTCAGAATGGACGGATCTTATATGAAAAAAGGGCTTTTGAGCCGGTTTATCCTGCCAGTATTACTAAAATCGCCACTGCTTTATATGCTTTAGAGAAGAAAAACGATTTAATGCAAAAAAAAACCAGCGTATCGGCAGAAGCTCTCAAAACTATTTTTTCTGAAAAAAGGAATGGTCATGAAACAGACTACCCTCCTTATTTTTTAGAAACAGACGGTTCTGCTTTAGGGCTGAGTATAGAAGAAGAGATCAGGATAGAGGATCTTCTATATTCTATGATGCTTGTTTCTGGGAATGATTCGGCTAACGCTCTAGCTCATGCTCTAAGTAATTCAGGCTCTATTCCGGAATATATGGAACAGGTTAATGCTTATCTCAAAACTCTGGGCTGCCAAAAGACCTCTTTTTTAAATCCTCATGGACTGCACCATCCTGGGCATGTAACTTGTGCTTGGGATATGGCGCTTATGACTAAAAAAGCACTCAGTCTACCTGAGTTTCGAAAGCTGGTTTCTACTCTGAGATATCAAATTCCCAATACTAATAAACATGCGCCGTATGAGTTAAAGCAGACTAACCGGCTTATGAAAAAAGAGAGTTCTTATTATTATCCTTATGCCATTGGTGTTAAAACCGGATACCACTCTCATGCCGGCTATACTTTAGTCGGAGCTGCGGAAAATGGAGAGAGGCAGGTCATTGCTGTGCTGTTAGGCGAAGAAAAAAATGAAAAACGTTATATAGATGCCAGAAAACTGTTTGAAGCAGCTTTTTTAGAAGAAAAAGAACGCTTATTGTTATTTGAAAAAGAGCAGTTTTTTCAAGCTGCTTTACAAGGCGGGCAAAAACCATTACAAGCTGAACTGAGAAAAAATGTCGAGATTAGCTTTTATCCTTCTGAAGAAAAAGAATACAAAGCCTTTATTTATTGGGAAGACCTGGTTTTACCGATTGCTCAAGATGAAAAAGTAGGGGTTTTACAAGTCAAGACGGTAGATGGAGAAGTCTTAGCGACAGCTGAGCTTTTTTCTCAAGACGAAGTACCGAGAACTTTTTGGCATATGTGTAAGCAATGGTGTTTTCTAGCTAAGAAGAAATAGAACCCAATTATTTCGGAAAAAGCTTTTAGAAAAGATAAAAAAAATAATGAGCTTTTAAATCATTAATTTTCTTGGTGATCTCAGTAATCATATCATCCATCCAACCATTTCTACCCAAATGCATGGCTGTACCAAACATAAAAGCTTCTTGATGGCGATCCAATCTACCTTTTTCTTTTCTTTGTGTCAAAAGATAACCCATCTGTTTGGCAGAATAAGCAGCACTATCTTGTGATTCCATAGTCTTAAGATCCTGTGTTAGTCTCTCAGCTAATGGCACTAAAGAGGTAG
>CAZTYI010000062.1:0-6789 GCA_964618335.1 uncultured bacterium
CTCTCAGCAATATTCTTTGGCGGGACAAGAAACTGCGTATAGTATTTCCTCTGCGATCAGAGACGGAGTTTTTCAAGCTTTTTCAGCCAATACAGGCACGGGTTTTGCTTCAACTAATTTTGACCGCTGGCCCTTTAGTTCGCACCTGATGCTGCTTATTTTAATGTTTGTCGGTGGCATGTCTGGATCAACTTCCGGCGGTATCAAGACTTCACGGTTTTATATCATTTTAAAAGTGCTGCTTTTTAAAATTAAATCCGTGTTCCGTCCTTATGAAGTTAAGAAAATCAAAATCTCTTCTTTAGAAGTGGATGATAAAATGGCCACTACTGTGTTAGCTTTTTTTTCCTTAGTAGTTTTTGCTGCTGTTTTTGGGACGCTAGAGTTAGTTTTTAGAGGGATTGATCCAGAGACGGCTATTTCAGTCTTAGGCTGCTGTCTGAATAACATCGGGTTTGCCTTTGGTCTAGCCGGACCGACCGAGTCCTTTGCTTTTTTATCGGGGTTAGATAAGTTGATCACTTCTTTTTGGATGATTCTGGGAAGGTTAGAATATTTTGCTATCCTACTGCTTTTCATTCCTACTTTTTGGAAGAAAGAAGCGTAAGCAAAATTTTAAATCAAAAATTAATTAAACAAATCTGAATGAGAGCCGGTTCTTACAAAAATTGCTTCTGTGCTGGTAACTTTGTATACTAACAGCCAATCTGGTGTAATATGGCATTCCCAAAGCCACTTGTATTTGCCCATAAGTTTGTGTTCTTTATTTTTGGGCAATAGAGGTTCTTCATTTACAATTTTTGTAATGATCTTTTTTAATTGGCTAATATCTTTTCCGCGCTTTTTGGCTAATTTCAGATCTTTTTTAAAATGATTTTGATAAACGGAAATAAGCATTAAATTCCTAAATCATCAAACATATCTTGTAGAGAATTAAATTTATGCAAACCTTTTCCTAAAGCTGTTTCTTCAAGAGCTTGCATTGTAATTTTATTAAGTTTTTTATGTGTGAATTCTTCAACACTTAATAAAAACAAATCTTTCATAGTTAATCCTAATACAGAGGCCATTGTTCTTATTTTTTTATGTTCTCTATTAGGTAAATCTAATGTGAAACGTACAGTTTTAGTAGACATAATAATTTTTACTCCTTTGAGCTTCATTTATAACAAGATTACTGCATTACTGCAAGCAGTAAAGTCAAAATTTTTTATTTAAAAAACACCAGCAAAATCAGTTCCTTATGTTTAAGTTGGTAATTATTTTGGAAAAAAGAAATTTGAAATGGTTAGATCAGGTTTGTTTTTTTAAAACAAACTCAAGTCTTCATTTTTTTTAGCTTCCAGAATCTTTTCTTTTAGTCCGGTATATCTTTTTAGAACTTCATTGTTTTTGATAGCTACAGCCATAGCCTGTTTAGTACCGACCAAGACCACCAGCCTTTTACCTCTGGTAACAGCCGTATAAAGCAGATTACGGTAGAGCAGCTTAAAATGGCTCATATGTATTGGCATGACTACGCAAGGGCATTCTGAGCCCTGGTATTTATGGACAGAGACAGCGTAAGAAAGCATGATCTCATCCAGTTCTGCAAAATCATAAGAAACCATCCGGCCATCATAAGAAATGACCATTTGTTGCTCTGCCAGATCAATTTGATGAATAAAGCCGATATCGCCATTGAAGACATTTTTGTCGTAGTTGTTTTTAAGCTGCATAACTTTGTCGTTTACATGAAAGCGCTGGCCGAAACGCCAAAGAGGAATAGAAGAGGGGTTAAGAGCATTTTGGAGTTCTAGATTTAAGTTCTCAGAACCAATTGGGCCTCTTTTCATAGGACACATAACTTGGATATCATTTGTAGAATCTAAATGATATTTTTTAGGTAAATCAGTTTTAACCAGCTGGATGATTTTATCTTTGATCTTTTCAGATTCTTTTTCTTCAAAAAAGAGAAAATCGCTTTTAGGATGTTCAATGACATAAGGAAAAACGCCAGCGTTGATTTTATGAGCATTTAAGATAATGTCAGAGCCAGCCGCTTGTCTAAAAATAGTTTTTAAACGGGTGACGCTAAAGGCGTCTGAAGCGATCAGATCTTTTAAAATATAGCCTGGTCCGACCGAAGGCAGCTGATCGATATCTCCAATAAAAATTACTCTAGCATTAGAAGGAATCGCTCTCAGAAGATAATACATTAACATTGTATCTATCATTGACGCTTCGTCGATGATTAAGAGTTTGGCGGAGAGAGGATTTTCCGGGTTTTTTTTAAATTCTTTTTTAGTGAAATCAAACTCTAAAATGCTATGGATGGTAAAAGCTTTTTTGCGGGTAATTTGAGTGAGTCTTTTCGCGGCTCTGCCGGTTGGAGCAGCTAGGACAATCCGGTTAGTCAGTTTAGAAGTAATTTCTAAAATAGTTCTGGTGATCGTGCTTTTACCGGTACCGGGACCACCGGTAATAATATGTACTTTTTCCGAGATGCCTTTAGAAATTCCGGTTTTTTGCTCTAGAGCAAATTTAATATGAAAATTTTCTTCTGCCCAGATCAGTGCTTTTTCAGTATCGACAGTTCTTAAAGAAGAAGGGGCTTGTTTTAAGCGGAAAAGCTCTTTAGCGATACCCTCTTCAAAATGGTCCATCGGTTTTAAAAAAAGAAAGTTTTCTCCGTTCAGAACTGTTTTAACAATTTCTTTTTTGACGATTAAAGTATTTAAGCTTTCTTGGATGATTTCAGCATCTACTTCTAAAATATTTTCAGCTAAAGGTAAAAACTCTGTTTCTTTATAGCAGGTATGCCCATTCCGCATCATTTCCCAGAGCACAAACTCGATACCCGAGGCCAGTCTTAAAGCAGAGGTTTTATCAAAGCCTAATTTACTTGCGATCAAATCCGCAGTTTTAAAGCCGATACCTTGGACTTCTTTAGCCAATTGATAAGGATTTTCTGCGACTTTTCTAAGACTGTTCTGTCCGTAGATGCGATAGATTTTTTGGGCGTAAGAAGGGGAAAGGCCATTGGTTCTTAAAAAAATAATAATCTCTCTGATTTCTTTTTGGCTGTCCCAACAGACTTTCATTTTTTCTATTTTTTTGGCTCCGATGCCGGGAACTTCCAAAAGTCGATCAGGAGAGGCATCGATAATTTCTAGAGTTTTTAGACCAAATTTATCAATAATTTTTTGAGCGTAGACTGGTCCGATGCCTTTGATTAAGCCGGATTCTAGGTATTTTTGGATGCCCATTAAATCGGCTGGATAAGAGACAGAATAGTTTTCGACTAGGAACTGGACTCCGAACTGGGGGTGTTTTTTCCATTTACCAGTGCAAGAGAGGGTTTCTCCAGGCTGGATGGAGGGCATGGTCCCAACGATGCAGGTTAGAGCTTTCTTGCTTTTTTCTTTGAGTTTGGCGACTGTGAAACCATTTTCAGGGCTGATGAAGACGATGTTTTCGATGAAACCGCTGATGGTATCATTTTCTCCATCACTAACAGCGGTTTGATGCTTGGGATTAAGGGAATGGGGCCTTTTATTCATTGATAGCTCTGAGTAAAAGAAAAAGTTATCACTTTAAAGAATTTAAAAGAAGAGACAAAGCCGTTGTTAAAAAACCTTTTTTTACATATTATGGTTGTTTGTTTTGGTCCGGGTTAGCTCAGCGGTAGAGCAGTTGACTGTTAATCAATTGGTCGCAAGTTCGAATCTTGCACCCGGAGTTTTGATTATTAGGCAGTTAGGAAAATGACCTAACTGCCTTTTTGTTTCTGCCATAAATTTGCCACATTACTACTCAAAAAGGTCTAATCTTTTTCAGCTTTTCTCTACACCTAAAATCTTTTAATGTGTAATCTTTTTAAGATTAATTTTTTTAGGTGAGGGTGTCTTATGAGAAAGTTTATTTTTTTATTTTTATTATCGATTAATGCAATTTTTGCAGTGAATTTACCTAATGTAATTTCTAATGAAACTATGATGAGCCTCATAGAAGACAATATTAGAAAAATGTCTGACGGGTCTTTCCTGTTTCAAATTAATCGTGATGTCCAAACTATTGGAATAAATTTATCTGATATTAAAAATATTGATTCATTGCTTTTAGAAAGCATGTCTCATGCGTTATCTCAAGGCATTCCCTTAGATGGTTTTATAGCTGAATCTAAAAGAGAAAATATTTATTTCCCAAGCATTTCAGTGGATCAAATTGATGGTTACAAAGGTTTGTTGCAAAAAGGATTTGAAAGTGCCTTGTCAAAAGGAGAGGTAGATGATTGTTTAAAGTTTATTGCTCAAGCAAAACAGTATGGAGTTTCTCTAGATCTATCTAAAGAAAAATTGCAAAAATTTATACAAGAAGCCATTGCCGATATTTTTATTCAAGATAAGTATCATAAAAAACAATACTTCTTTAACTTGATGGATTTTGCGAAGTCTTTTGTTTTAGATCTTTCAAGCATCGAAATAGAAAAAGGGGTTGAAAAAGGTCTTGATTATTGCATGAAAATGCAAGATAAGCTAGAAAAGCTTAATTCTCAGATTGTCTCTAATAATTATGGATTAAAAACATTTAAAAAACTTGCAGCGTGGTGCGAAGAAAAAGGAATTGCATTTGAACTTTCCAAAATCCCTAATGTTTCGGAATATGTTGCCAAAAACATTAAAAATTTCCTTTCTCAATCTGATCTGGCCTATCTAAAAGAGCATGGGATTGAAATTCAATGGAAAAGCATTTCTAATTTAAAAGAAGTATTGGAAGATGCTTTAGTGGAATTTTCTTGTAAAAAAGGCCCTTTAGCATGCTCTTATCTGTCCAACGAAATCACAGAAGATTCTTATGGAGATTACCTTGCTTTTTTGAATGAAATTGCAGAAGAAAACAATGTTTTTATTGATCAAGGCGTTGTATCTGAGAAATCAAAAAATCAAATACAGAAAAACATTAAAAAAGCGGTATCTCAATATTCGCGTTTTTGGACTTCTAAAAATGTATCTGATTGTATCAGCGAAGCTAAGAGCCGTAACATTGAAATTTCTTTAAACCATATTCCGGAGATTGAAAAGTCTTTTAAAAAAGGCGTTTTTGAGATCCTTTCTATAAAAAATAATCTAGCTGATTTTATAGATATTATCCAATTTGCCCAGTCTCATGAGCTATCTGTGAGTATTTCTAGTCTTAAGGAGCTTGTTTATCAAAAATTAAGAAAGGAAATGGCAAGAACAGATATTTTCGCGGTAAAGAGAATTATTAAAGAATTAAAAACTATTAATATCGAATTGGACATTACAAAAATACCTGGATTAGACGACGCTATTATGGACGGTCTTGTACACGGCATACAATGTAACAACGAAGGCCTGATTGAAGATTTTTTAGAAGCTTTAAAAGAAGCAGGGGTAAATCCTAGTCTAAAAAACGGCTATCAAGAAAGCCTTTTTAGAGCAATTGCAAAAGCTTCCATTCATAATATTATTGATTTTGTGGAATTCACAAATGAAATGGGCGTTGATATTCAATTAAAAGATGTTCCAAACATTGAAGCGGCTTTTTATAAGGGCTGTGAGAAAGCTTTGTACCATAGGTCAAAATTCATTTACGAATATTTGCTTCAGTTAGCTAGGGAAAATGATATCGAGCTGGATTTCCAAAGGATTGATGATTTATATAACAAGTTAGTTATGGAAAGAAAACTTCCTTTGAGAGAAGATTTTTTACTCGGGCTTTATCCAGAACGCATATTAGATCTTTTAGATCTTGAGTAAATAATTATAAATCTTTTTTTTATTCTGTTTAAGATTTCAAATCTAATGAATTTATTTGTTTTTTTTGGTATGATTGTTTTTTTAAATAAATTGATTAAAAAAAACAATATATAAAACATATTCAAATGTTAAAAAAACTTTTAATTTTATTTGTTCCATTAGCTTTTCTTTTTGCTCAAGATAAACCACAAGAAGTGGAGCAAGTTAAAGAGCTTGATCTTTTAAGTAGTGATAAGGTTGAGGCTGAGACAAGATATGAGATGTTTTATATTCAAACCGAAAGTTTTGGTTTTTGGAGTCATTGGAGATATAAAAATTTTATTCCTACAGTTGGCGTAGGATATCGTACACATAAAAAGCAGCATGGGTTTGATTTTTCTATAAATGCTTTTCCTATGCAGATCTGTAGTAGCCGTGGTTTGATACCATTTTTTAAAATATTTTATTTAAATTATCCTTTTTACAAACAAAATAATTTTTTCTATTGGGGGATTGGAGCTATTGGTATCTGGCCTCCTATTTTAGCTCCTTTTGGCGCTATAGGATATGAATTTAATCCTAAGCAGCCGGTAAAAGTTTTTATGCAGTTAGATTTAACTTATAAATGCGCGGCTATAAATTTAGGATTAGGGTTTTGAATTATGAAGATTATAAAAAAAATACTATTAGTTTTATTGGTATTTACCTCTTTTAGCGGACTTTTTGCCGAGACTTTAAAGAAAGATAGCAAAAGACAAAAAATCCTTATTTTTACAAGTAGTATAGGCGGCGGTCATAAATCTCCTACTGAAGCTGCAACCTTGGCTCTACAAAACCAGTATGAAATAGAAATTGCTAATTTTTCTGAACAGATTACTACTTTTATAGAACCGATAAGCAAACTTACTAAGGGGCATTATAATTCAGAGCAATTTTTTAGTTTTATTGCCAAAAATGGCTGGAATGAGCTAGCTAATCAAATTTCAGAACTTTCTTTACAACAATTGGATTTTAAACAATTAGAAAAGAAAATAGAAGATAGGCTGGT
>CAZTYI010000063.1:0-6704 GCA_964618335.1 uncultured bacterium
ATTGTGAAATTGGAAATTCCGACTGGCAAACCGCTGATTTATGAATATGAAGATGGGAAGTTTTTTAAAAAATAAGTGTTTCAAAGCTAGAAATTGGATTATTTAAAGCGTCGTAAGAGTTTTTATAAGTTCTATTGTTAAAATACTTATCTTTAATCCAACAAAAACGTAGATGCCATAGACTGCCCATTTTAAATATTTTTGAAAAAAAGCAAATGTTTTTTCTGCTATGAAAATTATTTTTTCCATTATTGCAATTAAACTTGAACTTTCATTTTTTCTTTTTAATTCTTCACCTTGAATTTTTAATTCTTCTGCTCTTTCTTCTATTCCAGCAATTATTTCTTCATCTAACTGTCTTTCTCCTAGTGCTTGTTGACGTAATTGTTCAATCCACTCAGCATTCGCCTGTACTCTTGCTCTCTGTTGTGTAAGACGCTCTTCTAAAACAGCAAATGATGAATTCGAGTTATTAGCATTTGATATAGCAGGTATTTGATCTTGGGTCATAGCCATTGTTTTTTTAAGATTTATTAAAATATAAAGCAATTAAACGAATAGAAATAAGAACAGCAGAACACGCAGCAACTGTTAATGCAACTTTAATTCTTTTTTGTGTTTTATGATGTGTTTCTCTAGCTGTATTTTTCATTTGCAGGATTCTGTCTTCTACTTCCCTTATCCTGTCTCTTAAGATCTCATTGTTAACCCCTATATTTTGGTTGTAGACTGTAGGGGGAGTTCTTTCGTACAATGTTGTGTCTAATCTCATAATTAATCTCCTTTTGTTTAAAAAAAACGGTTCCAAAGTTTTTGAGCTTTAATGCAGGTATAAGCTATTCCTGCTGTTGTTATTGTTGCTACTGTTCCTATAACAGCTACTGAAGCAGCTATTTCAGGTGATGCATGAGCAACATATCCGGTTATAATTGCTGTTGTTAGCATTCCACTTGCTAAAATATTGGAGGCGACTTCATGTGCTTTATCAGTTGTTTGTTGTTGCTCATAAAATTCCCGCTCTTTTTTTTCTCTTGCTAAAGCTGATCGATATTGTTCTATAGTTTGGTTTTTTGCAATTAATTCTTCACGTACTACAGCAACTTGTTGAGAAGCTCTATGTGTCATTTCTATGCTTTCATTTAACCTAGCTTCTCTGATTGTACATCCCGTACATTCTCCCATATAATACTCCTTTTTTAAGATTAGAACTCTTAAAAAACGAAAAACTTTTATCAAATTATTTTTTTAAAAGCTAATGTTTTTTTAATAAATTTTTTAATAAGGAGGGTTGATGTTTGAATTTGAACTATTTAATTTTGGTTGTTCAAATAATTCTTTAGAAGGAATTTTGCCATTTCTTTAATAGTTTTTTAAGCCGTTGGGTTTCTTTTTGAGGATGAGCTTTTTGATCTTCAGAAAATTGTATGTTTCCAACATCAATCATGATTGCTTTTTGATCTAAAAGAGCAAAATTTTCCTGATTAAAACGTTTTCCGTTATTAACAAATCCCTTTTCAGCGATTCTTTGTAACAGCCCTTCTAAATGCAAAAGAGCCTCTTTTTTTTCTTCCAAAGACAGCTTAGAAAACTGGTCTTTAACCAGCGCTCCATACTTTTGCACTACAAAAGAAACCCGATTCAAATCCACCACATGTTCTTGGCCTTGAGGCCCTATTAAATGGCAAAAAGGCAGATCCTGAGCGCTAGCGCTTAAATGCACAGCAACTAGTCCCGTCTCTTCTTTGAGCTCTTTAAAAGCTCTGTCATAGCTTTCTAGTACATAGCGTTTGTCATTAGGAGGAGAGAGGTTGATAGGTTTATTTTGTTGGTTAGCCCATATTTTTTGTAAAAAAGGAGCAGGTCGTAGACGTATTTTTTTGTAGCGTCGATGTTTTAAAAAGAATTTTAAAACGTATTTTTTATCTGCGCTGACAAAAGCTATCGCTTGCATTCCTTCGCCTAGATAATGCAGTTTTTGAGAAGTAATCTGGTGGATTTCAGGGCAGTTAAAAGCAGTAAATTCTCCTTGGACATCATGCTTGAGCAGGTCAGGAGAAAAAGCATCCGACATAATCAGGCGGAAAGACAGTCCAAAGATCAAAAAGCTTAAACAAAACAAAAAAACGATCAATGATAAAACTGGTTTTTTATTTTTTTGTGTTTGGCTTTTCGGATTTTTCTGTGAGTTGATATTTTGATACATGATTAAAAAACTTTTAAAGCTACATTTTTATTTTTAGGTTTTAGGTTTTTTAGAGCTTAAAAGATCGCCGCTGTAAAAAGTTTTGATCTCTCCGGTAGCTTTTAATTTAAAACTTAAAGCCCCGTCAGATTTAATAGCAATGATCTGTCCTTCATATTTGTTTTGCCCATCATAAAAAATAATAGGTTCATTTTTATGGGTTAAGAGCTTTTCAATTTTGATCGCAAAAGAAGCAAATCCCTGTTGGAAAAAGAGACTTAAGTTTTTTAAGAAACGGCTTTCCAGTTCTTTTAAAAAAATATTTCTGTCCCATTTTTTTTGACTTTCTACAGAAAGAGAAGTAGCCGGCTGATCGACTTTGGCTAATTCTTCTTCTGGTAAATTTAAATTCAGGCCAAGGCCTAAAAAGACTTGGATCTTATCTTTTTCGAAAATAGTTTCACAGAGAACGCCGCTCAGTTTTTTTTGAGAAAGTAGAATATCATTGGGCCATTTAAACTGAGGAGAAAAGTCTTTTTTGATTAAGAGTTCGGCTATGCTATAAGATAAAAGTTCGGAAATACTGGTTAGGTTTTTAAAATCTAAGGGTAGTTGAAAATAAAAAGTACAATAGAGGTTTTCAAAACCGTGAGGCGAGATCCAAGGCCGTTGGTAACGTCCATAGCCTTTAGTTTGAGAATCAGCGACCACACAAGTGATCTTATCTGGAGAAAAATTCTTGGCTTCGCGTTTAGCTTGCAGCTGAGTGGAATCCACTTCTTTTAAGAAAATATTTTCTATTTCTAATTTAAGCATATAATCAACAAATCCTAATCTTAATGGTTTTTTTTAAGACTCCTTTCTTCAGATAGAAATAATTGACTTTGAATACAATTTTTTCAATCTATAGAATAAAGCTTAGCATAAAGCATAAAAAAAATAAAAAACTATGTGGCATCACAAATATCTTTTGAGAATAGATGTTAGGCTGATCTTGATTGTTTTACTTTTAATGGGTATCAGTCTGATGGTTATTCATTCTATGACAATAGAAGATATGGGGCAGGTATCCTTAGTTAAAAATCAAATCGAATGGTTTTTAGTTGGTTTTCTAGTTTTTTTATTTTTTGCTGGGCTTGATTACAACCGGCTGCGGGATTTTTCTTGGATTTTATATATTTTGATGTTTTTTTTACTTTTAGGACTTTATTTTACTAGCCCGATTCAAAGTGTTCACCGCTGGTATCGTTTGCCGCTAATTGGTATGAATGTCCAGCCTTCTGAATATGCTAAACTCATTGTGGTTCTTTGCCTAGGTTGGTTTTTAGACCGAAAAAAAGATTCTATTAAAAGCTTTTCAACTTCTTTGCAGGTTTTGCTGATTACCGGTATTCCTTTTTTTTTAATTTTAAAACAGCCGGATTTAGGAACCGCTTTGGTGCTTTATCCGATTACTTTAGTCATGTGTTATTTAGGCGAAGTTCCGCGTTGGATCATTAAAGCTTTTATGTTTTTTGGGGTGATTGGTTTGACTGCGGTAGCTTTGATCTTTACCGGCACGATTTCTCATGAAAAAGCTCGTCCTTTTTTTACCAGTTTTATGAAAGAGTACCAATACGAAAGACTCAATCCTAATACCTATCATCAAAAAGCTTCTCAGATTGCTATTTCCATTGGCGGTATAACTGGCAGCGGCTGGCAAAAGAGTTCTTTTTCTTCTAAAAAATGGTTGCCGGCTGCGCATACAGATTCAGTCTTTGCAGCCTTTGGAGAAGAGTTTGGGATGGCAGGACTGATTTTTTTAGTTTTTCTTTTTTACATACTTATTTACCTTTGCTTTCAGACGGCTAGATGTGCTAAAGATAGTTTTGGTAGATTATTAGCGGCGGGTATTGCAGTTTATCTAGCCATGCATGTTATAGTAAATATTGGTATGATGTGCGGTTTTTTACCCATTGCCGGCGTGCCGCTTTTGTTAGTCAGCTATGGTGGTAATTCGGTAGTAACGACGATGGCCGCTTTGGGAGTTTTGCAAAGTATTTATACAAGAAGGTTTATGTTTTGAATAAGAAACATGATTTTATCTTAAACCCTAATAATTGGATTGGAGAGGGTACAATTACTTTAAATATGGTGGAAGAAGAACTGGCCTTTTATACTAAATGGCAAGTTCAAACGCCAGATTTTGCTGGTAAAATTATCTCTTCTCAAGAATTGCAGATTACCGGCATCGCAGAAAATATGAGAAACGAGCTGACTTTTTATGATTTTACTGATAAAAAATTTACGGTAGAAATGGAAAACAGCAACATTGGCCGGGTAGTAGGCAATGGCGTCTACGATGATAAATTAATTGCTTGGGAGTTTCGTTCTCATGAACTTAATTTCGAAGGTTTTGAATCTTATTATCTCCAGCCGGACGGCAGTTATTTAATGCATGTCGAATATGTTACTTCCGATCAGTTTCGTACCCAAATTGAGGGACGCCTTTGGAAGCCTCCTGCATCTAAATCAAGCGAGTAGGTGAAAGTATGAATAAATGTATGTTAATAGTTTGTTTTCTGCTAGCAGCTTGTGCTTCAGGCGGTAAAGTAGTTACTCAAGAGAGTTTTAGCGAAGTAGAAAGAGGGATGACTGCAGTTGAGCTAAAAGAGAAATTGGGTTCTCCGAATGAAACGAAAAAACTGGTTTCCGGGGATGTAGAGTATATTTACTTTGAAAGAGTTCAGGCTAATGATGAAATTGTCGAAGTTAAGCATTATATTTTCATTATCAGACAGGGGCGAGTCTATGATAAGAAGATGCGTTTTGAGAAAATGCAACTGCCTTATCGTATTTTAGAGAGAAATGCTTTTGATTTGCAGACTTCTCAGGTAAATTTCTAGAAAGTTTTAAACAGTTTTTTAAAGTTTTAAGCTTTAATTTTAATGCTTATCTTAAAATTAAAGTACGAAGCCCGCTGGGTCCGAAGTTTTTGTATGTACTTGATTTTTAGAAACTTCCTATCCTTTCTTTTTAAACACGATCTATTTAAATATGCTTTAAAAATAAATCGGTTTAAATAATTTTTTACCTTTCTTTTTTTTTAAAAAGAGTATAAATAGACTAAATTTTTGACTTTAGAAAGGTATAAATTATGATTTATCATGTTAACGATAAATATGATAAGTTTTTATCCTTTCTTTTTGAACATTAATGTTGTATATTATGACAATTAGTTAAAATAAAGGCGATTTTTGAAAAAGATTTAAAGCCAGAAAGAATTCTTCACGAATTATCTCTTTTTGTTGATCGAGAAATAGTGCCAGGGAAAACATTGCTTTTTTTTGATGAAATTCAAGAAGCACCAAAGGCAATTTTAGCGCTTCGTTATTTTTACGAACTCATACCTTCTTTGCACGTTATCGCGGCAGGTTCGCTTTTTGATTTTGCTTTAGAAAAAGTAGGTTTGCCAGTTGGAAGAGTGTCTAGTATTTACATGTATCCTCTTTCGTTTATGGAATTTTTATGTGCTTGCAGCCATTCTGCATTAGTTAAGACAATTTTAGAACAAAAAGAGTCTTTTTCTGAAAATATCCATCTAAAATTAATGAACTTAGTTGGAGAATATTTGGCTATTGGAGGTATGCCGGAAGCTGTTGCTAAATGGGTTGAATCAAGAAATCCAAAAGAAAGTTTTCAAGTGCACCATAATTTAATTGAATCCTATCGACAAGATTTTGAGAAATATACTAAAAAACATCAAATGAAGTTTGTTGAAACACTCTTTAATCAAATTCCTCATATGATCGGGAAACAATTTCAATATAAAAATATTCATGGAGATTATCGAAAAAGAGAACTAGCTCCTTGCCTTGATCTGTTGTGTAAAGCTAATGTTATTCATGAAATTCATCATACTGCTGGAAATGGAATTCCTTTGGGAGCTGAATTAAACTTAGAATGGTTTAAAATTATCTTGATAGATATAGCGCTTTGTCAAGCGATTTTAGGATTTGATCTTTCTACATGGTTTTTACAGCCGGGCATTGAATTTGTTAATAGAGGAACTGTAGCAGAGGCTTTTGTTGGTCAGGAATTGCTTTGTTATTCTCATCCTTGTCGAAAAGCAGATCTCTATTTTTGGAAGAGAGCTGCAAAAAGCAGTACTGCAGAAATTGATTTTTTATATGAATTTAATCAAGAAATCGTTCCAATCGAAGTAAAAAGCGGACATAAAGGACGGCTTAAAAGTTTGCATTTATTTCTTGAAGAGCATGAAAAGTCCGCCTATGGAATATGTTTTTCTGCTCAAAATTATTCTGTCTTTGGAAAAATTGATTCGAGACCTCTTTATGCTATAGTTTCTTTAGCTCATAAAGAGCAAAAAGAAAGTCTTAAATTTTTATATCTATAAAAGAGAAATTTATTATGGTTTTTGTAAAAGCTAAAGTTGGCCCTCCTAATATAGGTGATCCTAAAGGATTGTTTACGCTAAAGGACACAAGAAAGCCAACTATTTTAATGGTTGGATGAATTGTGC
>CAZTYI010000064.1:0-2641 GCA_964618335.1 uncultured bacterium
CTAATGTCAGCACTTTTTGAAATTCTGCTCTTTGGGACAAATCTTCAATAACTTTGGCTCTAGCTGCTTCTTTATAGGAAATCCTATCCTGCAGATTAACCATTAGCAGTTTTTCATCATGTGCTCTCAATCCTTCTAAAAACCCGACAAATTCATCAGCGATAGTCGCCTTAGATACTTTGTCTTGAATGGTAGGAGAAGGCAGATGCAGAAACGAACATCTGTGATTTGTATTTTTACTTTGGATTTCAAAGCTATAAATTTTAGAAGGAGCGCTACTTTCTAAAAGAGGGTCAAACCCCCATTTATCTTTCCTCAAAGCTTGCAAAAACTTAAAGACTGGGCCTGAGGGTAATGATTGTAAGAAAAAGCGAATATCTTCATCAAACAGTTCTACTTTAGTCAGCAGATTAGCCTCTTTACGCTTTTCTCCTTTAGTCCCCTTTCTTCTTAAACGATGTAAATAGCCGATCATTTCTTTTTTAATTGTGATCACACGGGTAAACAGCTGGTAGCAAAGCTCGTTGACATATCTAAAAAGCAGGTTGGTCTTTCGGCTGAAAAGAGCTTGGCGATACTCCGAAGTTTGTAAGCTATGGCGTAAAAAGGAATGAAAATCATGAAAATATCTCAAGCAGTTTTTGGGTTTTTTGAAAAGATTGTGTGGATTAGCGACTAAAAAAAGCGCTAAGAAAGCCTTACTGACAACTGCTGCAAGCCTATTTTTAGCAAAATTGAAACGGCTCTTGTAAAACTTTTCGATATCTTTTTCTAAAATTTTCAGGATATGTCTAGAAGAAAGCTGCAGATCTCCATTTTTTTCTTTTTCTAAAAAAAGAATAAATTCTTCTTTGGTTTTTTTAGCAGCATTCAGGGTAGCGGAAATTTTGATGCTTTTAAGCAGTTGAGTATCAAAAAGCGGTTGTTCATCCTCATCTTTTAAATGCAAAAGCTCCCAAGAACGATCTTCTTTAATCGTTTCCCAATCTTTCAGTCCGGTAAAATCAAAATTCAAAGCCGCGCTATCTGTATTTTGAGCCCAATTTTTCTCCCATTGCTCTGCTTCCGAACCTAAAGCTGGTTTAATTTTGCTATTCCAAAAATCCTCCAGACGGACAAATTCTTCTATTTTGGTTAAATCTACCTCTTTGCCAAAAAGAGCAAAGTAAGCTTGCACTTTTTCCGCAGCATCGATCGCTAGAGAAAAAATAGACTGCATGGCCTTTTTAGTATGGGGATCATTAAAATCAATCTGATGTTTAGCCCAGAGCTTGTCTAAATGGACTAAAAGAGCTGCAAAAGAGGGGCGAATATTGGCAATAAAGTTTAAGTGGTCTTCAGGAAAGAGCCAAAGAACTTCGGTATAGGGATGATCTTCTCCTTCAACAACGATCCTTTCTCCTTTCAAAAGTCCGATGGTAGTTTTTTCATCGACCTCCATCTGAGCTAGGGTCGATAGATTTTCCAACGCTTCGTCTAAGGAAAGGGTAGTTTGCCCTTCTATTTTGGTTTTGGCTTTATTCTTACCCATAATTACAGTCCCCACTAACTTAATTATTATTATAATAGAGTTTTAAATCAATTTAATAAGTAAAGATGTGGTTTTTATAATTAATTAACAATTAACTAATAATTAATAAATAGTTAATCGTTAATAGTTTATTCATTTTATTTAAAACGCCCTAAACCTCTCTTCTAAACAGATTTAAAAGCTTAAGACATTGAGAATGAAAGTTATATAATATAATTAATGAAATGGTAATTTTTTTTAATTATAATTTAATTTTAATTAGATATATGTTACTGATAATAGTATAGAGAACAAAAAATAATTTTAGTTAATTAATTGTAATTACAAAATAAGGTTTTTTATGGTACGTGCAACAACCCCTCCTAATGCAGGCTCAACACAACCTTCTATCCCTCCTGATCAACCACCAATTCTTCCTTTTGACCCAAAAGATTTGAGCGCCACAAATAAAGATTGTCTAGATATAGTAAATCGTATGTTTTCAACTATGCCAGCAACGACAAACGAAGAAAAACAAGCAAGATTAGACGTAGCATTATTTACATATGAAATATTACGCAGAATTAGACCTCAAAGCAAGGTTCCTACTAGAGATCAAATACAGATAGACAAAATAACCTTAGATGGATATGAGCATACAATTCAAGCTCTCATAACTCGCACCTCCCCCGTAGAGTGCATTCCTGATTATGAAAAACACACTATTTCTTTTCCCAGTGGCTTTGAAGTAACAAGCAAGATAGGCAAGATAGGTTCTCGGTTTAAACGACTATTTCCTATATTAATTTCTTTTACAATAGAACCAGCCCCCAATGGCGTTAAAATAACCCTTACACCTTCTCTTCCTGAAAAAGCAAATAGGGTTATTAAAGGATTATTCAGTGTAATGATGAATATGGTTTCGAATCCAATAGAATATACAATTTCATGTGACGATATGCTTTCTGTTCTAGCTCCCCTGTCAGAATGGAAACCAGAACCAACTGGACCTACTCCCCATCAATAAATTCAAAAGGTTTACATCATCGTTGATAATGAAACAAAAGATAGTATAATATTCACTGCAGTTGATTTCTTTAAGCTTTTATTTTTCTCTCTCAAAGTTGTTCT
>CAZTYI010000064.1:2741-6626 GCA_964618335.1 uncultured bacterium
TCTAAAGAACTAAGAACCGCCTTTAAAGGTGATCCTCAAACTTTAATCAATCAAAAACCACTTTCTTTAGAAAAACTTTGGGAGCTGGAAAAAAATTAATTGACGAAATGGCTATCGCTCCGTTATATCATCACTCTTACCTTACTTTACAAAAATCACATGTAAAAGGCGTAAAGATAGGATTAATTGGTGATTTACATTTAGAAAAAAAATTATTTTGAGGACAATGACTCTCTTAATAGCACACAAAAATAGACCTGTAATTTCTCTCTCAAACAATTCGCTGTTTTTACCAGCGAAAGAACTGCTTTTAGAAATATTACCCTCAGAACTTAGCATTCTATTGAAAACTCCTTGTACAAACACTACTGAAACTTCTACTAAAAGCAAAATCATTGAGTTGCAAAAAAAGTTACCTATTACTCAATTTGCCGCTCCTAACCAAAGTTTGATCGTCAAAGTTTTAAGTTTTGCTGATAAAAATAGCGAAGTCGCTCCTTTTATTCATGAAACACTTTCTAAAAATCTACTGCTCGGAAAACAGCTGGATGTCGAATCTTCTTTTTTTCTAAATTTCTCTTTTTCAGAAGCTGATTTTTTATCTTTTTTTCTGGCTGAATATACCCTTAAAATTGAAAGCGAAAAAGAAAAGAAAACTATTTTAAACGGACTTCCTTATTTTCTTGATCAACTAAAAATCAACCTACTTTCCCTTCATTCAGCTCGCCACCTTTCTAAAGAACCAAATACACATTTAGAAAGTAAATCAGCTTTTTCCAATTTTCTTTACAAAAGAACTTCACAGAAAAATCTACTGCAAATTAAAGAAAACCTAAGCCGTCTGATGAACCGCCGATTTCCTGTTTTCGATAGTCAGCTGTTTGATACTATTAAAAATCTAGCCCTATTGTTTAACGAAACCTTCACCTCACAAAGAGACCCTCGTTACATCAGCAAAGTAATTGCTTTTATCTATCTTTTCAAAAAGCTCTATGATTCTAATTCTCCTGAAAGACAGATTCGTTGTAAGTTGTTTAAAAATATTTATGAGGAAGAAGATAAAAAAAAATCAGTCATCGGTCTGCTAGTTGCTTTAAATGTAAACCATGAAACTGAACGGTTTGAAACAAAACATTTAATGCAGGCTATCAAAAGCTGCATTCCCTATCTGCATGCTGTCAAAGATTCTCTCATCCAAGAAAATAACTCCAACAATTTTAAAACTGTCTATCTGGAAATTAGAAAAGGCGATGGAACTGATTTTTCTCAAGACGAAATAAAAATTCTTAAAAACTGTCTCTCGGAAGAAATTAAAGAACGTGTTGAAAAGCTACTCTCTCCTATTTTCATGCCACGTAATGAAGAAGAAATCCTGCGCAATATTATTCTGCTTTCCAAGCAGTTGAAATATGTCCGCGATATCCCCCAAATGATCATTACTTATGATAAACAAACTGAAAAAGAGCTGATTTTTCAAGTTATTGTACTGAGAATCTTAAAACCTGGCCTATCTTCCATTGAACAGCTTTTTGCTAACACTAAAACTTCTTTAAAATTTATACCTGAAGAAGCCAAAATTATAGGGTCTTTAAAAAACAAATACCCCAAAGAAGCCAATCTTTTTAAAGTTAGCCTGATTAAAACTCCTTTTTTTAGAAAAGATTTTTCTTTGGATCTACAGAAGGCACGTAGCGGAGTAGTTTCAGACATAGTTAAAATCATTGGTGAATTCCGTGATTTTAACGGAGGTATGATCTATAAACAAAGCCAAGCTCTTTATAAGCTAAAAAAAGAACTTCCCGAACTGACCAGCAATGAAGAGTTTTTGCTAGAAAATTTCTTCTTTTCACTTAGACCTGCTATTCAGCAAAGCATTATCGATATAGACACTCTAAAAGCTTTCTTCTTGCTTTTTCTGCATGTAATTGAAAGGGATCTATCAGAACAAAAATTCCTGATTAAAACCCTTTCTATGCCCAAATACATTTTAATTATGATCGGAACTGAAGATGGTTCTTTAAAAAAAACCTTAGAAACAGCTATCAAACAACTAAAACTGTCTTCTTTAGATCTAACCAACTGTTTTTATCGGAAAAATAAAAATCATCTGATGGGCTATATTTATAAAACGCCTGATCTGGCTAAACATTCGCTTTTCTATCATGTGCTTTTAAATACACTAAGCGAATGGAAAAAAGGAAATTAGAAAACCCGAATAACACGTTTCACTCGATTATAACTGCCATCCGCCGGCTCTTTATTTTTATTGACTAAAGTTAGCTCAACAGTATGTTCCCCTCTAGACAACCCATAAATATAATAAGGCGGATAAGTTAAATAAGTGATCTCTTGGCCATCAATGGTTAACCTGACTTGATAGCCATCTCTAGAAAGAGTGCAGTTTTCGACTAAAAAATCTAACAAAATTGGTTTTTTAAAAGCATAGGGATGTGAATTAGAGGGCTCATTATAAGTAAGATAGGGTCTATTTAAATCAAACTTATAGCCGTTGGTTTTAGTTCTAAAATAAAAATATCCAGCAGCTACAGCTCCTTCACTTTTTAAACTCTCCCCAAAAGAACGTGCTAAATAAACCCGGAAGACATGCTTGCCTGGAGAAAGCTCAAAAGAAACCTCGATCTTATAGTTAGACTCGTAATAATCACCTTGATCCCGCAAAGGGTCTAGTTTCGGCCCGACTGTAGCAAAAAAGGGGTGGTCATCAATAATAATCCGCATATTCTGACCCATCGAATAGTTATAGACATCGTCTTCTCTGGAAAAGTTAGGCTCTGTACCTAAAGGAAAACCTTGGAGACGGATCTGCAAATAAACCGGATCATCTTCCACATCTCCATCTTCTGGAATAGATACCACCAGAGTCGTGTTTTCCGGTTCAGGGGTTCTGTCCTCCCCAACAATCTGAAGATTAGGACTTTTACTAAATAAAGCGACTAAACTTAAACTCAAAAGCAAACAAAATACTCTCATATCCATTCCCCTGATATTTCAACTCATAGCAATAAAATGTAAAAAAGAAAACAATTTTATTTAATTTAATTGTCTTTTTGAGTATGGAAACAAATAGAATCTAAAAATTTTATAGGAAATTTCTATGAGAATGGGCTACGTGTTAAAAACCTTTGCTATTTTTGCAGCTGCTCTTTTACTTGTCTATGGCGGATTTGAAGCCACTGCTTTTTTAAAAAATCATGCTGATGACAATTTAACACCTATTAACGTCTCTTATGCCAAAGCAGACATTAATAATGCTGCTGATAATCTCGTTCAAATAGAAATCACGATTAATGATAATTCATTTTCTGCAGATGAAAAGATCACAGAAGTGAAATTCAACCAAGAAAACATTGTTTTAAAAAAAGCCGACAACCAAGGCAAAAGAGGTCTGACTTTCCTGCAAGTCAAGCCTGGTAGTTATACCCTTTCCTGGAAAATTAAAAATAGCCGCTATAACTTTTCCAAATATTCCAAAAATATAAACATTACTCCCACTGATATGTGGATACACGTCTTGATTAAAGGCGCTCAAATTACAATAACCAACTGATAATCTTAGCATTAACTCTTTTTGAAAAAAGTAATGAGGCATGTCCTAAATCCTCTAAGACATACTTACTGCCTAGCTCTTTTTCCAAAAGAGAAGAAGTATAAGGCACAACTACTTGGTCAAAAGAAGTGGCCACTTGATCGACTCTGATTTTGTTTTGATTGACTAGATCTTTTAAAAGAGCTTCTAAAAAAGATGACCCGGATTCCATTTCTTTCGCGCATTTCCCTAAACCAACCTTAGCCACCTTAGTGCCCTTAAAAGGAGTAGCTAGAGAAATAACCTGTTTAACCAATTCCTGATCGTTTAAATAAAGA
>CAZTYI010000065.1:0-6609 GCA_964618335.1 uncultured bacterium
AACTTTACAAAATTTGGCAGGGATTTATTCAGGGGATCGGAAATCTCTTTAACCTCAATACAGAGCAGCCACAAGAATCTGATTTAGATAACCTAGATGAATATTTGTTTGATAATGAACGAAACGCTAATGATGGTCATGTTAGTCTATTTGATAATCTAGAAAGGCTAGCAGGTACTGCGCCAGGAACTATTGTTAAAGAAAGAGAAGATGTTGTCAGCCCAGAATCCGCTATTGTTAGAGAAGTGACAGAGCAAATTTTACCAGTTAGTCTAAAAGTAGAATCTTCGGTAATAAAAGATCCGTCTTTTAAAGCTCTCTATGTTGCCTTTACGGCCATTGCTGAAAATGCCTTAAAGGCTTTATTTGAAGATGAAAGAGCTCCGTTATCTTCACAAACATTGTACAAACAAAAACTCGACGAATTTAAAACTTTACTTTCCAGCAGTTCTGAAAAATATAACAGCGCTGTACCTGCTATGCAACAATTTATTCCGCATTTGTTGGGTATTTTAAAAACCACTATTTCTCTTTTTGTGGTTATACCGGATGAAGAAGGAAAGTTGAAAGAAAACGTTCAAGGTCTATTAACGCGAATTTTCCCTCAATTGCCAAATTCAGTTGAATTGATAGCTCAATTAAAAACCTATTTGGAATCGTTAACAGGTGATCGAAAAGCAGATCCAGATGTTATCGAATTTATCTTAGCTCTTATCCAGAATCCAAAATTACCAATTACCTTAGAAGCAGCACAAAAAGAACAATTACAAAAAGCGATGGTTGAAGCTATTAGCTGGCAATTAGGACGAAGCTTTAAAAGTTTAGTGGATAATGTAAATGTTATTTTCAAACAAATACATGACGTAACCAATATTTTGAATAGTTTTAGTGAAAGTGATTTAAAAGAAGCTGTTTCTACTACTACTCAAGCGCTTGGAAAGCAAATCTCTGAAAGACTTGGACATAGACTGATTGCTCTTTTAGAAAAAGTAGATTATACGGCTTTGCTTGATCAGATTGTAACTAAAGCTCATACACGTGCAGGAAACATTCAAACAGCTCAGCAAAAAGTTAGAACAAAACAGAGCGGTTGGGAAGCTTTAGGTGAAACACCTGAGTTTTTAGGGGAAGCAATTAAACAAAATTTTCCTCCAACACCTTTGACCAACCAAGATTTAGAAAAAATTCTTTTGAAAGTAACAGAAGAGCTTATGGTTACTATTTTGTCAGCAGATGAAATGAAAGAGCTTTGCCAAGAATCTTTAGAAGTTTTCAAGAACATATTGTTAAAAAACATATTATCAAAAGAGAGTATCAAAGAAGAGGATAAACCAAAAATTGGAGAGGCAATATCTGTTATTACGGAGCAGCTAAAAGAAATTTTCCGCTTAACCAGTTTGCCAACTGATTTACAAATTAAATTACCTAGCGGTATTAAAACATTTTTAGCAGACTATATCCGACCTATGATTGAAAAGGCTATCAAAGATAACATAGCAAAAAGCCTATTAGAGAAATTTTCTAATCCAACCTATTTAAACCATCTTTGTGCAGAAAAGATTTTTCCTCTGTTAAACGATCTGTTTATTGAGCAATCTATTAGTTCTATGTTATGTACCGGTAAATATCAAGCAGAGCTGATTGCTTTAGCTGAGGAAGAAGAAACAAGTACTGCAATAGATGATTTACAAACAAAACTTGAAACAGCTGTTTTTGAACTTTTACCTGATGACTTAATTACCAACCAAACAATAAAAGAAGAGAGCAAGAAAGTTATTAAAGAGTTTGTAGAACGTTTAAAAGCAGAACTGCAAAAACGACAAGCTAACGATCCTGAGCTTGTTATAGACAAGGAACTAATTACGGCTATTTTATCAGAAACGCACGAAGCTACAACTGCTAGCGCCGTTGAAACCGATGTTTATTGGGATTTTCTTTCCCGCTTTATTTTTGGTATTGGAGGATTGATGGAAGGTACTTGGGTTCGCTCTATTTTAGAAACCGAGTATGTTAGCACTAAAATTGCTTCTACTGTTTCTGATAGTTGTAATCCTTTACGTTCTTCACACAAGATGATAATTGATTCTACTGCTGCATCTTTACAATCTCTAGATGGTGAGATGGGAGATATTATGTTTGGTGACCCAGTTGATTTGGTTGCCATGAGTGAGGCTATTGCGATAAATATGGACAGTCAAACTAAGTTGGCAGCTCACTTGATTCATAATGTCATTGCTCAGAATTTAAACTGGATAGCAAGAAAAGGTATGCCTGCACCAAGCGAACTGCATCACACTTTAAAAGATGCTTTAAAAACTTTTTTCTGTAGCAAAGAGCTAAACCAAAGCTTTTTCTTGCAGCTCTTTGAACTATTGGGAACAGAGTTAAAGAAAGCTGCTCATGCAGTTGAAATTGCTCATAGAGACTTTAGATTAGTTGAAGAAGTTATTGTTACTGATGCAGATGATAATGTTGATGATGGAGCTGGCGTTTACGGCGGAAGCCATCCTGTTTATGTTTAAGAAAAGATCGTACCACTTAAACAAAAAAAGTAGTTAGTTAGAGTCTAATCTGTTTTATCCTTAAAAATTAGACTTAAAAGCCACTAGCCAAAAATTTTGTAAAAAGTATAGATTTAAAGTTTAATCGCTTCATTAAGGAGTTTGTTATGGAAGATTCGGAAAAAAATAAAAATAAAGAGCAGCCAAAGGCCCAGCCCTCAGATTCTCAAGCTAAAAAAACAGCTCATACCGATTCTCCTGCTCCTGCTGGGAATCAAATTAATCCAAAAGCGCCAAAAAAGGCTAAATTTCAAGATTTAGACAATAAGTCTTATCATAAAATACAAAACAAGTTTCAGAATAAGGCAAGTTCTAGATTAGCCTTTAGAAAAAAGTCTTCAAAAGGCAGATAAAAGCTTTTTTAGTATTGTGAGAGAGGATGCTAGCTTTTTTTTTCTAGTTAAGATAATTTAGATTTAGAAAAAAATATAATTTTAGAGCAATCCATTTTCTAGAGGAATAACCATGCCCTTCCAAATTCCCAAAGGCCTCTTCGACGTTGTACCCTACGGTACCAATGAACTATGGCAATTGACCCATTATTGGCAATATATAGAAACAGTCATTGATAAGATTGCCCTGGATTACGGCTTTAAAGAGCTCAGAACACCGATTTTTGAAAGTCTCGACCTTTTTGTCAGGGGAGCAGGGGAAGCGTCTGATTTAGTGGTTAAGAAAGAAATGTACGCCTTTAAAGATAAAGCCGACAGAGATCTAGCTTTAAGGCCTGAAGGTACAGCTAGTCTGCTCCGTGCTTTTATTGGCAACCGGCTGAACATGGTTTCGATGCCCTATAAGTTTTATTATGTGGGGCCAATGTTCCGTTACGATCGTCCGCAAGCCGGCCGATATCGTCAGCATCACCAGTTTGGAGTCGAGATTCTTGGGGAAGATTCTTATGAACAGGATGTCGAAGTTATTGATCTACTGACTGAATTTTTGAGACGCCTGGGTCTGAAAGAGTTTATCGTTAATATCAATACTGTGGGAGATCTAGCTTCCCGTTTAAATTATCAAAAGGCTATTCAGGCTTTTCTTAAACCTTCTTTTGAACAGCTTTCCGAAGATAGTAAAACACGTTTTCAAAACAACCCTTTGCGTATTCTGGATTCTAAAGATAAAAAAGATAAAGAGCTGATTCAAAATGCTCCTAAAATCAGAGAGTTTTTAACGCCGGAAGCTGAGAAACATTTCGACAATGTTCTAAAACTTTTAAAGACCTTTAAAATCCCTTACAAGATCGATGATAAGTTGGTTAGGGGATTAGATTATTACAACCATACTGTTTTCGAAGTTGTCAGCACGCTTAAAATTGCCCAAAACTCATTAGGCGGCGGCGGTAGATATAACGGCATGGTTAAAGATTTAGGGGGTCCGGATTTAGCGGGGATAGGCTTTGGAGTAGGTTTGGAAAGAGTTATTCAAACGCTAATCGCTCAAAAAGTATCAGTACCTGATCTTTCAGTACCTTTTGTTTATTTTATTCCTTTGGGAGAAAAAGCCAAGCAGATAGCTTTTAGTCTAGCGACAGAGCTAAGGCATAAACAAGTTCCAGTAGATTGCTGTTTGTCTTCTAAAAAAATTGATAAGGCGCTCAAAATCGCCAACAATCTAAAAGTACCCTATGCTGTAATCATTGGAGAAGACGAACTCAAAAAAGAATCAGCTCAAATCAAAGATATGCAAAAAAGAGAGTCTGATTTTGTGCCTTTTAAAGAACTGATTGCTCATTTTCAAAAGCTGCATAGTAAAAATTAAAAATTAACAAAAGATCTGACAGGTAGACAGTCCGCCAGTAGAAGTCTCTTTGCATTTATCGCACATATCTCTTCCAGCTTTATACATAACCCAGACGATTTCGTCGAACCCTAGCCGTCAGTTATAACTTAGCTGTCAGATATTTTTTGTTTGCGGGTCTTGCACAATACACAATTCTTTAATAAAATCATCACATAAGCAAAAAATTGTAATAATTTCTGATTTCATAGCTCCCTCGAACGTTTGGTTGTTGTAAACAAAACATTTTAAAAATGAGGGAGTTTTTCTTTAAGTTATTTTTTATAAGAGATTTATAGAATTTCTAGAGATAGAAACTTGGTTTATCTTAATTAATTTATATTGTATTTGTTAAATTAAAATAATGTATTAAATTGTTTTTTTTTATTATAAAGTAATATAATTTAAAGCATAATAAATAAGATATAAAAATATAATAGAAAGAAAGGAGAAAAAATATGTCTAATACAGTATTAAGCGATCCTAGCAATCCTATTTATACTAATAATGCTTACTTAATAAAAGAAAACGAAAAAAATCCCACTACAAACAAAAAAAATAATTATAAAAAAATAGCCCTAACTACAGTTACTGTTTTAGCAACTTCAGTCGCTATAGCTGCATTAGTTTATTTTTCACCAATTCTTCTTGCCGGTCTTTCAGCTAAAATGACAACTATCGCTTTATCCGCTTCTGGCACCGCTCTGGGATTGATCACAACTGCCGCAATTACCGCTATTCATGGACATAGAAAAACAGCTCTGACCATTATGACCTCTTTAGTCGCAACCACTGCTTTAGCCGCACTTGTTTACTTCTCGCCGATCCTTTTCGCCGGCCTTTCAGCTACAATGGCACCAGCCGCTTTAGCTACAGCTTCGGCAGGTCTTGGAATAATCTCCACAATAATGGTAGAAATGATTTGTAGAAAACAAAGAAAAAATAAAAACATTGAAGATAAACAAGAACAAAATTTAAAAAACAGCAATGAAACAGATAGAAACATAATAAATAGAAACAATATAAATAGTAATTTAAGCACAATTTCAATGCTTCGTCATACTCCTCCTGCAGTTACCGCATTTGTTCCTATTTCAGAAAAAAGTTCAATAATTTCTTTTAATAAAGAAAATGTTTCTTCTTTAACCGAAAACGATCCATTTGCAATACCAACTATTATATCGGTTCTAAGCCAAAATTAATTTATTAAAATTTATTTTGAATTACATTCAAAAGATTTTTTAAAAGACCCCGCCTCTAAGACGGGGTCTTTTTGTTTATTTTATTCCTTTAGGAGAAAAAGCTAAGCAGATAGCTTTTAGTCTAGCGACAGAGCTAAGACATAAACAAGTTTCAGTAGATTGTTGTTTGTCTTCTAAAAAAACCGATTCCTTGTCATATATATGAATATATTGATTTTTACTTTTGATCGTCTTGGTTGCTAGAAAATTAACAAAAGATCTGACAGGTAGCCAGTCCGCCAGTAGAAGTCTCTTTGTATTTATCGCACATATCTCTTCCAGTTTCATACATAACCCGGACGATCTCGTCGAACCCTAGCCGTTGTTTCTTAGGATCGCTGGCAGCTGCTATTAAATAAGCGTTATAACCACCGACAGAGCCAAAAGAATTACGTTCAATGCAGGGGATTTGAACGTATCCACCAATAGGGTCGCAAGTCAATCCTAAGCTATGCTCAAGCGCTATTTCAGCGGCTTCGTCAATAGTGTCAATCGAGCGGTCATTAACATAAGCTGAAAGTGCAGCGGCCATGGCAGAAGCAACACCAACTTCTCCCTGGCAGCCTACTTCTGCTCCGGAAATACTAGCATTTTTATGCACGATAAAACCAATAGCAGCGGCAACTATCAAACCTTCGAGCAATTTTTCTTTGGGCATCTCAAAATAATACCTTAAAAGATAGAGTATAGCTGGTAATATACCTGAAGAGCCTGAAGTTGGAGCTGTTACTACAATATGCCCCGCAGCATTTTCTTCGGCTGCGGCAATCGCAAAAGCATCTATGTACACTAAAAACCGGTCGGCTCCTTCCATCGGATGAACTTGCGCTTTATGAAAAAGTTGTGCGCCTTTTCGTTTGAGCTTAATCGGTCCTGGCAGAACACCATGAGCTTGTATACCGTCATCTACCGCTTTTTCCATAACTGTGTATACACGTTCCAGCTTTTTCATAATTTCTGCACGGCTGGTTTTAGTTATTGTCATTTCATTTTGGATCAAAAGCTCGGAAAGCGTCAGTCCGCTGAAAGCT
>CAZTYI010000066.1:0-6559 GCA_964618335.1 uncultured bacterium
GGTAATATCAGCCTGGCAAAGAGATATGTCGAGCCAAAAGGAAAGGCTATCGAATTATACAAAAAGGGGTTCATCATTATCCCAGGACCGCCGGCCGGCAGACCGGCGCAAAAATCAGCGTGGTTCTGCGAGCCTTTAAGGAACTGTTCAAACTGTATAAGGAAATCAAAAAGAGCAACTGATAATGCAATTCAACCCAGCGGAACAATTTGTGCGGGACGATCTTAAGCTGCATATATACTCACAGGCAATGCTGGATAACCTGACAGTTTTGAAAAGTTTTTGCATCAACTGTTCAATGATTTGATAAAGGTCGTCTATGGTAGCAAAAGACATTTCCATATCGATTTGGGTAAACTCAGGCTGGCGGTCAGCTCGCAGATCTTCATCGCGGAAACATTTAGCAATTTGGAAATAGCGGTCTAAACCGCTGATCATTAAAAGTTGTTTATAAAGCTGGGGAGATTGAGGCAAAGCGTAAAAATTACCGGGATAGACGCGAGAGGGGACGAGATAGTCGCGGGCTCCTTCAGGCGTCGTTTTGGAAAGGATAGGAGTTTCTACTTCGATAAAATGGTTTTTTAAGCAAAATTCCCGAATCGTAAAAAGAGCACGGTGGCGTAGCTCTAGTTTTTTTAAAAGAGGGCCTCTGCGCAAATCTAAATAGCGGTATTTTAATCTGAGTTCTTCATTGACATCACTCTCTTCTGTAATAGCAAAGGGAGGGGTGCGGGCTGTAGAAAGAATTTCCAGCTCTTCAACTTTAACTTCTATTTCTCCGGTTTTTAGTTTGGGATTGATTAGCCCTTGGCCTCTTTCAAAGACTTTTCCTTTGATAGAGATGACCCATTCGCTTCTTAAACTAGCGGCTTTTTGCATTAAGCCAGAGCAAACATCTGGATTGAAAACAATCTGTGTCAGACCAAATTTATCTCTTAGATCGACAAAGATTAAACCGCCATGGTCGCGGGTTTTATTGACCCAGCCACTTAAGGTGACAGTGTCATCTTTATTCTGAGAGGTCAATTCACCGCAAGTATGGGTCCTTCTATAATCAAAAAACATAAAAACCTATTAAAAAGTGAAAGTAAAAATCAATTTCTTATATTCATGGAGTATTATAAGAGGTTTTTGGAAAAGAGGAAAGCAATAATAATTTGATTGACAGAGTTTTTTCTGACCAGATAAGCTGGATGGCATAACATGTCTTTTTTTTAATTTTTTTGGTAAAACATATTTTTTAATTAATTTAAGTTTTTTGAAACAAAAAGTTAAAAAAACGAAAAAAAACTAAGAAAAGGAGTGCTAATTGAAACTCTTTGATTTTTTGAAGCCAGCCTCGATACCTCCAGAAATTACAAATCCTAAAAAAGTTAAATCTCTTTATCACTATTGGCGGATCCGCACTCTTTATTCCATGTACATCGGCTATGTCTTCTATTATTTTACCAGGAAGAGCTTTACTTTTGCGATGCCGGTCATGATTCAGGAACTGGGCTTTGATAAAACTCAAATGGGTATTTTGGCTAGCGTTCTTTCTTTAAGCTACGGAGTCAGTAAGTTTTTATCTGGTATTCTGTCAGACCGATCTAATCCTAGATATTTCATGTCTTTCGGGTTGATTTTAACCGGTATTTTCAACATTTTTTTTGGACTTTCTTCAGGCCTCTTGTTTCTTGGTGTTTTTTGGGGGTTGAACGGTTGGTTTCAAGGCTGGGGCTGGCCTCCCTGCGCTAAGCTTTTAACCCATTGGTATTCGCGTAACGAAAGAGGTACCTGGTGGTCGATTTGGAATACTTCGCATAATTTAGGTGGAGCTATTATCCCCCTGCTCGGAGCTTTTGTTTCAGCGCGTTTGGGCTGGCGCTGGTCAATGTATATTCCAGGAGCAGCTTGTATTTTAGTAGGACTTTATTTAATCAACCGGCTGCGCGATACTCCTCAGTCTTTAGGTTTACCTCCGATTGCTACATTTAGAGGAGACGCAGCTGAACAGAAAATCGAAAAAGAAAAAAATGTCAGCGCTAAAGAAATGTTGTTTAGCTATGTGCTTAAAAATAAGTATATCTGGGTCTTAGCGATTTCCTCTTTTTTCGTTTATATCATTCGCACAGCAGTCAATGACTGGAGCATGTTGTATTTGGTCGAAGGCAAGGGCTACACACTTATAAAAGCTGGTATTACCGTTTGTTGGTTTGAAGTCGGTGGTTTTTTCGGCTCGCTGTTTGCTGGCTGGTGTTCGGACTTTTTTTTTAAGGGCCGAAGAGGACAGATTAATGTTATTTTCTCTTTTATGGTTGTGGTGATGGTTGTTGCGTTCTGGATGTTTCCCGCTTCCTGGATTTTGATTGACTCTCTGATTATGTTTTTTATCGGCTTTTTTGTTTTTGGACCTCAGATGCTAATCGGTGTTGCGGCAGCAGAGCTTTCGCATAAAAAAGCAGCTGGTACTTCGACTGGTTTTACTGGTATTTTTTCTTATATTGGAGCAGCTGTAGCTGGTGGACCGCTAGGTAATTTTATGCAGCAATATGGATGGGAAGGCTTTTTTATTATTTTAGTTGCAGCAGCCGTGATTGCTCTTTTACTTTTGAGTACGCTGTGGTCGGTAACGCCTGGTTCTTTTCATGCTAAGATGAGTAAGTAAGGTTTGTTTTTAGATCTTTGAAAAGCGCTTGCCAAGCTTTTTTTCGAGGTCTATACTTTAATTTAGAGTTCCACAAAAATAAGAGCCTCTTCATGAGTTATGTTCCGCTACATGTCCATTCTCAATACTCTATTTTAAATTCGATGCTTTCGGTCAAAGCCATTGTCAAAAAAGCTAAAGCGGAACAACTGCCGGCAGTAGCTTTAACTGACAGTGGCAACTTATATGGAGCTGTTGAATTTTATAAAAGCTGCAGAACAGCTGATATTAAACCGATTATCGGTTGCGAATTAAGAATGGCAGTAGGTTCGCGCTTTGAGAAAAAAAAGCAAGGAGGAAGAGGAGCTAGCTCTTTCCCAATCATTCTTTTAGTGAAAGATA
Organism: uncultured bacterium; assembly: GCA_964618335.1. Lineage (GTDB taxonomy): Bacteria > Chlamydiota > Chlamydiia > Chlamydiales > SM23-39 > CAZTYI01. The sequence continues at coordinate 3,029 of CAZTYI010000066.1, forward strand.
AACAGGGCTACCAAAACCTTTCCAAACTCTCTTCTTTAGCCTTTATAGAGGGTTTTTATTACTACCCCAGAATCGATAAAGAGCTTTTAGCGGCACATTCTGAAGGATTGATCTGTTTAACCGGTTCTTATAGTTCATACTTAGCTCATCTTTTATATAAAGAAGAAGATCAGAAATTTTTAGAAGAGGTCAACTTTTACCAAGAACTTTTTAAAGAAGATTTTTATTTTGATCTGCAGCGCCATGAAATGACCGAAGAAGAGTTGCTTGCAGATGGTATGAAAAAAGAGACTTGGGTTCTGCAAAAGTATTATGATTTTATAGAAAAAGAAAAACTGATTTGCCAAAAACTGGTTGAAACTGGAAAAGAAAAACAGATCAAATGCGTAGCGACTAATGATATTCATTACTTAAAAAAAGAAGATTGGAAAGCTCATGAGATTTTGCTGAACGTGCAATCAGGAGAACCGTGTGAGATCTGGGAAAAAGATAGCAAAGGACATGTACGAAGCCGCATTCCCAATCCTAAACGCAGAGTTTATCCTTCCCATGCTTTTGATTTTAAAACAGCAGAAGAAATGACTCTTCTTTTTCAAGATCTGCCGGAAGCTGTGGAAAACACTAGCGAAGTAGCTGAGAAGTGCCAGTTTAATTTTAATTTTAAGACTAAGCATTATCCGGTTTTTGAACCGCCGGCTTTTGAAAGTCCTTATAAAAGAGAGGATCTAGATCCTTCTTCAGCCTATCTTTATCATTTATGTTTAAGTAATCTGGAAAAACGTTATGGGCCTAAAGAGCTGAAAGAGATTACTAAAAAGCATCCTAAAAAAGATCCGCTACAAATGGTCAAAGAGCGGTTAGAAGAAGAGTTCAACTTGATTTCTTCTAAAAAACTCTCTGATTATCTTTTGATCGTACATGATTTTATTTCTTGGTCTAAAAAACAAAACATTCCAGTCGGTCCTGGTAGAGGATCGGTAGTCGGTTCTCTGATTGCTTATTTAATCGGCATTACTGAAATTGAACCGCTCAGGTTTAATCTTTTCTTCGAACGTTTTATCAATCCTGAAAGGATGTCCTATCCCGATATCGACGTGGACATTTGCATGGAAAGAAGAAACGAAGTAATTGAATATACCATTCAGAAATATGGTAAAGACAATGTCGCTCAGATTATCACATTTGGTAAAATGAAAGCTAAGATGGCTATTAAAGATGTCGGCCGAGTTATGTCTGTGCCTCTTTCTAAAGTCAATGCGATGGCTAAACTGGTTTCTGATGATCCGCATATGACACTGGAAAAAGCACTTAGAATGGATCCGGAGCTGCAAGCTCTTTGTAAAAATGATGCAGAAGCCAGAATGGTTTTGGAATCAGCTAAAAAAATTGAGGGTTCAATTCGCAATACCTCGATCCATGCTGCCGGCATTATTATTTCTGCGAATTCAGTTACCGACCATGTACCAGTTTGTATTGCTAAAGATGCCGATATGATTGTCACTCAATATGCCATGAAGCCGGCTGAAGCTGTTGGTATGCTTAAGATTGACTTTTTAGGTTTAAAGACTTTGACTTCTCTGCAGAAAGCTGCTGATTTAGTGGAAAAGTCCAAAAATCTAAAAATTAACTGGACCTCTTTGGAGCTGGATAACAAACCAACTTATAAACTGTTGAACCGTGGCCGCACTTTGGGAGTGTTTCAGTTAGAGTCAGGAGGCATGCAGGGGCTTTCTCAACAGTTGCATATCGACCGTTTTGAAGAAATTATCGCGGTCTTAGCTCTCTATCGTCCAGGTCCAATGGATATGATTCCCTCTTTTATAGCACGTAAGCATAAAAGAGAGCCTATCGAGTTTGAGCATGCGCTCATGAAGAATATTCTGGGAGAGACCTATGGAGTCATGGTTTATCAAGAGCAGGTGATGCAGATTGCTTCGCTTTTGGCTGGCTATTCTTTAGGAGAAGGTGATGTTTTAAGAAGAGCCATGGGTAAAAAAGACAAAACAGAAATGGCCAAGCAAAGAGAAAAGTTTATTTTAGGCTGCCAGCAGAATAAAATTTCAGAACAAGCCGCAGTTTCTATTTTTGATAAGATTGAAAAATTTGCTTCTTATGGTTTTAACAAGTCTCATGCAGCGGCTTACGCTTATCTGTCTTATGCCACAGCTTATTTCAAAGCTAACTTTACCAAAGAGTGGATGGCAGCGTTAATGACTTGCGACCGCGATGATCTGACTAAAGTAGCTAAATTTATCGCAGAAAGTAAAGCTCTGTCTATTCCTATTTTACCGCCGGATGTTAATGAAGCTTCCCAAGAATTTACAGCGACTGCTGAAGGGATTCGTTTTGCCATGAACGGTATTAAAGGCGTAGGAGAAGGAGTAGTGGAAGCTATTTGCCATGAAAGACAAAAGGGTTCCTTTAGTTCTTTAAAAGATTTTATTTCCAGAATTGATAAAAACAAAGTCGGTAAAAAGAATATCGAGGTCTTAATTTTAGCAGGAGCTTTTGATTTTACTAAATGGAGCAGAGATGCTCTTTTGCAGAGTGCGGAAAAACTCTACGAAGAAGCACTAAAAAAAGAAGAAGAAAATAAAAAAGGCATTCTTTCCCTTTTTGGAAATGCTGAAGATGTAAAAGAAAAAGATTTAAAAGAACCAAAAGTTTTAAAACCTTCAACAGAACTGGAAAGTTTACAAAAAGAAAAAGAGCTTTTAGGGTTTTATTTGAACCGCCATCCGATGGATAGTTTTAAGTCCCATTTGCAAAAACTTTCCTGTACTCCTTTTTCCGATTTAGACAAAAGTGAAGGCGAAAAGCTAGTCAGGATAGCGTTTACTATCGAAGATATAAAGACTAGAGTTTCACAGAAGAATCAGAAAAAATTTGCTATTTTAACTATCAGTGATGGCACCAAACAATATGAAATGCCGGTTTGGAATGGTCTTTATGAGAAGAACCACGAGATTTTAAAAGAAAACCAACTGCTCTATGCAATTGTGATGGCAGAAAAAAATGGCACTACTATAAAACTGCATTGTAAATGGCTCAGTCTTTTGGATAGACCGTTAGAAGTCTTAATTCAAGAAAGTGATACAGTCTATGACCAGTTTAAAAGTATGGTTAGGTTATCATCTTTTAGAAGAAACAAAGCTTCTCATGAAAATGGAAAAAGTATGAAAAATGTAATTTTGTATTTAGATGCTTCAGTGATTCGTTTAAGCCAAATTCTAAAAATCAAAACAATCCTGCAGAAGCATCCTGGTAAATCTCCAGTAGAAATGGTCTTTGTCGAGGGAGGGAATGTCAAGGGAGCGGTTTTAGCGGATTCCTCTTGGGGATTTCAAGCAGAAGAAAAATATCTGACTTTAATTGAACAGATTCCTGGCGTTAAAAAAGTTATTTGCAAATAACTTTTTTCAACTTTTAAAAAACATAATAAATATTTTTTTTAAAAAACAAATTGCCGTGCTATGATCCCATCTATGATGAAAATGCATAGGCTATGGTTATTTTTGTGCTCTTTTTTTA
>CAZTYI010000067.1:0-4745 GCA_964618335.1 uncultured bacterium
TAGAGTAAGCAGCTCTAATAATTGTGTTGAATGCTATATTGGGGTCATTATTATAAAAGACAACTAGGGCTTTTCCAGAATTGTTTAGGGTGATTTGGGGTACCCCAGCTATTGCAAAAGGGCCAGGTTCAGGAGCATAAATATCGACAGCGGCAGCCCAAGTAGCCCCACCATCTGTAGAATAAGCGGCTTGTATGCTATTAGAGAGTAAACCTATATCTAATAAATTCCAGACAGCCATCGTTTGATTAGAACTGTTGATAGCGATTTGAGGTTCTGTGGCTGCTGATACGCCAGGAGTTACCGAGGATAAAGTTGCTATGTCAGACCAAGTAGCATTGTTATCTGCAGAAGAAGAAGCTTGAATGTCATTATTACATGCCCAGAGAACGGCAATTTGGCCGGAAGCATTGATGGCAGCTTGCGGGGCACTAGCACCGGTTGCTGAAACGTCGGAAATAGTAGGATTCCAATAATAAAAAGGCACTGAATAGTCTTTACTTTCAGCTGCTGTAGAAATTAAAAAGCTAAATAAATAAATGCTAATACTAAAAAAATTTAAGAAACGCATAAACTTTTCTCCCAAAAAAAGAAAAAAGTTTATTTCAAAAAAAGTTTTTATACAAAGCTTTTTCAAAAGGGTTTTGTAAATCGTGCTTTTTAAGCTAAAAAAATCTTGTTCTGATTTGTTTGAATAGGTATATTTTTGTTCTTGTTTACTTTGCGGGGGTGGCGGAATTGGTAGACGCGCTACCTTGAGGTGGTAGTGGGAAATTTCCTGTAGGGGTTCGAGTCCCCTTTCTCGCATTAAACTATTTCTTTAAACATTCTCCAGATCTTGTCTTGCAGTGATTTAGAGAGCTGTAAGCTTTTTAAGTTTTCAAAAGTTCGGCTGTGAGCTAAAAGTTTCAAGCTTTCCATTTCTAAGCTGGAAAAACTAAGCGCATAACTTGGTGCATGCAAAGGACAAAGTAATTCTCCTCTGACAATGTAGCGGGCTGTATTCTGGCAGCTGGAACAGCTGCCAGTTAAATGTAAAAGTCCTTCATGGATTAACAGCTTTAGCATGAAACTGTAAGAGAGGGTTAGCTCGTTTTTAAAAGCTGGTATTTTTAAAATATATTTTTTGAAAAGAGCATAGAGGGCGGGGGCTTTTTTGTTGGGCAGCTGAGAATCTAAGAGAGCTCTGGCCATTAAAGCTGCCTGCTCAATGTAATTCAGCTCTTCGCGTAAAAAGGAATGCTCTCTAATTAGTGATAGGTCTTGCAGATAATAAATATCGCTTTTGCCTTTGAAATAAACAAACTCAGAAAGAGAGAAAAGATTAGTACCGCTGAAAAGGTGCATCCTTTTTAAAGAGAGTCTTTTCACTAAAAGAGTAGTCAGCCCTCTTTTTTCAGCAAAAATAGTGAGAATTTTCTGACCATCTTTGTAGGGTACTGTTTTAAGAGCGATGCCCTCGGTTTTTTCAGTTTGCATGGGTTTGATTTTGGCAAAAAAAGATTTGCGATGAAAGATCTTTTCTTAAAAAACAATTATGATTGCCGAGATGGATAATTTTTACAGTTATTAAAAATCCCTTTTTATGCCAAAATGGAGTTTCTTAAAAGCACCGGTAGCTCAATTGGATAGAGTACTTGGCTTCGGACCAAGGGGTTAGGGGTTCGAGTCCCTTCCGGTGCGTTTTTTATCTAGAGAAGGCTGGCTGTTGACAGTTATGCTGACAGTTATAAAGCTATAAGCTCGAGGTTTCACGATTATTTTTTAAAAAAGGCTTTTCTATGAAACATGTGAAAAATAAAACTTATCATCTAAAAACTAAAACTCAAGAATGGATCAAAGTAGAAGCTGGAATTGCTACGGTGGGGCTTAGTGCTGAGGCTAAAGCAGCAATTGGTGAAATTGTTCATATAGAACTGCCTGAGATTGGCAAAAAATATAAAAAGGATGAAGAAATCTCTGTTTTGGAATCCTCTAAATCAGCTTTTGATCTTTATGCGCCCTTTAGTGGCAAAATAACTGAAGTGAATAAAAGACTGTTCAAAGAAATGGAATTGATTAATAAAGAACCTGAAACAGAGGGCTGGCTATATAAGATGGAGCTGGCAGATTTAGAAGATCTAAAAGAGCTGGAAAGATGCTAAAAAAAGCACTCTTAATTTTTGGTTTTTTATTTTTGGCTGTTTTGTGTCTTTGGAGTTTTTGGTTTAAAAATTATCTAGGTAAAACTTCTTTAGGTTCTGTTTCTTTTAGGAAGGGCGAATTAGTTCTCAAACGTTTGGCTTTGACGAATGACCGTTTTTCTTTTTCGGCTGAAAAAATCAAAGTTCCTCTTTTTTCTAAAAAACCTAAAGTTTTAGTCAAACCTCAGTTACTGATTACTAAGAGAAGAGCTTTTAAGAAAAAAAACAAAGGTCTTTCTTTGGGTAATTGGCTGGTTGAAGAGGGAAAGATTGAACTGGATATCGAAGGAGAGTCTAAAAAAGAGATTTTTTTTTCTAGCAATCTACAAAAAAGCACGTTTGGTTTTGAAATGCAGAAGCCAAATCAAATTGAGTATTATTTTGGTGATAACAATCTGATTTTAAAAGAGGTCTCTTTAGAAAAGCTGAGTAGCTTTGCTAGATTGTGGCTTAATTTAGATGACTTGCTTTTTGTAGGAAAAGTAGAGGGAGTTGTTTCAGGAAAAGGTCGTTTCGATAGCCAGGGAAAAACAAAAACATGTTTAGAACTGAATTTTAAAAAGCTGGCTTTTTTAGAAAAAAGAAGTCTTTTGCATCTGGCTTTTGCTGAAATGGAAATGACGATTGAAAAAAACAAGCATGAACCTTGGGCTGCTTTGGATGTTAAAGGCTCTTTTCAACAAGGCCAGATTGTTGAAAAGCAAAAAGTGCAGGTAGATGGTTTTTTTGAGTGTAAAAATGGAGAGTTGTTTTTTTCTCTGGGCGATAAAAGCAAAGAAACTCCTTGGCTTTTAGAGGGGAACGCTTTTTTTAAAGAAAAAAGCTATCATTTGAGACTAAAAAGAAATTTAGCTGAATTAATTTTTCAAAAAAGAGCTAGCGGCAAGTGTGCTTTAAGCGGTCAAAACCTAGATCCTGCTTTGGGAGATTTATTACGGGCTTTTTTACAAAACCGCTATCCGGATTGTTTAGCTTATCAATTAAAAAGCTGTTTACTTTCTTTTTATGCGGAATGGTCTTTAAAGCAAGAACTGCAGCTCAAGATAACTGAATTAAAAGGAGAGAAAATTGAAATTACGGGCTGTCATAATGTGGTTCTAAAAAAACTGCAGGGCAGTGCGGAAATAGATTTTCAAAAAGCAGAGCCTTTTAAACAGGCTGATTTAAAAATTGAAGGAGAATATTTAGGGAACTTCTTTGATAAGAAATTAGAATTAAAACAAGGGGTGGTTGATTTTTCAGTTAAAGATGGTGTAGTAGATCCCTCTTTTTTTACTTTTAATTTAAATGGATTCAAAGGACAGTTTAAATGTTTTGGAAAAGAGCAGGAACTAAAAGCCTTTTTTTCGGGAAGGGGCAAAGTAAAGGAGTTTTTGGCTGCAGATGATGAAATGAGCTGTTCTTTAAGCTTTAAAAGAGAAAAAGGAGCTCTTTTTTCTGGGTTATTGCAGCTCAAAGAGAAAGTTTTAGGTAATCAGACTCTTTCTTTTGGTTTGGAATTAAAAGAATTTGCTTGGTCTCAATTATGGGCTCAACTTAGGTCTGATCAATGGAAAGAAGTAGTTTCTAATTTTTGGCTAAAAGCAGAAAAATTAAATCTAGATAAATGGAGTGCTTTTTGTAATTTTCAAGACATTAAGTTAAAAGGTAAAGCCAATCTTTCCTGCTTTTATCAAAATGAAGAATTGAGTCTCGATTTCCAAGGAGAAAAGCTCTATTTTAAAAATCCTTTATTGGAGATTTCCCTGCCTCAATTAGGTTCGGTAGAAGACTTTTTTTTAGAAGAATATTTGAGTTTGAATTACGATTTTAAAAAAGAAACATTCGGTGTGAAAGCTCCTCCTTTAAAAGGGGCTTTTAGTTTTTTTGAATATGGTCTTAGCTGCCAATGCGAAAAGGGACTCCTTAACACTGTAGGTTCTCAACTGCGTTTAGAAGTAGAAGAGGGAGTCTTAAATGGGATTGATTTAAGCGGAGTCATTGAATTTGATTGGTTGAACAGAAAAAAATGGTCGATAGAAGCGACAAAAGCGCGAGGCAAGGTTGAAGATTTATATGGTCTTTTAAAAAACTTTGATATTTCTGAACCAGAAATTCTAACCAATTTAAATGGTTCTTTTATTAGCGAAAAAAGCTTTTTTTTAGAAAAAAATTTAGAAAATAAAGAAGTGCGTTGGCGTTTGGATTTAAGTTTTTTTAATTTAGGGTTTGACAATGAAGCTGGCCTAAAAGGAGAAAACTTTCAAGGCCAAGTAATTTGGAACAGTCAAGAAGAAAAATTGATCTTAGCCAAAATAGAAGGAGAGCTTAATTATCTGCAGCAAAAAGTTCTTTTTAAGGCGCCTTGGATTCAGAAAAAAGGACAAAAAGCTACTTTTGATTTGAAAATTGAAAAAAATAAAAATGATTTAGAAATAGCCCGTTTTTTTGGATCTGCTCTTTTTGTTCAGGAAAGAATAGCTTTATTATTTGATCAAACAAAATCTCATTTTTTAGGACAAAATTTTAAAGTCAAAAATTGTATTTTCAATAACAAAAGTCTGCAGTCGTGTGATGTATCTG
>CAZTYI010000067.1:4845-6483 GCA_964618335.1 uncultured bacterium
ACTTTTACTTCTTTAATTCTTTCAGAAGAAGCTAAAGAGTTATGGGCTCCTTTTATCCAAAATCATCAAAAAGATTTGAAAGTCTCTTTGCAAGGCAGCGGCTGTTGGTCTTTTGATTTTCAAAAGACGGTTAAGGTTGATTGCGATTTGGATCTAGAGAAATTGAAAGTTGGTTTTTTAGAGTATGGGTTTGAAAATAAAGAACCTTTAAATTTGCATTTTAATTCCCGGGAAGGAGTGCAGATGAGGGGGCTTAATCTGTTAGTTGAAGCTCAAAGCTGCAATTTAAGAGAGCTGGTTTTTAAAGTTGATTTTTGTGCTTTAGATGCTGATTTTAAAAAATGGAGCATGAAGAAAGCTCATTTGTCTTTTCCCTCTGCTCTGCTGCAGGAAATAAAAAATAAAGTTTTTATGCAATTCTGGGAAAAATGCAAACCTTGGCTGAATCTAGAAAAGCAAATTGATTTGGTTTTAAATTTAGAGGGGACTTACGATTTTTCTATCTTACATGGAAGCTCAGAAGAAATAAGCTTGCAGGTCAATAATCAAAGACAGCATTTTAAAAATGTAACCTTTAAAAAAGAAAAAAACTTTTGTTTTTTTCAATCCCAAATGAAACTTGGTCAGTTTTATCATCCCGTCAGCAGTGTATTTTTCTTTACTCAACCGCTTTCCGGTTATTTAGCTTTAGGGGCTAATCAATCTCCCTTAAAAATCTTTTTTGAGATTACTGAGGATGCTTTGAAAATTCAAAAGGCGGAAGGTGAATATTCAGGTCTTCGAGCAGATTTTGTGCTTTCTGGTAATGAGGGGCAGGATGACTACACTCTTTTAGGTTCTTTTAAAATAGATGTTTCTAAAACGCTTAAGTGGCTATTTCCAGAATGGAAAGATGTATTGAGTAAATTGCAGTTAGGCTCAGGCTATCAGCTGCAAGGAAAAATGAAGTTTTTAAAAAAAGAACTTGCCTTAGAGTCTTTTCAAGGCCAGCTGTTGGGGAAAGATTTAGAAATGGGCGGATGCCAGTTAAAAAGTTTAAGTTCTGATTTAGAAATCAGTGCAGGGCGTATCGTTTTGAAAAATTTCATCTTAAGCGATATGGCTGGCAGGTTAAATATGAAAGATTTGCTTTTAGAGAAAAAAGCTCAAAAGTGGCATTTCTCGCTTCCCCATATTGGCCTTTTTGAATTTCGTCCTAGCCTGCTGGTTAAAATAGAGAAAGAAAAACAAAAGCAAACCCCACTTTTAATTAGACGCGCTGAATTTTTTGATCTACAGGGGCAGCTTGATGACACCTCGACCTTTGTCGGTAAGGGCAATCTGAATTTTATTAATTCTTTTAAACGGGGTTATAATGTTTTAGAAATCCCAGCTGATTTTTTAGGTAGTTTGGTAGGCTTGGATTCAGAACTTTTAATTCCAGTGGCAGGTTATTTAAATTTAGAAATTAAAGAAGGAAAGCTTAGTCTGGTGGAATTAAAAGAGGCTTATTCTGAAAATAGACGTTCTGAGTTTTTTCTCATCCATCCTAGTTTTATTGATTTAAAAGGAAATCTAAATTTGAATTTTAAAATGAGACAGGATGTGCTTTTGAAAATTACAGAAAATTTCATTCTTTCTTTGAAGGGAACTGTTTTT
>CAZTYI010000068.1:0-6350 GCA_964618335.1 uncultured bacterium
TGAAGCGCCTTTGACCAGACCGGCGATATCCACAAAAGAAACTGTTGCATAAACTGTTTTTTCGCTGTGGTAGAGTTGAGTTAAATGATCCAGTCTTTCATCTTTTAAGACTACTACTCCAATATTAGGCTCAATGGTGCAGAAGGGGTAATTTTCAATGGGTACTTGTTTTTTAGTGATAGCTTTGAAAAGAGTGGATTTTCCAACGTTGGGCAGTCCGACAATTCCGCATGAGAGATTAGACATGTTATTTTATATTCCTTTGATTTTATTTAATTTCGTTTTTTTTTTTGTCTTTTTTTGTTTTTAATTCAATTTATTTTGCTTCTTTTTGTTCTATTTTAAATTATTTTCTTTTGTTTCTTAGGTAAAAATTAATAAGTTTGCAATCGTCAGATCTGCAAAAAAATGCATGATTATACACCAGCTCAAAGAGCCGGTAGAAATCCTGATTTGCCCTAACGCAGCGCCATAAATGGCACTTAAAAAAAAGCCTGAAGCTCCGGAAGGAAAACCAGCTTGATAGTGCATGGCCCCAAACCAGATAGCTTGTAAAATATTAGCAATCCAAAAAGAAGAGGTTAATTTAGTTAGAGCTCCTTGAATTAATCCTCGGAAAGCCACTTCTTCTAAACCAGCATTGATCAAAGCTAAGAGTGGCAGAAAGAAGATGAAAAAAGATGTTTTAGGAACTGTCAAAACTGGATGGTGAGTAAAACGCCAGAAAATCAAATAAGTTAGGGAAAGAATAGTAATCGAGGCCATTTGCCAAAAGAGTTGAGGCGAAGGCTTTTCTAATTTCCAAGAACCAATGTTAAGAAAAGTATTTTTAAATTTTAAGTTAAATTTTAAGAAGGGCAAGAGACAAATAATTGGTAAAAGTAAATGCAAAAAAGGGAAGTTATAGGATAGGTTGAATAGGCTAGCTATTTTGCAAAGAAAGAAAGGAGCAAGCGCAAACAAAGCCAAAGATAACAGCTGAATGTCGGGTTTTAAAAAAAGCAGAGCCAAAGGAATCACCCAAAGAGAAAGATGGTCTCTTAAGAGGGAAGGAAGGAGTAAAAAAGTAGCTGAAAAAACCATTAAAAAGGCTAAAAACTTTTTATTTTGATTTTTTTGGACAAGGCTGTTCGAAAGCATCTAAAACTTTTCCTTTTTCAGAGATGGCTTGGTAGACTATTTTATCTTCAAAAACATCAACTAGCCAGAAAAATTGTACATAGCCGCGGATTTTAGCAAAATAACGGTGTAAAAAGGCTTGTAAAGGAAAAATTTGATTAACAGGAGCCATAGCACCATCTCCTAAATAGACAGTACCTAAAGAGTTAAATTTATTTTTTTTCAATGGTTGAGTGCGTTTAAGAGTTCCTTCATGGTGCTCGAAAGCAGTAGTGAGCTGATATTGATCAAAAAGCGGTAGCCAGGCTTTTTTTTGCAGCCAGGACTCTTTAGAAATCAAAGTTGAAGCTTTTTTGCTTTCTCCGGTTAATCTAGCTAAAAATAAAAGGCTGCGATAGGCCCAATTATTTTTTTTAAAACGTACCGAAGGGTATGTCGGTACATGGTAAAGGGCTAATTTATAATCAAGATTTTGGTATTTAAGCAGGTTCTCTTTTAGCCAGGCCCTTTGTTCTTCTAAAGGGGAATGAAAATGTCCGGAATCAAGAATAAAAAAAACGATATTTTGACCGAATTTTTTTAAAAAGAAACTTTGTTTTTTTTCTTTTTCTTGAGGGAAGTAGGTAAAATAAAAAGGCACTTTAGGACGCAGCTTGGTTTTTTGGGAAGTTTTTGCAAAAGTCTTTTCTAAAGAGACCTCATGATTGCCGATAGCCAAGATCAAAGGAATTAAAAAACCTTCTTTGGTGACTAACGTTTTTTCAATCATGTCCAGCCATTTGTCCCAGACGAGATAATTTTTTTTAGAAAAAATACGGGAAGGGTAATCGCCTCCTAAAAGTAAAGCTGAAGGGGAATAGGCAGCGGCGATTTTTAGAAGAGCTTCGGCTTTTGTAGGATCTTCTAGATCTCCTCCTTCTACAAAACGGAAATGAGGACTTTTTAGAGGAGGTGTTTTAAATTTTCTAGGATTACTAAAACCAATTTTTTGGTTGCCAACGACAAAAGTATAAACTTGGTTAGGTTTGAGATTGGTCAGATTAAAATGATAAAGAAAACGCTGATTAATAAAATGGCTGGGTTTTTGAACCAGACGAAGGTTGGCTGGATATTGAAGTGGATTGTTAGGATTATTTTCACTATAGAGAAGATCTAAGGGTCCGGTTACTTCATCGGTGTGTACGGTTACAGTTATATGATTGTAAGTTTCTTCTTCCATCCAGGTTAAATAAGTATGGCGTGGCTGAAAAGCGATCAATAAAAAAGGAAATAATAATAAAAATAGCGAAGGAAAAAATCGTAAAGATAAAATTATTTTCATAAAAATAAAGAGTTAGAATTATTTTTCGAAAACTTCTTTTTGAATTAAATATTTTGTTATATCTATCTTAAAAAGATCTTCTTGTTTTATACAATCTGAAAGATGAAAAGGACCTAATTTCAACCGGATCAACTCTTGTAAATAAGCACCGGTATTTAGAAATTCTCCGATGTCGGCTGCAACTTGACGGATATAGGTGCCACCGGAACATTTAACATGCAATTTCAGAAAGGGATATTTGTAATCTAAAAGCGTGGTGGTTAAAAAAACTGTTTTTTCGCCAGGATCTATTTTGATGCCTTTACGGGCTAATTTATAAAGAGGTTGTCCTTTGATTTTTTTAGCTGAATAAAGAGGTATTTTTTGAGTGATTTCACCTTGGAAATGTTTGCTTAAGACTTTTTTAATTTCTTCTAAATTTGGTTGATGATCAGAAACCAGTTCTTCCGGGGTTTCTGAATCTAGAGTTTCGGTGGTATAGCCTAGTTTTACCAGAGCTTCATATTCTTTTTCAGAATGTAGAAAGAGGCCGGCTTTTTTAGTGTAGGTGCGGCCGATCAGCATAGCCATCACACCGCTGGCAAAAGGATCTAAAGTGCCGCTATGGCCGATCTTTTTAATGCCAGTGATTTTTCTAAGTTGGGAAACTAAACTAAAGGAAGTTTTGCCTTTTTGTTTGTCAACTAGCAGGATGCCTTCGCTAGGGATGTTTTTATCATTTTTCATGGAAAGAAGATTCCTTTCTTTAGATAGAGGAGGAGTTATTTTTGTGCTAATTTCAAACGGCACAAAAACATTATTTGTCGTCATTATCTTTTTCAGAAGGTGGAATTGGCTCTTCACGCTCGTTTCTTTCATCTTCCAGCTCATGCAGAATCTTGTCGATCTTCATGAAATCATCGATAGAAGTATCTAACTTAAAAGTCAGAGCGGGAAAATAACGAATGGTCATTTTATGAGAGGATTCTAAAGCAATAAACCCAGCAGACTGTTGTAGAGCTTTAAGGGTCGTTTCTCGATCGATGTTGGTTCCCAAAACGCTGACAAAGACGTGCGCAGTTCTCAGATCAGGTGTAATGTCTACGCTGGTGATAGATAGAAGTTTGGAAATATTAGGATTGCGTATTTTTTGAAAAATGACTTCAGAAATCACTTCTTTTAAAAGAGAATTAAGACGGTCTAAACGCTTTTTTTTCATGTATATTTTTAATTTTTATAGTAAATATTTATATAACTTTTTTGCACGGCTTCTAAATCTATAATTCCAATAGTCTTTGGATTTTAAAGTTCAGGCTCAAGATAGGTAATATCATAGGTTTGAATGATGTCTTGCTCTTGAAAGGCGTCGAAGTTTTCAATCAAGATACCGCATTCTTGTCCTTTAGTCGCTTCTTTTACATCTTCTTTGACACGTTTTACAGAAGCAATCTTACTTTTGAAGATAACTTCTTCTTCGCGTACAACACGCGCCATCTGGCCGCGTTTAATAATACCGTCAATGATTTGACAGCCGGCAATAGTGCCTAAATGAGAAGATTTAAAGAGGGCCTTGATTTCAGCTTTACCGGTGTCGTTTTCTACTGCGATTTTGTCCAGTTGTTTAATCATTAGCTTTGTAATTTCATCAATAGCGTGGTAAATAATGTTGTGTAAATAAACTTTAATTCCAAGCTCGCTAATCAGTTCTGCAGCATGACCTTCTATCTTAGTATGGAAACCGACAATAGGAGCGTTAGAAGCACTGGCTAACATGACATCAGATTCGGAAATTTCACCGACTTCGGCTTTAATAATATTGAGAGAAACTTTTTCCATCGGCAGTTTTTTTAAAGCGGCAATCAGAGCTTCTAAAGAGCCTTGGACGTCAGCCTTTAAGATTAAAGGCAGGATTTTTTTGGATTCTTGTTTTTTGAAAACAGATTCTAAAGAAGCTTTTTGAGATTTTGCTAAACGATCTCTTGAAAACTCTTCTTCACGGTCATGGGCTAGTTTCTTAGCTTCTTTTTCAGAAGGGACTACAATAAATTCCAAGCCAGCTTCTGCCAATCCTGAAAGTCCAGTAATTTTAACGGGAGTAGAAGGAGGTGCAGTTGAAATTGATTTGTTAAATTGGTCATGCATAGTTTTAATGCGGCCATACTGATTACCAAAAACAATAGAGTCATTCAGTTTCAAAGTACCATTCTGAATTAAGACAGTAGCTACAGGTCCGAGCCCTTTGTGCATTTGAGATTCTAAAATAGCGCCACGTGCGCGGGCTAAAGGATCGGCTTTTAGTTCTAAGATTTCAGCTTGCAGAGATAAAAGCTCTAACAGTTGATTAATACCTTCTTTAGTAGTAGCCGAACAATTAACTGTAATAGTAGTTCCGCCCCAAGCTTCTGGTAAAAGTTTGTGATCGGACATTTGTCTATAAATTTTTTCTGGGTCATAACCATCTTTATCTGATTTATTGATCGCAACAACTACAGGTACTTCAGCGGCTTGAGCCTGGGTTAAAGCTTCGATGGTCTGTTCTCTGACACCTTCGTCACCAGCAATGACCAAAACTACAATATCAGTGGCATTTGCTCCGCGTTCGCGCATTTCAGAAAAGGCTTCATGACCGGGAGTATCTAAAATAGTAATAGAACCAAAAGAGGTTTTAGCTGAAAAAGCACCAATATGCTGGGTAATTGCACCAGCTTCAGAAGCGGTAATGTTGGATTTGCGAATAGCATCGATGAGGGAGGTTTTACCATGATCGACATGGCCCATAAAAGTGATAATCGGCGGGCGTATTTGTAAAGTTTTAGGATCAGTCGCTGAAATTTCTTCTTTGATGGATTGACTGGTGATTTGCAATCTTTCTTCTTCAGAACGGTCAATCGTAATTTCACAGCCGAATTCATGGCCTAGCAGCTGAACAGTAGTTTCATCAGTTAAAAAATCATTTAAAGTAATGACCAGGCCTTGTAGAAAAAGCTTGGAAATTAGTTCTGAAGATTTAAACTTCATAGAAGTAGCTAGATCTTTAATTGTAATCGGCAATCTGACAGTTAATGTTTTAGGACGATCAGGTGGTTCTTCTACAGTGTATCTAGAGTGTTTGAGTGGGCGGCGTTTGCGCCATCTTTCTTCTTCTGAAGCACGGAGACCCATGCGATCGCGTGAATCGAAAGCTTTATAAGTGCCTTGTTTTTTTGGTTTAAGTTCTTTTCGAGGAAGTGCTTTTTTGCTTTCTGAAAAAACAGGTTTTTTTTGTTTGGTAGAGCTGTCTGATTTTTCTTCTTTTGCAATAGTAGTTTTATCTGTAGTCGCGGGGGTAGTAGTGGTAGAAGTTTCAGCAATAGGTTTTTTAGGAGCTTTAGCAGCAGCAATGGTTGCAGCAGCTACATCTATGGATGTGGATGTTGTTTCAGGGATTACAGGAGCTGCGGTAGCTTCTTGTTTTTCTTCTTTTTGAACTTCTGTAAGGGGTTCTTTTTTAGCAGAGCTTGTTTTCTTTTTAGAAACTTTTTCTGTTTTTTCTTCAGCAGCTATCGTAGCCGCTTTTTTAGAGCTTTCAATTTCAGCAGAAGATAAAACTCGAGCTTTTTTCTTTTTAGGAGGTTCTTCTTTCTCAACAGTGATTTTTTTTACTGTTTTTTTTACTGTTTTCTTAATTTTTTTGAGATTTAAAGCTTCTGCAAGTTGAGTATTTTTAAAATTAATTTTTAAATTTTTGGCCAAAGTTAGCTTCCTCGTTTTTCTAAAATCTTTTCAGCTAAATCTAAATAGTTTACGCCTGGGGCAGCAGAAGTTATTTCCGAAGGTTTAGCAGTGGCTATTTTGCGAATAGTGTCAAAGTCTACAGAGCACAGACTGTCAATTAAAAGTTTAGACATTTCTAAATCTTTAGTACTTTGTTCTAGAATCGGATCATTGGAAT
>CAZTYI010000069.1:0-6345 GCA_964618335.1 uncultured bacterium
TGGGCCTTCAGCTGGTATTACGATGGTAACTTCGCTGTTATCTTTATTGCTTAAAGATCCAGTGCCTAAAAACATCGCTATGACCGGAGAAGTGACGCTAACTGGCAAAGTTTTGCCGATCGGAGGGCTTAAAGAAAAACTAATTGCCGCCCGCCGCTCTAAAATTAAGATTTTAATTTTCCCTCAGCAAAATCAGAGAGATTATGATGAGCTGCTAGATTATTTGAAAAAGAACCTAAAAGTTTATTTCGTAGACCATTATGATGAAGTCTTTAAAATTGTTTGGCCGAAAAGGAAGATAAATGGGAAAAATCTGGAAAAAAAGCTATCTAAGAAAAATTATTGCTCCCGATAAAGTTGAAGCTTATTTAGAAAAAGAGCGTAAATTAGGCAAAACGGTCGTTTCTTTAAATGGCTCTTTTGATCTTTTGCATGCAGGTCATTTACAAATTATTTACGAAGCTTCCCAGCAAGCTGATCTTTTGATTATAGCTTTAAATAGTGACGAATCAGTGCAGTCTTACAAAGGACCGCTCAGGCCGATTGTGCCTCTCAAACAGCGTTTGGAGATGCTAGCGGCTTTAGAATTTGTGGATTTGGTAACTTGGTTTGAAGAACTAGACCCAAGAGAAATTTTAAAAAAAATCAAACCCCATGTACATGTTAATGGGGCAGAATATGGACAGAAGTGTATTGAAGCCGAGGTAGTGAAAAGTTTAAAAAGCAGACTTTATTTATGTAAAAGAATTCCTGCTCTTTCTACTTCTGCTTTGATTGAAAAGGTTAAAAAATGCGATTAATAAAAACTTTTAAAAAAGAAGACATAGCTAAAAATTTTTCTCTGTTTTTACAAAAAGCCGGGATTCGTAATTTTTTGGATATGGAAATTAATGATGAATCCAAACAGTTTGCTTATCAAGTGTGGGTCTATGATGAAGATCAACTAGAGTTAGCTGAAAATTCATTTCAGGAATTTGAAAAAATAGATCCGGCTACTTTTGTGACAGCAGAAGAGCCTTTAGCAGAGACAGCCGCTATTTCTGATTCTAATCGTAATGATAATAAAGATAATAATCTTGAGAATGAAAATAGCCTCTTTACAAATTCTTTTAAAAGATCAACCAGTCAAGGCTCAAATGAAAAACCAAATAGAAGATTGCAATTTAAACGCACCTTACATTCCCATACTCTGACCTCTTTTGTTTTACTGCTTTGTGGATTTATTTATCTTTTGAACTTCTATCAGGAAAAAATTATTCTTCGCGATCATCCACAGCAAAAAGCAGTGCTTTTGACGCCGGTGCTGAGTGCTTTACTTTTCGATGTGCCTTACGTGTTAATGGAATACGATGCGCTAATTAAAAAATATCATGTTGATCCAACGCAAAATCTAGACAAGCAAAGCCCTGCTTTTTTGGAAGCGATTAAACAAGTAGAAAACAAACCATATTGGATGGGCATAGATGAACTTCTCAAGAAAAAATTCCAAGGTGAAAGCTTTTCTTTAAACGTTCCTTTGTTTGAAAAGATTAGAGAAGGGCAGGTCTGGAGATTTTTTTCTCCAGCTTTTCTGCACACAGATTTTTTTCATATACTGTTTAATATGCTTTGGCTTTGGATCCTAGGCCGGCCGATTGAAGAACGGATTAGAAAATACCGCTACCTAGTTTTAATTTTGACCATTGCTTTCGTTTCTAACCTTTGTCAATATTTGGTCAGCGGTCCTAACTTTCTAGGCTATTCAGGCGTAGTCATGGGCATGGTGGGTTTTATCTGGGTGCGGCAGAAGGTAGCTCCCTGGGAAGGCTATGTCATGCAAAAAACCACTTATCTTTTTTTAGGCGCTTATGTATTTTTGATGCTGATGCTTTCGATAGTAACTTTTTTTTCCAGAGTAATGGGCAGTTCGCTTTTTGCCGTCAATATTGCTAATACCGCACATATTGTCGGGGCGCTAGTTGGAGCTGGTCTAGCACGTTATTGTCCATTTTTTAAGGAGCAGGTATGAGCAATAAAGATATTACTTTTTTAGGAACTTCTGCTCAGCAGCCAACTCGTGATCGCAATCATGGTGCGATTTTAGTGCGCTGGAATGAAGAAGGATTGTTATTTGATCCGGGAGAGGGAACCCAGCGGCAGTTTATTTTTGCTAATATTGCGCCGCCGACGGTTAACCGTATTTTTGTTTCACATTTTCATGGCGATCACTGTTTAGGATTAGGTTCTATGCTGATGCGGCTCAATCTAGATAAAGTTAAACATCCTATCCATTGTTATTATCCTGCTGCCTTTAAGAAAAACTTTGATGCTCTGCGTTATGGCTGTGTTTATCATGAGATTATTAAAGTCGTTGAGCATCCGGTCAAAAAAGATGGTATAGTAGAAAAAGGCGTCATAGAAAAAGATAAAGACCACAAAAACAAAGACGAAGAAAAAGGCAAAAACTCTTTTACGATCAAAGCCGCTTTTTTACAGCATGGAATTGCTAATATCGGCTGGCGGATTGAAGAACCTGATAAGATTAAGTTTAAAAAAGAGCTGCTAAAAAAGTATAAGATTGAAGGTCCGCTAGTTAAAAAGCTGGAAAAAGATGGGGAAATTAAGGTAGATGGCAAGGTTATTAAATTAGAAGAGGTCAGCTTTGTTAAAAAAGGGCAAGTCTTAGCGGTTATTTTGGATAGTAAAAGATGCGATGCGATGCTGGAACTGGCCAAAGATGCGGATGTGGTCATCTCAGAAGCTACTTTTTTAGAAGACAAAGCAGAGCTGGCCGAGAAATATTTGCATATGACAGCAAAAGGTGCTGCTGAAGTAGCTAAAGAAGCCGGCGCCAAGCTGTTGATCCTGACTCATTTTTCAGCGCGCTATCGTGATGCAAAAGTTTTTGCTGAAGAAGCGGCGACTGTTTTTCCTAATACGATTGCAGCGGAGGATTTTAAAAGGGTCGAGTTTCCTTCTTAAGTTGTTAAATAGTTTAATCAAAAGATTAGATCTTTGAAATTCACTGAAAAATAAAGCCTTTAAAAGTTTTTTTTTATCATAAAATCAGAAAAAAATGAATTGCAAAGTATCCCTATAAAATAGAATAATATTTCCTGTAAATTATTTATTGCGAACAACTTTTAGAAGATCAACATGAGTCTTAAAAACATCATTTTTTTTATTGCAATTGTCTTTAGTATGACTAGTTCTGTCTTTGCTTTTACTATTATCAATCAAACAGAAACTGAAAAAGTTTTAAAACTTGAAGAAGCTTATCGCCCTATATCTAAAACACCAGGAAGGACCGAATTTCCGGTACCTTTTGCTAATTCATCTCATGAAATTACGATTCCTTCCCAATCTGTTTATACTACTCAAATAGAACCTTGCTCTGTCTTGCTAATCAGTGTCATTACGACAGAAAAAACAGAGAAAAATGTTACAAGAACAAGTTCGAACCAGACTTGTTATGAGCCTTATGATTTTGAAGGTTATAAAGAAAACCAAATTACCAATGACTGGGGCATTGTGATCCATAAACCGATTGTAGATCAAAAACCAGGTTCGGTTTTTGATCGTGATTATGCCATGAAATCTTTTGCAAAACTGCAGGCTATTAAGCGAGGTTATGGCATCAAATGCTTACATCCTCGAATGCTAGAAGATGTAACTGTCGAAGAACTTCCAGAGTTTTTACATTAAAAGCTTTTGGTGATTTGAAAAGCAGCCATAGCGAAAGCCGAAGCGACATTTAAGGATTTTTGCTCTCCTGTCAGAGGAATCGTTAAAAAGAGATCTGCTTCTTTTAAGGCTGCTTGAGAAATACCCTTCTCTTCATTTCCTAAAATCAAAGTAAACTTTTTAGGAAAGGTAAATTCAAAAAGATTAACCACACTCTTTGCTTTTTTTTCGATCTCTTCATCATCTATTTCTTCATCAAAAGTATCAAAAGCAATAATGGGGCGGGGGAGTGTTGATAAATCTACATCATAATAAAGAGGGACAAGCTCTGTCGCACCAAAAGAGTTTTTATGAAGGCGGCTTTTTTCAAGAGGCGGAGCTCCTTTAGAAAAATAGACAGAACCAATGCGTAGGGCTTCGCAAGTTCTTAAAATATGAGCTACATTATAAGTTGAAAGCAAATGATCTAAATAAATTGCACACTTGCCAAAGGGTTTTATTTTTTTACTTTGGTTTTTATTTTTATTTTGATCCCATGGGCTTTTCTGGTGGGAAGAGGGTAATAATTTATTTTCTTTGATGGGGATATTAGATAATTTTAAATGCAGATGATAACGGATAGCAATTTCTTCTAAAGAAGGTTCTTTTAAAAGCGATAGTTGAGGGAAACCTTTAACTTTTTTTTTATAAATTTCTAGCTCTTGAGAAAAAGACTCTTTTTTCAGCGCTTTTTCATACAGCACATATAAAATCTCAGCGCATATTTTGTGTTGATGTTGATTATTTTTCACGGCAAAAACTCTTTTTTAAAAGAGTGATTAACATTTATGAATTATCTTTTTGTTTTGCGATATATTCTGCATAGGGCCCTTCGAAAATATGCATTTGATGATTTTCAAAATAAAAGATCTTAGTAGCTACAGAGTCAATTAAGTCTCTGTCGTGAGAAGCAAAAATAACTGTGCCTTTATACTCTTCCAGACACCAAGCTAAGGCTGAAACGGCTTCTAGATCTAAATGGTTGTTAGGTTCGTCTAGGATTAAAAAATTAGGAGTGGTCATCATTAAAGAAGCAATAATTAGCCGGGCAGTCTCTCCACCAGAAAGAGCTTTCAAAGTTTTAAAAGCATCGTCTCCACCGAAAAGCATTTTGCCGAGTACCGATCTGATTTCCTGGTCATAGACACCAGCTTTTTGGCCTTTTAAATACTCAAAGAGCGTTTCAGAAGATCTTTTGTCGATAATGTCTTCGTGATTTTGAGGAAAATAGCCCATTTGGATTTGGTGGCCATAGTCTACCGAGCCTTGGGTCGGTTTTAGTTTATGAGCTAGCAGCTTTAAAAGAGTGGATTTACCTTGGCCGTTATTGCCGATAACAGCAATTTTGTCACCGGAATGGATTTCAAAATTCAGATCTTTTAAAACTTGATTGGTGTCATAACTGTGAGATAGTTTTTTAGTTTTTAAAATAATTTTTCCGCTCTGTTTTTCATGAGGTATAATACGGATATAAGGGCGGCTGATATTAGATTTTTTTAGATCTTGAGGTTGCAGACGCTGGATTTCTTTTAGTCTGGATTTCACTTGTGAGGCTCTGGTACCTGCGCTAAAGCGGGAAACGAATTCTCTCAGCTGGGCAATTTTTTTTTCTTTGTTTTTGTTTTCGGATTCTGATTTTTCTTTGCCCTGGGTTTTAGCCATGACCATATCATCGTAGTTGCCAGGATAAATAATGATGGTGTCATAGTCGATATCGGCAATATGGTCGCAGACGCTATTTAAAAAATGGCGGTCATGAGAGACGGTGATTAAAGTACCGTTGTAGTTTTTTAAGAATTTCTCTAGCCAGCCGATAGATTCTAAGTCTAAGTGGTTAGTCGGTTCATCTAAGAGTAGTGCTTCCGGGTGTCCAAAAAGAGCTTGGCAAAGCAGAACTTGAAACTGCTTGTCAGCTGGAATCTCTTTCATTTTTTTTGAATAAAGCTCTTCAGACACTCCCATGCCTGAAAGCAGCTCTTCGGCTTCGGCCTCTGCCATATAGCCATCTTCTTCAGCGATGACTTCTTCTAAAGAGCCGATTTTTAGGCCTACTTCATCAGTCATTTCTTGCTGGTATAGTTCTTCCCTTTCTTCCAGGGTTTTCCAAAGTCTGACATTGCCCATAATCACGGTATCGACGACTTTAAATTCTAAAAAGTCTTGGATATTTTGCCTTAGGAAGCCGACTTTCTTCGGTAAATAAACTACTCCAGAAGTAGCTTCGGCCTCTTTCATCATAATTTTTAAAAGAGTAGATTTACCACTACCATTTGGTCCAGTCAGTCCATATCTGCAACCATCTGAAAATGAAGTTGATACGTTTTCGAACAGTAAGCGTCCGCCGATTTTTTTGGAGATGTCGTCTAGAGTAATCATATATTTTATTTTAAATAGTTGGGATTTAGAATAATGATAACAAAAAAAAAGTTAAGCTTCAGCCTTTTTCTTATGGCATAGTTGATACTCTTTTCTTATTTGAAGGAAAATATATTTTTTGTGTTAATTAATAAAAATTAAGTTAGTAGATTTTTAATTAAGTGGTGCGATCATTTATTGAACCGAAGAAAAACAAAGTTTTTAACTTGAATGAACCTATCTCAGTAAATCTTCTAACCACATAAAAATAAGCCCAAGAGTAGTAAA
>CAZTYI010000070.1:0-6255 GCA_964618335.1 uncultured bacterium
ACTAATTCTAGTACTCCTGCTTTAAATACTAATGCTTTTGTGATTGTAGGCAAAAACCGTTATAAATCAGCTCTTTTGGCTAAAAAACTGAAAGCGGGGATTTTAATTTTAGATGATGGTTTTCAATATCGTAAACTTTTTCAAGATATCAAGATTTTAATGATTAAAAAATCTGATTTTTCTGCTCAGACAAAATTTTTACCAAGAGGAGTTCTGCGAGATCTTCCGCAAAGAGTCAATGAAGCGGATTTTATTATGGTAGAAGAAAAAGATTTAGCGTTTGCTTTAAATACTTTTCCAGAAAGAAAAGTGGTGGCTTTTCAAAACTCTTTTTCAGCTTTTAAAACTTTGCAAGGCAAGACGGTTGAGCAAAACAAATTTACAGGAAAAGCAATCAAGTCGGCTGTCTTTTGTGCGATTGGAGATCCTGAGCGTTTTATCAGTGCTTTAGAAAAAACAAGTTTGGAAATTGTTAAGAAAACTTTTTTTCTAGATCATTTGCCTATAAAACAAGATTTTTTAGAAAAGTTTGCGATAGAAGCGCAAGCTTTAGGCTCTGAATTTTTGATTTGTACGGAAAAGGATGCAGTTAAACTTTTTACTTCCAGTGAACCCGATAGCTCCGATTTGAATTTTAAAAAAAATCAACTATCTTTGCCTATTTATTATCCTGAACTTGAATTAAAAATTGTTTTTGGCCAGTCTAATTTGGAAAAAGCCCTCCGCATAAATCTGGCATCAGCTATTATAGATAAAGCTATTATAGATAAAAAATAACAAGGTTAATGTACAAAATGGAAAAAGAGATTTTACTGCCTAAGCTTGGTGAAAGTATTTTATCAGCCACAGTTGTCAAATGGTTTAAAAAAGAAGGAGATTCTGTCTTGTTAGACGAGCCTCTTTTAGAAGTTTCGACTGATAAAGTAGCTTCTGAAATTCCTTCTCCAGTCGAAGGAGTTTTAAAAAAGATTGTGGCGGAGGCTAATCAAGAAATAAAAGTTGGAGAGCTGTTAGGCATTGTTGAAACAGAAGCTGGTTCAGCTTCAGGTCAAAAATCTAAATCAGAAGCCGAAACAGAAAGCTCTTCTAAAAAAGGTACAATGGAAAAGGGGATAGGAGAGACTAGCTTTTTATCTCCAGCTGTCAAAAAACTGATTAAAGAGAACAATCTTTTTGAAGCAGAATTAAGAAGAATTCC
This sequence comes from uncultured bacterium, assembly GCA_964618335.1. Taxonomy (GTDB): domain Bacteria; phylum Chlamydiota; class Chlamydiia; order Chlamydiales; family SM23-39; genus CAZTYI01. Next base: position 1,199 of record CAZTYI010000070.1, read on the forward strand.
TTGCTCCGGCGGCAGGCTTTCACGCTCTGATGTTGAGGCTTATTTAAAAAAAAGAAAAAAAGAAAAAGATATAAATAAAGCTAAAAAAAGAAATGAAAATGAAAACCAAACCAGCTCATCATCTACCAAAGAATTTATTCCGCTTTCTCCTTTAAGAAGAAAAATTGCTGAAAACCTGACTAAAGCTGCTCAAATACCAACAGCGTCTGTCTTTACAGAAATTGATGTTACCGAGCTTTTAAAATACATTGAGAAAGAAAAAAAAGCTTTTTTAGCCAAAGAAAAAGCCAAGCTGACGATTACTAGCTTTGTGGCTTTAGCGATTGGGAAAGCGGCCAAAGAATTGTCTTTGATCAACAGTGTTTTTCTAGCAGATGAAAATAAAGTTCAAATCAATCAAGAAGTAAACTTGGGGTTGGCGATTGATCGTAAAGAAGGTTTAGTTGTCCCAGTAATCAGACGAGTAGATCAAAAGACTTTTGCTGAAATTGCTAAAGAAATCGCTCTTTTAAAAAATAAAGCCTTAGAAGATAAACTGACTTTGGAAGATTTAAAAGAGGGCACTATTACGCTGACTAATTTTGGTATGGGCGGAGTCATGTTTGGTATCCCAATTTTGCGTTATCCGGAATCAGCGATTGTTGGTATTGGCGCGATCCAGAAAAAACCAGATAAGTGTAATCTACCTCTCTCTTTAACTTTTGATCACCGTCATATCGATGGAATGTATGCCTGCTCATTTATGCAAAAAATAAAAAGCTATTTGGAAAAAACATGGTAAAGGGCCTTTTTCAGGAACAGCGTTCTTTAATTGAGCATTTTTTTGAAAATATCGATCTTAAAAAAGCAGCTCAAATTCTAGAGCGTTTTTTTAATTGCACAGGCACGTTAATTTTTACTGGAGTGGGCAAGAGCGGTATTATTGCCAATAAACTAGCGATGACGATGCTTTCTACCGGCACGAAAGCTTTGTATTTATCTTCTGCCGATGCTTTGCACGGAGACATGGGCATTGTCAGAAAAGATGATATTTTTGTTGCTCTTTCCAAAAGCGGAGAGACTAAAGAGCTATTAGATTTAATTCCTTATGTCCGTCAAAAGGGAGCTTTTTTAGTAGCGCTAGTTTCTAATCCCTCTTCTAAATTAGCTAAGTTGGCTGATCTGTCTATTAACCTTCCTTTAAAAAAAGAGCTTTGTCCTTTTAACTTAGCTCCTACTACATCAACTACTCTACAGTTGATCTTCGGAGATGTTTTAGCAGTTGCGTTGATGCAGAAAAAAGCTTTTAGTTTAGATGAGTATGCACTCAATCATCCTTCGGGTTCGATTGGCAAGAAGCTTATTTTGAAAGTCGAAGATTTGATGTTTAGAGGCTCTGATTTGCCAATTTGCAAAGAAGATGATGTTTTAGTCGATGTCTTAGCTGTATTGTCTTCTAAACGTTGTGGAGTGTTGTTAGCGGTAGATCAAGAGGGAAGGCTGAAAGGTATTTTTACCGACGGGGATTTAAGAAGGGCGATTGAAAAAGATAAGAAAGGTTTTTTAGAAAAAAAACTGAAAGAGCTAATGACTGAAAATTTCAAATGGATATCTTCTGGTGAATTAGCAATGAAAGCGCTTGAAAAAATGGAAGAAGATTCGAAAAGGCTAGTGACTGTTCTGCCGGTCTTAGATCAGCATAAGAAAGTTCAAGGACTGATCCGTATGCATGATATTTTGCAGGCGGGCTTGAAAGCTTAATCTGTCGTTTTCAGCTGTGACATTCTCTCGTCATTAAAATACCGAGGATTCCCGAGAGTTAATCCTAAATCTCTAATTTAAGATTATAGATCTAAGACTATCTTAAAAAAAACATCCCAATCTTTTGAGCTTTCTGCAGTTTCAACAATAGCTTGTAATTCAGATATTCTATCTTCTTTTCCAATAGCTTTTGCAAAAGAGGGAAGATGTTTTAAAGTTACTTCCATATTTCCTGTAAGACAACGTACTGAACCACTAAAAAACTGAGTTTTAATAATGTTAAGAAGAGACAACCAATAAGTGGAATAATTAAAAATTGTTTGTATTTTTGGTTTTAAATCTTTAGAAGTAACAGCGTGTTCTAAAATTTTAAAAGTATGAACTCCCCAAATTGAGTTTCCTGCTGACGTGATACTAGAGGTGTTTAGGCTAACTAGAATGATGTTATTTAAAGCTAAAAGAGAAATCATAGTATCAATGTTCTTTCGATCATCTGGTGTTAAACGTAATTCTTCATATGTCATTTCCAGTCTGTTTTCTGAAGGTTTGTCCGCATTTGCTAAAAAAACAGAGTCTAAAGCTTGTGAGAGATCAGTTGAATTTAATGCTGGTGTTGTCATAATTTTTTCCTTTGTTTTTTTAATAACTTTAAAATAATTAAAACAATTTAATTTTAAATAAAAACAGAAATAAAGTCTTGTTTTTTTTACTACACTTTATTAAAGTTATTTTTTGATTAGTAAATATTTTTATTAAAAAGTTTTTAATACAGGATATTTTGCAAGCGGGCTTGAAGACTTAGAAAAATATTAAGACCAGCATTTTCCAATCCCTTTATAGATGAGAGTATGTCTCTACTATTCATCATCTTCATCAAAAATCACGAAAATGAAAAAGGCTTCCCATTTTTTTTGTTCTACGGCTCTTTGAAATAATACAGGAAGTGGTTCTTCTTCAATCACAATTTTGTCTTTGCCAATGGCTTTTATAAAAGCTTGTAAATGTTCTGCGGTCTCTTCTGCATTAATATCAAGATAACTGCTTAAACCTGAAAAGAATTTTTCTCGAATTTTAGAAAGAATATAATTTGTTGGCTTGAAAAAACCACCATTCGTAGGATATTTGAAAATTATTTTAATTTGAGCATGAAGTTCAGGCTCAGAAACAATATATTCTAACATTTTCAAAACCGATAGTCCTTTTAAAGCTTTACCGGCTTCGATGATAGATTCTCTTCTAGTTTTATTTGTTATTAAGCTCGAGAGAGTAAGAATAGAAGGGGTTTCGAAAGTTATGCCTGTGAGCATATTTTTTATATTAGATTGATTTTCTTTTGAAAAAGGCAAATCACTATAAGGAACTATTTGGTCTTTGGAAACTTTTATGATTACATCCTTAAGAAAGTCTTCTTCTTCAAACACAGCATTTATCGTGCTTTTTGAGATGGTGTCGCTTACCACTTGAAAAGCGCTACCTTCATTTCTCATGGGCATATCAGTACCGCTTCCATTTTCAGGTGAAAAACAAACACTATGTTCGCCTCCATTTCCATTGCTTTTTGTCACGGGACTTGTAGACATAAAAATCCTTTGAAAAATTGTGAAAAACTAGAGTAAAGCAAACAGGATTAAAAGTTGTTATTTTTTATTTATTTTTTTTGAATAAATTTTGGTGTTTTTGAATAATTCTTAAAAAATAAAAAAACTCTAACTTTAGACAAAGTTTTGGGTAAAACTTTAGGATAATTCTCGGGAATCCCCGGTATTTTAATGCCGAGAGGATGTCAAGCAATAAAAAAAGGCTTCATTTTCATGAAGCCTTTGAGTTTTTAGCTTTTTAAATTTCTATGTTTTAAAAAAACTTAGAAATTGAAAGCTAGTTGGAAAGATAGACCGCTATACATTAGAGAGCCTCTGGTTGTATCATTAAAACCAGGAGCTGCTCCATCTGTGAATCTTCTTAAGCGGTTATGAGAAAACCACTCATGAAATTCATAGGCTATTCTAATTGCAAAATGATGTTTTTTCTGGAAAAAGTATTGACCGTAGCTTAAACCAAGCACCATTTCTGCGTTAGGTGTATTAGTATAGAAATCATGTTTGATTTCATAATCACCAACTGACGCAAAAGTAGCGGCTGATTGAGTTACATCAAAATGAGAGTAGAGCATAGAGGCGGCAACATGTCCAAATAGGCTAAAATTAGAATTTAAAGCCCATTCAGAAGCAAGTTTTGCTCTTAGGCCAACGCCCCAGAAATCATTTTTTGCAGTTGTGTTATATTTTCCAAGTGTTGATCTATTGCTATGTCTGATCAGGAAATCTTCTTCAATCCAGCCTGATCTTAAACCTACAGAAGGATTTAAAGAAAAATAGCGGCTGACATAATAAGGTTTAGATAACATCAGATCAAAAACATTGACATTTCCAGTCCATCTCATAGAAACGTTATCAAAAACTTGCGTTCCAGTGAGGTTATTTTGCCAGAAAGGCAGCTGCACTGAGCCAGTAGCATTTAAGCCGTGGTCATTTTTGATGCGCAGATAAGTATACTGCGCTTCCAGTCCCCAGATATCATGGTTGAAATATCCACCGAAAGCTAAGCGTAGGCCATTGGTCCAATGCCATTTGCTTGAGCCGGTAGAAAAGCCTTGAACATCTCCGCCTGTTAGAACATAAGTATTTGTTCCTGCAGCTCCGCCATGTTCGCCATGTTTTTGAACAATAGCAACTTCCAGTCCTTCTTCTTTAGCTTGCATAAGCAGATATTGTGCATCAAAATAGAAGTCCTTTGGGCAGGACAGGCTTAATTCTTTTGCATATGCAAATGCAAAAGGTCCTGGAGCTGGTTCTTTACAGCAGACTTCAGGTGTTTCTTCACAGGGATCTGCTGGTATAGCGGCAAAAGAGTTTGCCATCAGCAGAACCGCAAATGATGAGATCAGCATTAACGAGATTTTTTTAAACATAATTTTATAGTCTCCAGTTGTTTTTTTTGTACCCAACCATGCGAGTTGGTTACATTTTACTCCTGTTTAGGGAGTTTAGATTCGCTTTTTTAACCATAATTTTTTTTTGAATAAAAGATCAATAAAATTTTTAGTTTTATATATAAAAAGATCTTAACTTAGAGAAAAAATTGGCTTAATTTTTAAAACAACAACCTATTATTAAAGGCATTTTTGAACTTGTTTTTAGCTTCTGTTTTAGAAAAAAATCTATTTTGCTTTTGTTGTGTAATTTTTTTTTGGTGGTATTTGTCTAGGGAAAGATAAATTTTTTAACAAACTGCTTGCTTGAAAAGTTTAAAATTCGGTA
>CAZTYI010000071.1:0-6150 GCA_964618335.1 uncultured bacterium
AGGCTGATGAGATTTCTTTAATAAAGGCATTATTTTTCGTTTATTCCACATATAAAAATTAGTGCCATTTTTTAAAGGAGTTGATCTAGCATATTTTTGATTAAGAGCTTTTGAGGTAGCAAATCCAGTATTAGGATCTTTTAGTCCGTGCTTAATTAGTTCTTTTCTTATTTCCTTGGCAGATAAGCCAAATGTTTTTCCTAAAGTAGTTTGATTTGTCCAGATTTGTGAAAATTTTTTCTTAGACATAAGTTACCAAAAATGGGGCAACCTGGACTTGAACCAGGGACCGACGGGTTATGAGTCCGTTGCTCTTCTATTTGTGATAACCACTACCTTTTAAAATCTCAAAGCTACGATAGATCTGCTCTAACAAGATCAGCCGACAGATCTGATGGGTAAAAGTCAATTTAGACAGTCTCAGCCTCATCAGCGCTTTTTCTCTTAAAATCTCAGGCACTCCAGTATCTCCACCAATCACAAAAGCCAATTGGCTTTTTTCAGTTTCTAAAAGTTTCCCTAACTTATCAGCTAAAGCCGGGGAGTCCAATTCTTTTCCTTCTAAATCCAGCAAAATAAAACTCTTTTCTTTTAGAACTTGTTTAATCAGACTTTTTTCATCTTTTAGAAGAACCCAGTTGAAAGAAACTTGGTTTTTTAATCGTTTTTCATATTCAAAAAGAGCTTCTTGTAGCCATTTTTCTTTGTTTTTGCCTATAGTAATAATTGTTAGTTTAAACATGCTAAAGATGGTTTTTTTATGTTGGCTTATTTTACTTGGAACCCTCAGAGGGTAATCTTTAAAATACCTTATTTTGATTTTCCTATTTTATGGTATAGCTTGCTATTTGCTCTAGGATTTCTTTTAGGCTATTTAGTTTTTAGAGGAATTTTAAAAAAATATTTTTTAGCTTATCCAACTTTAAATCTGAAAGAGATTAAAAGTTGGCCGCTATTAATCGAAATTTTGAAAAATCCACAAACTCCAGAACAAATCAATTACGCAGCCTTTTTTAATTTTAAATCTTCTTCTAAAAAAGAGCTTTTTTCTAAAGAAGCTTCCCTGATTGACAAAGAAGCTTTTTTAAAACCTCTAAATGATAGAATTTCCAAAAATAAAGCAGAAAGGCACTTATTAGAAAAAGCCTTTCCAGGTTGCTTTTATACGATTAAAGAAAAAGCTACCTTTATCTCTGATAAAGTCACCGTCTATATGGTTTTAGCGACGATTATCGGAGCGCGCCTTGGCCAGATCCTGTTTTATGAAAATATTTCTTTTTATTTAAAACACCCTTTAGAGATTTTTAAAGTCTGGCAAGGGGGATTAGCTTCTCATGGAGCGGCTGCTGTGATTATTCTGGCTCTCTGGATTTTAAGCCGTCGTTTAAAAGATTTCAGACCGAAAATCAGCTTTTTAAACTTCATGGATTTTGTGGCAGCTCCGACAGCTTTAGCAGCGGTTTTTATCCGTATAGGCAATTTTTTTAACCAAGAGATTTTGGGAACTGAAACAACAGTACCCTGGGGTGTTTTGTTTTTAAATCCTTTAGATGGTTCCTCTCCAGCTGTGCGCCATCCTGTACAGCTCTATGAGGCTGGTTTCTATTTATTTACTTTTCTGGTTTTGGCTTATTTAGCTTTTAAAAAGGAATGCTTTTTGAAAAAAGGACGGTTGATGGGTCTTTTTTTAATTTTAGTTTTTGGGTTTCGTTTGTTCATTGAATTTTTTAAAATCAACGAAAGTCCGCTTACCGATCAAAGTTCTTTTTTGATGGGACAGTATTTAAGCATACCCTTAATTTTACTTGGATTTTTCTGGTTTTTTTATAGACCCCAAAAGAATCAGGATTTTACTTGAACAAATACACTTTGTTATTAATAATTAATTAATTAATTAATTCGAAACTTTAGAGGTTGAGATGAATATTATTACAATTGCTGGACATTTAGGTGCTGATCCGGAAGTGCGTTTTACTTCTTCTGGACAAAAAGTCACTTCTTTAAGAGTAGCTACCCGTACACGCAAAAGCGCTAGCGGCGAAGACCAAAGTATTTGGTACAGAGTCACCATTTGGGGTGAACAGTTTGATAAAATGATGCCTTATTTTAAAAAAGGCAGCGCTTTAATGGTCATCGGTGAATTACAAAAACCTGAAATTTTCACTGGCAGAGATGGCCAGCCTCAGATTTCTTTATCGATTACTGCTTCAAACTTGATGTTTAGTCCTTTCGGCAGAGGTAACTCTGGAGAAAACAGAACAGTAGAACCACATGCTCAAACAGCAGCATCTTCATCTAATGAAGATGGTGGTATGGAAGCTGGCGTAGTTAGTGGCACAGCTGAAAAACATGAAACTATTGCCGATGATGAAATTCCTTTTTAACAAATTTTAAAAAGGTTTTTTAGAAGAAAGTTTGAAGTAAAAATAGAGGATTAAAAATGCAGATTGAAGAAATAGGTTTTGCTAAAAGAAAAACAGCTCAAGCTTTGGTTTTGCCTTTTATAGAAGGCAAGCAAGGAGCTGTTTTGGTATCAGATCTAAAAGCTAAAGAATTTTCAAATCTACCTGCTCTTAAAAACAAAGATTTTTCTGGTAAACAGGAAGAAGTTTCTTTGGTTTATACTGATGGTCTAGAAAAAAGGATTTTGCTTTTAGGTTTAGGCAAAGAAAAAGATCTCAGCGATGAGACGATTAGACTAGCCTATGCTGCTTTAGTTAAACAATGCCGCTCTTTAAAGTTAAAAACCGTCAATCTGCTTTTTCCTAAAAAAATCAAAATTAAAGATTCTTTGAGATCTATGGTGGAAGGTCTTTTCTTAACCAATTATGCTTTTAACCACATGAAAAAAGAGAGCCTCAAAGAAGTTTTACCTTTGATCGAAAATGCGGTCATTATTGATGCTCCTGCAGGTGCTCAAAAACTAATCGATAAACTAAAAATTATTACCGATGGTGTTTACTTAGTGCGTGATCTAGTCATGAACCATGCTGATGAAATAACTCCTCGTAAGCTAGCTCAGGTGGCCAAAGGTTTTGAGAAACTTTCTAAAAAAATAAAAGTAGAAGTTTTTGATCGTAAAAGAATGGAAAAAGAAAAGATGGGGCTGCTCTTAGCTGTCAGCCGCAGTTCTTTCCGTGAGCCGACTTTTACGATCATTCATTATAACGGTAATCCCAAGGGTAAAAAGATCGCACTAATCGGCAAAGGACTGACCTATGACACTGGAGGGCTTAGTCTCAAACCTAGCGCTTCCATGGATACCATGAAATGCGATATGGCAGGAGGAGCTTCGGTACTAGGTACTATGTATGCAGCTGCTCTTTTAAACCTAAAAGTCAATTTAGTCGGTGTAGTTCCTGCTACTGAGAATGCGATTGGCAGCGAAAGCTATAAGCCTGGCGATGTCTATACCAGCTATTGCGGTAAAACTGTAGAAGTAGAAAACACTGATGCTGAAGGTCGTCTGATTTTAGCTGATGCACTAGGTTATACCGTTAAAAATCTCAAACCTGCCTACATGATTAATTTAGCGACGCTCACCGGCGCTATTTCAATTGCTTTAGGCGAAGAGATTGCCGGTCTTTTTTCTAACAATGAAAAACTGGTTGATAAATTAAAAAAAGCTTCGCATAACACAGGTGAAAAACTCTGGGAAATGCCGCTTTATGCCAAATATCTGAAAAGCCTTGAATCCAATATTGCCGATATCAAAAATGTCGGTGGACGCTCAGGAGGATCAATTACAGCAGCTCTCTTCTTACAAGAGTTTGTCCGCAATTGTCCTTGGGCCCATTTAGACATTGGCGGTACAGCTTATTATTCTAAACCTAAAGGCTATGATCCAGTCTTAGCGACAGGCTATGGCGTACGTCTTTTAATCGAGCTGTTAGAAAATGGCCTATAAACGCTATCTGGTCACTCCTCAAGAAGAGGGAGCCCGTCTGGTTAATTATCTAAAGATTAAGACGCAAAGTTCGCTCTCGCTTAAAAAAATCAAAAAAGCCTTAGAAAAAGGCATCTGCCGTTTGAACGGCAAGACTGAATGCTTTGCTTCCATCATTTTAAAAGAAGGCGATAAAGTCGAAATTGAAATATCTGGTTTAGATTCTCCTTTATCTGCAAATCAAACAGAAGCTGAAACTCAGTTACCCTCTCAAGAAGATTCACCACACTCTAAACATAAAAGCACTTCGCCATACACACCAAAGGTGCTGTTTGAAGATGATTATTTTTTAATGATCGACAAACCGATTGACCTGCTCTCTTCTGATCCGGAAATGCAAAAGTATTTTCCCAACACTCTGCTTGTCCACCGTTTAGATGCAAAGACTTCCGGCCTGTTAATTTTAGCTAAAAACAAAAAAGTTAAAGAGAGTTTTATCTCTATTTTTTCTAAACAGGAGATTAAGAAAACTTATTTAGCTATTGTTGATGGTCATTTCGACAAACAGAAGGGCAAAATAACCTCTTTTCTAAAACCTAGAAAATCAGCTGGAAAAATCCTTTTTAAGTCTCACCCTAAAATAGGCCAAAAAGCAGTTACCGCTTTTGAAACTTTACATGCAGATGCTAATTATTCATCCGTTTTGTTTTATCCTTTAACCGGCCGTACTCACCAAATCAGAGTCCATGCTTTAGAGCTGGGTCATCCGGTCTTAGGGGACTATCATTATAGCCAAGATTTTAAATATCCCCATTTTGTAGACAGGCTGCTTTTACATAGCTGGCAAGTTGAGTTTATCCATCCTTTTACCAAAAAAAGACTGAAAGTCAAAGCGCCTATTCCTGAATCTTTTAAAAAGTATTTAAAACATGCGCATCTTAATCGTTAAGACTTCTGCTCTGGGTGATATTATTCAGGCGTTTCCAGTTATTGAATTTTTAAAAAAGCACTTTCCTAAAAGTGAAATTCATTTTGCTGTTTTAAAAGAGAACCAAGAGCTTCCACTAGCCCATCCGCTAATTGATAAAGTTTTGGTTTTCTCTAGAAAACGTTTATGGTTTTCGTTTTTGACATCTCTGTTCTTGGGACATAGTTTTTCAGCCTTACAAAAAGAAAGCTATGATCTGGTTTTTGATTTACAGGGCAATCTAAGATCAGGGCTAATTACCTTCTTAGCTAAAAGTCCTAAAAAAGTAGGGTTTGGCAAACACTCTGTTGCTGAATGGCCTAACTTGCTTTTTACTAATCTGCATTACGAAGTTAATAAAAAAAACAATATTCGCGCTCAGTATTTGTCCGTCGTGCAAAAATACTTTAAGTTGTTTTTAGAGCCTTTTAACCTTTTCCCCAAACAGTTATTAAAGCTTAATGTACAAGAAAAAAAACAAAAAGAAGAGCTAATTAGGAGAAAGACAGAAAGAGAAGAGAACGAAAAGTCTGCTTTTAAAAAAAGAAAAAGAATTCTGATCGCTCCTTTTTCTAAATGGCAAAGCAAGTCGTTAAACTATGATTTGTTGATTAGCTTTTTAAAAAAGATAGAGCAAAAATATCAGCCGCTTTTTTTATTCCTACAGGGTAGTGAAACAGAGAAAAAAAAGAGTTTTCAGCTAGCAGCTCATTTTGGCTCACAAGCTGTAGTCTTAGATAAGATGAGCTTACCTCTTTTACAGCATCTAATGGAAGAGGTGGATTTAGTGATAGGGATGGATTCCTGTCCCTTGCATTTAGCGATATTAGCGAAGAGACCAACGGTTGGTTTTTTCGGCCCGACTGCAGCCTCGATTTATGGAGCTAAGCAAGAAGAGGGTAATCTGACATTTGAAGGTTCTTGTCTTTTAAAATTATCTTTTGACAAAAGATGCAAACCTCTTCGTAAGTGTTCTCAGAGATGTATTGACCAGCATAGTCAGGAAGAGCTCTTTAAAGACTTTGAGAGTTTTTGGCAGAGGATAGGGAAAAGTGGAGTTTTAGCTGGTTCTGGTCTTTCCAGCCTTTGATCTTTTTTCGATTTATATACATGTATATATCTTATAATTAGAAGTTTTCATTCCAGTTGTTTTCGTTTATTTCTTCGTTTCAATATTTAACAATTATTTAAAAATAGTATTTATAATAATAAAATTTTTATTATTATGATTAATATTTATTTAAAATTAACAATGAAAACTTATTGAAATTTAATGTAAATTTAATTTATAATTAAT
>CAZTYI010000072.1:0-6114 GCA_964618335.1 uncultured bacterium
GATGATTTGGAATATTCTTTTACGCATGCTGCTCAAGGGGGTCTTGATGTCTAGTTTTATAATTAGTTTACTAAATGCTCATGAAGATGATTTAGTCCGTAAGCTTGGTTTATGCCATTTAAAAGAAGCTCAAGATATAGAAGTCTTTTTTCCTTCTACGGTTGCTGAAATTGAGACCCGTAAAAAGAATATGATCGAGGGTTTTCATTTGGCTATTGATCAATTGCTAGCTCAAAAAAAACCTACTTTTGAGAACACCGCCTATCTTTATGATTTAGCTTTTGGAGCTCTAGGTTATGGCTCTGAATCAATTCAAACTATTTCTATGATCAGCACCGATCCCGAAGTCAGACAGGCAGCAGCTAAAGCAGCGACTGAAGTAGCTAAAATTTCGTTAGCGGTGCTTAGTGAACATCCTGAACTTTATAAGCTCATCTCTTCTATCGACACTGCTAATTTAAAAGAAGAGCACCGTTATTACCTTCAGGAAGTAAAGAAAAATTTAAAGAGTTTGGGTTTAGGCTTGCCTGCACAAGAGCGGCTGGCAGTTCAAAAACTGCAGGAAGAATTAGTTGATCTAGGAGAAAGCTTTAGTTTTAACATTCGGGAAGACCAGCGTCGGGTGATTGTAACAGAAAAAGGCTTAACTGGCATGGATGAAGGTTTTATCCAAAGCTTAGAAAAAGATGAAAAGGGAAATTATATTTTAACTACCGATTATCCGATTGTTTTTCCAATTTTAAGTCTTTGCCAAGTTGAAAATACCCGACGCCAAATGTATCAAGCTTTTTCTGAACGCGGCTATCCTCAAAATAATGCAGTACTTAAAGATCTTTCTAAAAAACGACATGAGCTGGCTCAGTTACTTGGTTTTGATTCATATGCTCATTTGCAACTCTCTGGTGAAATGGCTGAAAACCCTCAAAGAGTCAGGGATTTTTTAAATCCGTTAGCTAAACTACTTGCCTCCAAACAAGAAGAAGAATTTAAGCTTTTAAAAGAGCATCTTCCTGAAGGAATTAGTTTGAATGCGCAAAATCAGATTCAACCTTGGGATCTTAGTTATGCGATTACTGATTACAAAAAGAAACATTTAGATCTCGATGAAGAGAGCTTAAAAGCTTATTTTCCTTTGGAAACAACCCTTAAAGGATTGATGCAGGTCTACGAGAGTTTTTTCAATCTTAAGATTGAAGAGATCCCAACCTCTCATCTTTGGCATCAAGATGTGCGTTTGTTGCGTGTCAGTAAAGCATCAGGTAGAAGCTGCGGCTTTATTGTCTTAGATCTACATCCTCGCTCAGGTAAGTATACACATGCCTGCGATGCTCCTCAGCTGCCGGCTTGGCAGTCTCATGAAAATGATACTCCCGCTTTAAGTGTATTAATTTGTAATTTTCCTAAAGGCAACGCTGATACTCCGGCTTTAATGAGACCTTCGGATGTACGCACTTTTTTCCATGAATTTGGCCATGCACTTCACGATATGTTAGGCCGCACAGATCTTATTTCTACAGCCGGCACCAATACAAAACGCGATTTTGTAGAACTGCCCTCGCAAATGTTAGAAGAATGGCTCTGGGACCAGGAAATCTTACAGATGTGCAGCTCTCATTACTTAACAGGAGAAAAACTGCCTAGTGAAGTCATCGAGCGGATGCTGCTGGCTAAAAATGTTTTTTCAGGAATTGCTTGGATGCGGCAGATTATGCTCTCTAACTACTCTTTAGATATATATTCTTCGCCCTGTGAAGATTTGGGAGAGTTGTGGCATCAGTTGGATCAGCAATATCGTCCTCAAATAGCCAAAATGGATAACAACTATTCCTTTCTTTCTTTTGGACATCTTTATGAATATGGAGCCTGTTACTATGGCTACCTATGGTCCAGAGTCTTTGCTTTAGATGTTTTTGAAAAAATCAAAAAAGAGGGTCTGCTTAACCCCGAAATAGGGGCACTATATATTAAGCAGATTATTGGTCGGGGCGGCAGTCTTGATCCCAATCAGCTGTTGATAAATTTTCTAGGACGTGAGCCGACGCAAACAGCCTTTTTAAAAAGCATTGGCATGGATCAGGATTAAGAAAGCTAAGTTTTAAGCTCTGGATTAAGCTGAGAGATTCTTGTGTCAAAAGACAGGTGATAGGTGTCAGTACACTGAGCCCAGGCAAAAAAAAACACTTTTCCTTTCTTTCTTTTTATAGAATAGAAAGGAAAAGTGTAAGGGTCAAATCGTTTAGATTTGACCTTTTTTAACTTTTAAATCTAAGCCGCTCTTCGGTGTCTTTTTCTATTTTTGTTTCGATGTCTATTTTTCTGGTTTATTTTACTATGTTTTTTGCCAACGTTCTGAGCTGCTTTACAAGAGTTGATTAAATAGCGGAGTTCGGCCATTAACAGCATGACTTTTTGGGTATCGCGGGCAAAGGTATACATGTTTATATTTGACTTAGCATGTTTTTCTAAAGTATGGTAGGCGCTTTTTAGCTGATGATCGATATCGGAAAAGGCTTTTAGGTGAGAGGCAACGCTGCGGCTTTGAGCAGTACGCTTTGACCAAGTCTTTTTTTGAAGTCTTTTTTTGTGTGGCATAGGACAGCTTTTTCTTTAGTTTCTTAACTTAATTATACTTAATTTGGATTAAATTAAAATATTTATTATTAATTTAATTAATTATTATCATTTAAAGTATTAATATTGAATTTGTTAAATTTATTTATATTTGTTTATAAATATTAAAAAAGTGTGCTATTATAGGGGGCAAAAGTAAAAAAGAACACTTTTAGGGTTATTTATGAGAAAAATTAATATTTTACCCAATATGGTAACCGCCTTCAGCTTAGCCTGTGGTCTTTTTGTTATCTTCAAAATGAACATGCTAGAACCTGGCAGCGGGTATTACGAAGTCGTCAAAGGGGCGATTTTGATTCTTTTTTTAGCTGCAGCTGCTGATTTTGTCGATGGGGCTTTAGCTAGGATGCTACGCGCTGAAAGTGACTTTGGGGTGATCTTTGATTCTTTAGCCGATACTATTTCTTTTTGTGTGGCGCCTGCGGTTTTAATTTTAAAAACTCTCTCTGAAGCTCCCGGCACTTGGCATTCCATAGTAATTTCTTCTGCTGCAATGATTTATGTATTTTGCGGTATTTTGAGGTTAGCCCGTTTTCATGTTCATAAAGCTCAGAGCGAAGACGATATGATCGCTATTATAGAGCAAAAGAAAAACTTTACCGGCTTACCTGTTCCAGCAGCAGCCTTAGCAGTGATTTCTCTGAACCTTTTATTTTTGTCTCCGATAGCTGCTTATCTGCCTTTTAGAATGGAATACGTTACAATAGTGATCTCGCTAGCTATGATTCTAGCGGGCTATTTGATGGTCAGCCGCCTTAAATTCCCTTCTTTGAAAAGGCTCCGTTTACGTGTGCCTTCTTTTAATTTTGTCTTTTTTACAGTCTGTTTTGTCCTCGTCTTTTTCTACGGTTTAAAATATTACTTTGCAGCTGTTTTGACTATAGTCTCTTGGAGCTATGTACTCTTGGCTTTGATCCTTTCTTTGATCAGGATGATCGCTGGCCGTAAATCTAGAACGCTAGAAGATTTCGAGCCGGAGCCTGAAGATAGCGAAGATGTTTCTTAGGGTTAGTTTTTAAAAATCTCGTGATTTAGAAGCTTGGTTTTTTAGTTTTTTCTTTTTAAAAAACTCTTTAAAAGAGTTACCATGAGCTCCAAACAGGAGCTTTTTTATGTTGCCTTTACTAGTCTTTTTAACAGTCTTTTTTTGCGTAGTTCTTTTTTATTTCAGCTTTAAAAATTCTGAAAAGAGACTAGCAGATACTTTCAAAGCTCTTTCTTATGATCTTTTAGAGAAAAACCAGGCCTCTTTTCTGAACCTGGCTTCCAGCCATTTTACTCAGCAGAATGCTTCTGGGAAAAGAGATCTGGAAGAAAAAGAAAAGGCGATTGCCGCAATGCTCGAACCGATTAAAGCCTCGCTGGCCAAAGTCTCTGATTATGCCCAGCTTTTAGAGAAGCAAAGAGAGTCAGCTTATGCGGGTCTTTCTCAGCAGATTGGAAATCTTTTGCAGACAGAGCACCTCTTAAAAAATGAGACAGCCAGTTTAGCAAAAGCTTTAAGGTCTCCGAATGTCAGAGGAGCTTGGGGGCAGTTGCATTTAAAAAGAGTAGTGGAACTTTCAGGCATGTTGGCTAACTGTGATTTTTTTGAGCAGAAAAGTGTACTAGTGGAAGATCAGAGGCTTTGTCCTGACTTGATAGTAAGGCTGCCGCATTCCAGACAGTTGATTGTAGATGCCAAAACTCCAATCGACAGTTATCTGGAAGCGCAAGAAGCCAAGAGCGAAGAGCAGAAAAACGCCAAGATGAAAGGTTTTATCAAATCTTTGAAAGAGCATATGAGAGCTTTAAGCGCTAAAGAGTATTTTCGGCAGTTTCAGCCTACTCCAGAGTATGTGATTTTGTTTTTGCCATTAGAAGTGTTGTTTGCAGCAGCTTTAGAGATGGAGCCGGCTTTATTGGAAGAAGGGGCTAAGAACAATATTCTCTTGGCGACTCCGACGACTTTAATTGCGATTTTGAGAGCGGTAGCTTACAGCTGGCGGCAAGAGAGTTTGTCTCAGAATGCGCTAGAGATTGCCAAGGTAGGCAGAGAGCTTTATGAAAGGCTAGGTTTGATGCAGGGACATTTTCAAAAGGTAGGGAAGGGGTTATCTCAAGCGGTAGAGAGCTATAACAGTTCTGTGGGGTCTTTTAATTCTAGAGTGTTGGTTTCGGCTAGGAAGTTTCAAGAGTTGGGGATTGGGAAGGAAGAGGATAAGAAGCTGTTGGAAGAGGTGCTGAAAAGGCCGAATGTTTAAAGTTTAAAACTTGGTGGAAAAATCATGAAAGAAGAAAAGGCAAGAGTCTTACTTTGTGTTGTTGGCATTGTCCTTAAAGATGATAAATGCTTAATGCTAAAAAGACCTTCTCCATCTACTTTTTGGGTTCCTCCATGTGGAGGAGTTAGAACAGGCGAAAATATTATCGATGCTTTGCACAGAGAGGTATTGGAAGAGGCTGGAATCAAAGTAAAGGTTGGTAGTCTTGTAGAAGTCTGGCAGGGGAGACATGAAGAAGATAAAGAAGATAATGTCTTTTCAGTTACCTATCTTTGTAAGGCTCTTACTCATGATGTTGTAATATCTGATGAACATGAAGATTATCGCTGGGTTCCTATTAAAGAACTTTCTCAAATAACTACGGATTTTGATGTTAAGAAATGGCCGGAATATATAGGAAATGAAAAATAAAAAAGACAGATCATTTTTGATTTGATCTGCCTTTCATGTTTAATCTGATCTGTCTTGATTGATTTGATCAGTCAATTTCCAAAACAAAATAAGCTGGGAAAGCAAAGCTGTTATTCGGTCTAGGGGTTACTCTAACGTTTACTTTTTGGTTAAGATAGGGCTGTAAATTGATCTGGGTAGAATAAAGATAAGCAATAGGCATATTGTTGACTTTGATCAGATAATCTCCAGGTTTATTCTGGATCTCATCAGTAAAGCTTTCAACCACTCCTTCGATTTCTAAAGAAGAAGCTAGCTGCTCTCTGTAAAAATCCTCTGGATCTTTTTCAGGATGAAAGGTGCTCCAGGAAGCAAAAAGTTCAGCTTCAGCAGGGAGCCAGCTTTTCATTGATCTAGACATATCTACTTTTTCTAAAGCTGCCAATTTTTGTTTGCGCTGAGCATTGGTCATTGGTTTTTCAGGAGCTACAGCAATATTAGGAGATGAGATGATTTCAATCGCAGTAGCAGAATCAGAGACATCTGAGACAGCGTTTTCATTTTCAGAAGAGAGATCCAAGACCATGATTTTTTTCTCTGAAGGAAAATCTATTGGCTTAGCTATGTTTCGGGGTGTTTGTTCTTTTTTTAGATTTTCAGAAGCTACATTTGGTTTTAGATTTAAAGCTTCTCCGATAGTTTGATTTCTAGTTTTAGACTGAACTGTTTTGTTGGCAGCTAGAGCAATGTTAGCTTGAGCGGCAGCAGCTTTTTGTTTTTGAAAAGCTAAGTAATAACGGGCATCGCCAGCTTTGGCAACATAGTCTTT
>CAZTYI010000073.1:0-6010 GCA_964618335.1 uncultured bacterium
GAAAAATAATTTAAAAGGAGAGACAGAGGGTTTAAGAGGGCAAAAAGCAAATTTAAAAAAAGTTCAGAATCAAAATAGCTCTTTTTTTCAAGATCAAAAACTGCCTTTAAGAAGAGTCGATATTTTGGTTTTTGGAAAGAATATCCATCCTCTTTATCCGCTCTATCCGCTATTAATGATCGAATGCAAAAAAGATAAGCTGACTGAGGCAGCGCTTCAGCAGGTGATAGGCTATAATTACCATGTGCAGGCTTATTTTGTAGCGGTAGCGGGGAGAGACGAGATTAGAGTGGTTTTTCAGGATAAAAAGAGCCAAAAAATTAAAACGCTTGATTTTCTGCCTAGCTATTTAGATCTTATACGGTCTATAAGAGGTTCATAATCTTTCAAAAGAGGTTCGTGTTTTTATGAATAAAAAATCATCTTTTGAAAATAACTTTGTTCTTTTAAGTCAAAAAAACCGTAATTTTTCTTTTGCTTATCCTTTTTTACAAAATGTTAAAATAGACCCTGATTTTTTTGTTCACTCATCTCAGTCAAATAGCTTTTCTAGTTTTTCGAACCAAAAATTGAAAAAGACGAATATCTTTTTTTTCTATGGTTTAGCAGGTGTTCACAACTATCTTTTTTTGCGAAAATGGCTGAAGGCTAAATCGCAGCGCCGGCTGGTTATTTTAGAAGAAAATATCTCTTCTTTCGCGCCTTTTTTAAAAAATCCTTTAACTTCTAAACTTTTGAAAGACCCGCAAGTCGAAATCCATCTTTTACCTCAAAAAACCTATTTCAAAACTTTTACCGAAGAACTAGCTCTACGTTTTTTCTTAGAAAGATTTGAATTGATCTCTTTTGGAAAACAAAAACATTTCAACTCTTTTAAAAAGTTGTTAGAAGAATCGCTGGTCTACTATTCAGCTTATATGAATGACCAGCTCTCTTTTTCTCCTCTTTTTCAGAATTTCTTAGCTAATGCTAGCCAACTGAACCGTTCTTTTGATGTTGGTAATTTAAAGGGAGCTTTTTCAAAAGTTCCAGCTATTATCTGTGGCGCCGGCCCTTCTCTGGCTTTAGAAAAAGAGAGGTTGAAAGATTTAAAAAATAAAAATAAAGCATTAATTATTGCTGGGGGATCTGCGATCACAGCACTTTCGGCATATGGTCTTAGCCCTCATTTGGGAGTGGTTGTTGATCCCAATCTAGAAGAGAGTGATCGGCTGGCTGTAGTTAAAGATAAAACTTTTCCGCTGCTTTATACTTTGAGAGTGCATGCAGGGGTGTTAGAGAAGTTTTCAGGTCCTTTAGGCTATTTTAAAAATAAGAGTGGAAAACTAGCTGCTTGGCTGGAAGAACAAATTGGAGTGCAGTCAGAGCAGATAGATCAGTATTTAGAGCGTAATTCTTTTTCGGTTTCACTCTCTGCTTTAGCCTTAGCCCATTTTTTAGGCTGTGATCCAATTATCTTATGCGGCATGGATCTGGCTTATAGCGATGCTTTGCAACGTTATGCTGAAGGCGTTTCTAAAGATAAAAATAAAGATGCTGAATTTAAAAAGCTTTCTTCGCTGGATTTAGGGGATTTGCTTTTAGATAAACCAAACAAACAGGGTAAGAAAGTTAAAACTTTGCTGCGTTTTACTCTGGAAGCGCAGGCTTTTACCCATTTTGCTGAGCAGTGTAAAAAGCTTAAAATCATCAACGCTACTGCTGGCGGTTTAAAAATTGAAAAAATTCCCTTTCAGCCTTTGCAAGAGATCGAAAAACGATATTTAAAAAAACCTTTGGCTATTGAAGAGAATTTAAAAAAGAGTTTAGAGGAAAGCTGTTTTCCTCAAAAAATTACAGCTTTAATTGTGAACCAGGCGCTTGATGATTTAGATCTTTCGCTAATCCGATCTGAAAAACTTTTAAAACAGATTTTGAAAAAAGTAAAAGAGGAAAAATTTCAAACAATGGATTTCAAACTACTGATCTGGGATTGGCAGGCAGAGTTAGCTTATGAGCTTTTTTTACAAGATGTAGAAGCAGCTATAGATATTTATTTAAGACGTTTTCAACTGCCCTTAAAAAAACATCTTTTAGAAAAGTTTCAAAAACTCAAAGAGATTACTTCTCAGTGTTGTAAGCTTTCAGCTTGTAACGCAAAGTCCTTTCGCTGATACCTAGAATTCGAGCAGTTTTACTTCGTGAATTATTTTGTTCCTGCAAGGTTTTTAAGATCAGCTTTTTTTCCATTTCAGCTAGACTTTGATTTTGAACTTCTTTTTTCTGGCCTGCTTCTAAATCTGGTTCTTTTTTAACATTTTTATCAGTTGAAGCAGTTGAAGGAAGATTAGCTTTAGCCATGAGCGTATTTTTTAATTTTTCAGCAGCAGCAGCAGAAGAAGAAGAAGAAGCACCAGAAACTTTATCTAAATACAGTTCTTCAGGAGATACATTTTGACTTAAATCGAGTACTACGACTCTTTCTAAGATGTTAGAGAGTTCTCTGACATTGCCCGGCCATGGATAGTCTAGCAGTTTTTTTTGTGCGGGTAGAGAAAAGGTTTTAGGTTCTTTTTTGTATTTTTTAGTGAATTTATCTAAAAAATAAGCTGCTAGCGGCAAAATATCTGCTTTGCGCTCTCTTAAGGGAGGGATCTTAAAAGGAACGACATTGAGTCGAAAGAAAAGATCTTTGCGGAAAAGTTTTTTTTGGATGGCTTCTTCCATATTGCGGTTAGAAGTAGCTAAAATACGTACGTTGATTTTGACTGGTTTGGAGCTGCCGACTCTTTCAAACTCCTGCTCTTGCAGAACGCGTAATAGTTTAGCTTGCAGAGTTAAAGGAATCTCGGAAATTTCATCTAAGAGCAGAGTGCCGCCGTCGGCTAGTTCAAAACGCCCAATTCTTTTTTGCTCGGCACCGGTAAAGGCACCCTTTTCATGTCCGAAAAATTCAGCTTCAATCAGACTTTCTGGAATGGCTGCGCAATTCACTTTGATAAAAGGTTTTTTGCAGCGAGAAGAGAGTGAATGCAGAGTAGCTGCGACTACTTCTTTGCCAGTGCCAGATTCTCCGCTGATCAAGACGCTGGCATCGCTCAGAGCAATTTTTTTAATTTCTGAGAGTTTTTTGGTTAGATAAAGCGAGTGATGTAAAAGCTGAGAGCTTTTTTGATTTTCTAAACGGAAAAAGAGATTTTCTTTAATCATTTTTTGTTGTTCCTTAGCTTTCTCAATTAGAGTTTCCAAAGATTCTAAAGAAAAGGGTTTGATCAGATAATTAAAAGCGCCTTCTTTGACGGCTTCGACAGCATTTTCAATCGTGCCATGAGCTGTCATAATAATGACCATTAAGCCAGGATCGATTTTTTTGGCGGCTTTAAGTAATTCCAATCCGCTTTTATAAGGCATTTTCATATCGGTAATCAAAAGATCAAAAGCACCTTTTTTTAAAAGATTTAAAGCTGTCTGACCATCTTCTGCCATATGCACTTCAAAGGTTTGCCTTTCGAGAGCATTTTTTAAAAAAGTGCGGATTAGCTTTTCATCGTCAGCGACTAGAATTTTATTAATTGCCATAGCTTTTATCCTTTTTGTCTGCTTTATCTTTCTTATCTTTAGCCTTTTTTTGAAGGCAAGATAATTGTAAAAGTAGTGCCCATGCCTTTGGCTGAGCGGACCTGGACTTTTCCCATATGGGCGGTAATGATTTTATACGCTTCAGCTAACCCTAAACCATTACCTTTTTCTTTAGTTGTAAAAAAGGGAGAGAAGAGGTTTTCCAGCTCCTGATCATCCATGCCTATGCCGCTATCATTAATGTCGATGACTGAATTATCGTTATTTTTAATCAGTGAAATGCTGATATGGCCATTGCCTTCAATAGCTTCCAGAGCGTTGCGGACCAGGTTTAAAAGAGCTGATTTAAACAGTTCTTTATCGATATAAGCAAAGAGGACCTCATTGGGCACATGGCATTCTAGAGAGATCTCTTCTGAAAAAGAAGGATCAACTTTAATTAATTTAATGAGATCTTTGATCAGTTTGGAAAGATTAACTTTTTCTACTTGAAGACAGACTGGGCGGGTAAAATGCAGAATAGAACTGACCAGTCTTTCTAAAGTTTTAGTCCCTTCGATAATATGCTCTGCCATTTCTTGAAGAGGTTTTTTATGCTCTAGATCGCGGTAAAGTAAGGCGGCAAAACCGCGGATGCCGCCAAGAGGATTTTTGATTTCATGGGCGACGGTAGTAGCTATTTGTCCGATCTCTTTGAGCCGGTCGCTTCTAGAGGCATCTTCATGCAGCTGGGTAATTTCGGTGATATCTTTTAGAAAAACAATCAGGCCCTGATAAGGCTTGGGGGCATCTGAGACAAAAGAGGTACTGATTTCAATTTGTTTTTCATCGAAAGAAAGATAGCTTTCTCGTGGACTGGAACCTAAAGCCAGAGCACTAGTCATGGAAAAACCAAAATAATCATCTGGAAATTCTTGAAAATAGTTTTTAAAAGAGAGTTCAGATTCTTTTTTTTCTAAAATTTTTAAAGCAGCTTGATTATGCGTGATGATTAAACCGCTGGTATCGATAAAAAGAATACCTTGGTTAGTATTTTTTAAGATGTTGGCTAGATAAGCCGAGACGGATTTCAGTTCTTTGATATTTTTTCTAAGTTCTAAATTACTGGTTTCTAAATCCAGATTAACATTTTCAAAGCGTTTTTTAAGCGCTTGATAAGATTCATTTAATCGATTGCTTTCTTTTGAAAAAAGCTGAAAGGCCTCTGCTAAATGATGGATACTTTCTTCGACATTTTGCGCTTTTAGAGCTTTTTGCGTAGCAGTTAGCAGTTTATTGTACAGCCCTTCTTTAATTCCTTCTGTTTTCTCTTCTGTCATATGTTTAAATCTCTAAAAAATAAAAACTTATCTGCAAAATCGGGGAGCTTGATCTTATCCGCTTTCAGCCGCACTATAAAAAATTTGGTAATTATATAAAATTAATTTATCATTAATGTCTGAAAGGGTTCTGTTTTCAGAGAGAAGAATTTTTAAAAATAAGTAAAAAAAGTATTTTATGAGTAGACGGATTGTTCTTTTTTCTATTTTTATTTTTTTAATAATCGGTTCTTTTTGCAGTTCTTGTAATTCTGAAAAACCTAAAAAAGCACAAAATAGAAGCACTAAAGCGGAATATATCGTCCGCCGTTCTAATACCTCTTTTTATCCGCTAAGTATGCCTAATCATCGTTCTCGTGAACTCTATCCTTGGGAAAAGCCCTGCTCTTTACCACGGATTTCCAAAGAGTTTTTTCGCTGTAAGGGCAGCCATATTCATGCCCCTGTGATTGATTCTTCTAATCCAGAGAAGATTGTGACTTTTCAAGATTGTGATGGGCGGCACGGTTTTACCACCCAAAAAGGCGTTTATCCTATTTTAATTGAACTCTTAAACTATCTGCAAAGAAAGACCCAAAAAAAAGTAGTGATCACTTCTGGTTTCCGCTGTTTAAAACACAATCAGTATACCGATCGCTCCCGCTGGGGCAAAAATTCCAAACATTTAATTGGCGCAGAAGTGGATTTTTATGTTGATGGCTACGAAGAAAAACCAGAACAGATTGTTCAGCTGATTATGAATTTTTATAAGGCTGAAAAACGCTATCACAAAAACAAAGAATATCAAAGCTTTTTACGGTATGAAAAAGAGACTAATGCTTCAGCCAAACCTTGGTATAATAAAGAGATTTTTGTAAAACTTTTTAACGCTGAAGAAGGGCGGAATTTCGACAATCGCCATCCCTATCCCTATTTGTCTATTCAGGTGCGTTATGATCGTGAACAGAGAAAAAGAGTCTTGATACCCTATTAAGACTTAGCCTTATAGTGCTCATATAATATTTTAAAAAATTCTTAGAATTGTTAAAAAAAAGCTTTTTTTGTTAAACTATTTCTCTTTGTACTTTATGCCGATGTGGCGGAATTGGTAGACGCGGTAGACTCAAAATCTACTCTTACTTGTAAGGTCCTGG
>CAZTYI010000074.1:0-5950 GCA_964618335.1 uncultured bacterium
CCGCTAAAAGCTAAGGTTTTTTTAAGCTCTTGCATATTGCTATAAGGAAAGGGTGGGGTAGGTAATTTTGCGATCGACTGATCCTTGCGCAGCACAAAGCCGCCGCCGAGAGAATAATATTCCTTTTCTAAAATAGTTTTATCTTTAGCTTTGAGACGCATAATCATGGTATTGGAATAAGGAAAAAAATGGTGGATGTCGCTAAAAATGATATTTTTACTTTGGAAAGAAAAATAGAACTTTTTAACTTTTATTTGATAAACCTCGTTAGGGGATGAGAAAATTTTCAACACCTCTTCGGCATCGCAAGTCTCGGGCTGCCAGCCTAAAAGACCAGCTACAATAGAATGGTCTGTACCATGGCCTTTACCGGTAGCGCTCAAAGAGCCGTAAAGAAAGACCTCTATATGAGTAGCTTTCTCCAGCTCTTCATCAGAAAGCTCGTGCAGGTCTCTTAAAAAACATCCGGCTGCTTTCATAGCACCATAAGTATGGGAACTGGAAGGGCCAGGACCAATCTTATAAAGATCAAAAAAAGAGGTGGTAATTGCTGACATAAAAGCTTTGCTCCGTAAAACTTATCATACATGTTTATGTTTTGTCGTAAAGTAATTAATGCAGGTCTTTTAACACTTTTTAAAAGGGCTATTTTATTTTCGAGATTTTTTTTATTTTCTTTTAAGTATCTGAAAATTTATACTTTTACTCTCTTAAATTTTAAAAAAGGATTATTTTATGAGTACCCCTCCTTTAGAAAGACGTGCTTCTGATTCTGCTTTACTTGCTGTCCGTCTTAAGGATATTCAGGCTCAATTAGCATTGCAAGATACATTAGACGTGAGATTTAGATATGTAGAAACAGATATTTTAGAAGAAGGTTGGGAGTCTATTTTTGAAGGATCTGAGGAACAAAAATCTTTAGGAAGACAACTTTCAGAGGCTATTTTTTATGGAGATAAAGAAGCGATAAAAGTAATTTTAAGTAATCCTGATCTTGAACTTACTCAAGAAGATTATCTAATAGCCTTCACAGCTGTTTGTGAAATATCGAACGCCTCTGATTTATTGATATTATTTCAACAGAAAGGAATTTTGGATTCATTAGAAGTAACAATAAAAACTGAGCTTTTTACAAGCTGCTTGCAAAATGATAATGCAGAAACTTTTTCTTCTTTGCTAGTTTTTTTTCCTGACATCGATAGGAGTTTGCTTTATACCGAAATGGTTGATCTGGATGCTCGTAAAATATTGAAACAGTTTATTCCATCAAATGAATTTGCAAAAGTTTCTGATGAAAGTGTTTTAGATTCTGTGGTAAGACTTTCTTTTAGCAGGATTACTGACACTGGTATCTTTCAACTCCTTACTACTTATAGAGGAGAAGAAATAGCCAAGGCTGAATCGACAAGAACAAACGCTTTAGACAGCGCTGTATCTACGAATAATTTACCTCTGGTAGGGCGTTTATTGAAATATGAATATTCTGCTGATAGTTTTTTTACAGTTTTACGCTCAGCAATCAACAGTCCTGATAATCTGACTTTTTTACCTTTGCTTTTAGATCATTCAGCTATGAAAGAAATAAATAAAGAAGAGCTTTTAGATTTTACCAATTCTCTGCAAGATGGTCTTGGCAATGCTGAATCGGTGAAAAAACTAATAGAGAAAGCGAAATGTTTTGCTTCAACTGAAAGAAAAGCTCAATAAATGTATTTGATGCAATCTTAAAAAGTAGTTTTGTCGGAGCTTATTAAGAATTTTTACCCCAAAGTATAATTTTAGACTAGACCTGTCGGAATTGCTCGGAGCTAAGAACCAAGAATCCCTCGCCTTTAGGCGAGGGAGTTTCAATTGATATAATCTATTACCCACTGGGGCAAAGCAAAGGCGGCTCTGTGAATCTGAGGAGTATAATAGTTCAAATGTCCGCTGATGTTATTGAATCTTCTTCTTAAATCTCCTACATGAAGATGCAAGCTCCTATTGTTATCAGAAGCAAATCCAAAAGCCATTGCTCCGCCTACATAAGTTGGTACATCTGCAGTATAAAAAGTTACATTTTTGAAATAAGGGCTTAAGTTTTTTTGAGTCATTTTAAGCTCTTCTTTCTGCATAAAGACCACGCCGTTTTGGATAGCAAAGACGCCATCTGGTTTTAAAGCACGTTTGCAACCTGCAAAAAAGTCTTTGGAAAAAAGCACTTCACCAGGACCGATTGGATCAGTAGTATCGACAATAATAACATCGAAAATTTGATCGGTCTTTTTGACAAAATCAATACCATCTCCAACAATAATTTCAGCTCTAGGATCTTGAAAAGCTCCTTTAGAGATATTTGGTAGATATTGTTGAGAGATTTCCATAACTTTGCCATCAATATCCACTAGAGTAGCTTTTTTGATAGACTTGTGTTTTAAGACCTCTCTGAGAATCCCTCCATCACCACCGCCGATAATCAGTACATTTTCGGGATTTCCATAAGCTATGAGGGGAACATGGGCAAGCATTTCCTGGTAAATAAATTCATCTTTTTCGGTAATTTGGATAATGTCATCTAGAACCAATACTTTTCCAAAAAGGGGATTTTCAAAGACCTGGATTTTTTGAAAGGGGCTTTCAGTCTGAACTAACCACTTACTAACTTCAAAAGTCTGTTGCCAACCATTATGCAATTTTTCAGAAAAATATTCTTGGGAAAATCCTTGAGAAAGTCCCATGACCAAAGTTATTAAAAAGATCAATATGTTTCTCATTATTTTACTCCTTAAATTTTGTAAGATAAAAGCGTAACGAAAAGAGAAAAAATAAGGAAATCTTTTTTTACATCAACATAATAAAAAAACTTTTAAACCTTTGCAAAAAGATTTTTATTATTTAAACTTTGTTCTATTTTTTAATTTTTAGGAGTTTTTATGGTTGAATTTTCTATGGGAATTGGACCTTCATTGGCAGCTCCGTCTATAACGTCAGACCCTTTAAGAGATCAAAAAAACCTTTTTGAGAGTTTGTGCATGATAAACAATGCAACTGCTTTAAATCTATACACAGCATATTTAAAACTTTTAATGGAAGATCATCTACAAGATGCTTTTCTGATAGCAATTAAACATGAGGCTGATCGCATTTTCTCCAGTTTATTAAGTTTCTATCCTCTTCTTCCTGCAGTTGATGTTAACCGATTGATTCAAGAAGCTTGTATGGTTCAAGAAAGGCCGGCTATCCATTTAATTTTAAAAACCATTTATGAACATTCGGCATTAATGGCAAACGCAACGGCTGATAATCTACAAATACTTAATAGAATGTTTAATAAAGACATTCTATTAAGATAATAAAATCAATTCTGTTTTGTTTCTATTTTTGGATTCTGACATCTCTGACAGGGTAGGGGATAGTGATTTTATTTTGAACCAAGGTATCTTCAATCATATTTAGATAAAGCGATTTTACAGCCCCCACAAAAACCCCTTCTTTCAGATCGATTAAGACTATTAATTCAAATTCAAGACCGTTGTCTCCAATTTTACTCATCCAAACTTCTGGCTTAGTATTCGCAGCTGTATAGGGTATTTTTTTAGCTTCCTGAATTAAAATCTCACTAAGCTTTTTTTTGTCCGTTCCAAAAGCAACGCTGAAAGGCAACATCAGTCTTCGTTTTTCTTTTAAGAGGCTAAAGTTAGTAACTTTTTGAGAAATCAGCTCTGCATTAGGAACCAAAATAGCTATGTTATCAAAGCTTTTTAGCACTGTAGTTCGTAGCCGAATAGCTACTACCTTTCCTTTAGCTCCAGATTCTAATCCAATAATATGTCCTACTCGTATGTGCTTTTCCATTAAGAGAAAAAGACCGGCTATAATGTTCTGTACAATCGATTGAAATCCAAAACCGATACCAACGCTAAGGGCACCGGCAACAACAGCGATAGAGGTGAAATTAAGACCGACAGAAGACATAGCGAAGAGTAAACCGAGAATAAAGATAAAATAGAAAACAAATCGGCTGAGATTATGAGCTACTTTTTGAGGGATATTGGTTTGGGTTTGGGCTAATCTTTTTAAAGATTTACGGGCTAAGGAGGCAATCACATAAGCTATGAAAACAATTAAAATGAATTGTAGAAGTGTACGGATAGTGATAGGGGAATCTCCAAGCACAAAAAGAGGGGTTTCCAACCATGGAGCGTATTTTTGTAAAAAAGGAGGAGCCAATGCTAAATTACGGTCTATATCATCTAAGAATTTCATTTTGTTCTCCTTTAGTATCATATATATAAGTAATATCATTATAAAGCGGAATTATACTTATTTTTGAATTGTAAACTTTCTTAGAAAAAAGAAGCAAGGCTTCTTACTTTTTGCTCAGGGCTAACGCATTAAAATTTTTTTTCTAAAATATTAGCTAGATACGACTCTGCATAGAGAGCTCTTCTTTTTCTTCTTTTTAAACTCGTCTTTTCATCTTTATTTTGCCTTAGCAAGTTCAGAATTATATGCCTAAGTATGGCCATATTTTCAGGGCCATTTCCTTTTCGAATACGACTTTTATCTTCATTAAATGTAACGTCTAGTACCCAATGCAAGCTATTTTCTATTGCCCAATGAGAACGAATAGCCTTTGACATTTCTTTGGCTGAAACTTTCAGAAGGTATCATGAGAAGGAATACCATTTTTGTAAGGCAAATACTTTTTCAAAAACTCAATTTTAGCTTTGCCAAAATCTTCGATATCTTCCCAACTTTGGGCATCGCAAATATTGGCACATAAGGTTGTTAAAAAAATCTCATCTAAGGGATATAGCTTATGGCGTTCAATACGTGGATCTTCTAAATCTGCGAAAAAATCTAAAAATATAATAGAACTAAAATCTTCTTGTATAACTGACATAATGTCCTCCATAGTAATACAGGAAGACAAATATGACATATTGTCAAATATTTTTTAATGCGTTAGCCCTGACTTTTTGCTGAGGGATAGTAATTTTAATGGCCTATTTGTAAATCATGAATGACATGAGTAACAATTCCCTCTGAAGTAGTAAAATTATTTTTTGTCTCACACCTCTGTACTGGACAAAAAATAATTTAATGAAAAAAACTCACTGATGCATCATCCTATCTCGTTGAATTTCAAACCAATGAGGTACAATGAAACACATCAGCAAGTTAGAAACAACTTTATCTTATTTCTTAAATTGGAACAAGCCCCGTCTTAATTGTCTGGTGCAAATGCTTCAAGCTCTTTTTGTTGTTAGAACAGTTAATCTTACTCAAAAGTAAAAATTGAAAGCGGTGATGCTTTACCTGTAAAACAATTGTGTAAACGGCTCGGCCGTAAAAAAACCATTAACACCCCCGTCAATCTATGGGTTTATTCTCTTTATGTTTCGATTCAAAAGAGAAGATGCGCAAAAGAGCCAATGATTATTATTTCTAATCTTCTGTTCGAAAACCCATTGGAAAAGTATAGAAGACGCTGGGAAATTGAAACCCTATTTAGCTGCCTTAAAAGCAGAGGTTTTCGGATGGAAGATACTCACATTACTGACCCGGACAAAGTCGAAAAGTTAGTATTTGTATTGGCAATAGCCTTCTGCTGGGCTTACAAGATGGGAGTAATTCGAGCCAAGGAAAAGCCGATACCCATTAAAAAACACGGAAGAAAAGTCAGAAGTCTTTTTCGAGAAGGACTAAATTTTATACGCCAAGTGATTTTTGGGAAGATTAGAATGAATAATTTTTACCAGCTGATATTGCATCTTAATCACTTTAAATTAGGAGCTTATGTATCATGAAATTATTTTTTGTCCAGTACAGAGGTCTCACACTAAGAAAACTTGTTTAATTACAATAGTTATGTTATAATTTTAACTAAGTATTACTAATATAATAAACTTAAAATAATTTATTAATTAAAAAACAAAGGCCATAATATGACAATTATAAGCTCTAT
>CAZTYI010000075.1:0-5606 GCA_964618335.1 uncultured bacterium
CGACCTACTGGTCCCAAACCAGCCGCGCTAGCCAAGCTGCGCTATACCCCGAAAAATAGCCTGTACTTATAAATTACCAAAATATTAACAAAAAAACCTAATTCGGTGCTATTTAAAATTAAGATTTAAGACTTTAAGACCAAGAGTTCTTGGCTATTTAATTCAAATTTTTTATAGTGAGAAGACCGAGGTGTCTTATGGGTTTTATAGATTATGATGATTTTTCTAAGTTGCAAGCTCTAGCTAAAAAGCCGTTGGATTTAACAACAGAAGGGGTTATTTCCAATGAGCGGATAGCTAAATATGCGCTTAAAGCAGGAGCATACAAGCTGCTTTATTCTTTAGAGCGTATTGATGATCAGGTCATGGAAGCCCTCTTTGGCGTAGCTGCAGAAAGCAAAGCGCTTACTAAAATGACTTCTCAGCAAGCCGGAGAAGAGGTTAATCTTTTTGAGGAAAGAGCTGCTTTGCATACAGCTACACGCGATTTTTTTGCAGAGCCCAATCAAAGTGGAAAAGCCAAAGAAGCGACCAAACTAGCAGCAGCTGAAATAGAAAAACTGAAAGCTTTTTTAAAAGAGACAGAAGGGCAGTTTGATGATTTAATCCATATTGGCATTGGCGGTTCTTTTTTAGGACCGGAAGCTGTTTGGGAAGCACTTAAACTTTATTCAAATCAAAAGATTAAAAAACCTTGGTTTATTGCTAATGTTGATCCAGATGAAGCTTATAGTGTTTTAAAAGAAGTAGATTTAAAAAGAACGCTGGTTGTCGTTGTTTCTAAATCAGGCTCAACGTTAGAAACCTCGGTCAATGAACAGATTATTCGGACTGCTTTAGAAAAAAAGGGTTTGAAGCCAGAAGAACATATGGTCTCTGTCACCACTCCTAAAAGCTTAATGGATGATACCAAGCACTATCGAAAAGTGTTTTATTTTGGAGATTATATAGGCGGGCGTTTTTCGGTCACTTCTATGGTGGGAGCTGTGTCTTTAAGTTTTGTTTTAGGTTTGGATCTGTTTTTAGAATTTTTAAAAGGCGCCAGCTTAATGGATAAAGTTGCGCTTCAAGAACCCAAGAAAAATCTACCACTGCTTTTAGCTTTGCTGGGTATTTGGAAACGCAATTTTTTAAACCTGCCTACTTTAGCTGTTATTCCTTACAGCTCAGCGCTAAAAAAGTTCTGTCTTTATCTACAGCAGTTAGATATGGAATCTAACGGCAAAAGTGTGGATCTAAAAAAAGTCAGAGTAACCTTTGCGACGGCACCTTTTGTGTTTGGCGATAGTGGCTCTAATGCGCAGCACTCTTTTTTTCAGATGCTGCACCAAGGCACTGATATTTCAGCTCAGGAATTCATTGGCTTTAAAAAATCACAGCTAGAAGAAGACTTGAAAGTGCAAGGCACTACTACACAGGAAAAGCTCTGCGCCAACCTCTTCGGTTCAGCATTAGCTTTAGCTCTAGGCAAAAAAAATAAAGACCTGAATCAAAACTTTGCCGGTAATCGTCCAACTTCTATTTTAATGGCAGAAAAGCTAACGCCTTTATCTTTGGGTCAGCTGATAGCTTTATATGAGCATAAAATAGCTTTTCAGGGCTATATCTGGGGCATTGATTCTTTTGATCAAGAGGGAGTTCAGTTAGGTAAAAAGACTTCCAATCAGTTTTTAAAAGCTATGCAGGGTGAAGAGCATCCTCTTGCTAGCGCTTTTTTGAAGCTTTTGTAGTTTGAGCTGCTCTAGTTTTTAAGCTATGGATTAATCTGCTATTTTTTTCTTTGCCTTCTTCTTTCTTTTCTATTCAGGTAACTTAGAAAAGCCTTCTGTAAATAAAGATCTGAGAGCACCAGCTGCCGCTGAGGCTGTTTTTTGAGCAGAGTCTAATTGAGCAGTGAGTTGTGGAAGTACATCTGGTCCCATCAAAGGATCTACTGGCAGTCCAGGGAATTTATCTTTGATAGCAGTACTAAGAGACTCGGGAAAAGCAGCAAGATTATCCGAAAGTAGTTTTAAATCTGCTTCAAGTTCAATTAAATGCGGCTGCAGTTCTTTGAGAGCTTTTGTAATTTGATCCAAACTTTGAATTTCATTTGCAAAGACTAGATTTTTACAGGCTGTTAAATAACCAGTAAAAATCGGCAGGACTACAGCGTTAACTTTGCCAGCAATATAATTAAAAAATCTAGAAGCTAGTCCTTTGACACCATTATAAACGGCATAAAAAGGGCGTGAAATACAAGCTGCCATAAAATTCCTTTTTTTTTATTTTTTTGACTTAACCTAATTTATATCTAACCTAACCTAACCTAACCTAACCTAATTTGGTTTGATTTAATCTTTTAAAATCTTTGGGCTGAAAGAATAACAGAAGGGCTTGAAAAATTGAAAAAATATTTATTATTTTTTTAAGAAGCTACTTTGCCTTTTTTAATGGCAATAGTAGCCATTTCTTTTTCTCCTTTTAAAGCAGGAGAGATCTCTTGAGTGGTAATAAAGACTTGATTGAAGTTTTTTAAGATTCCATGGAAGAGCTCTTCTCTTCTACTATCTAAATGAGCTCCCAGATCATCAATATTTAAAATAGCGGGAGAACCAGTTCTTTGAGAAAGAAGACTATATTCTGCTAAGCGTAGTGCTGAAGCTAGCGTTCTTTTCTGGCCTTCTGAAGCAAAGCTTTTAGCAATCCTTTGATCTAAATAAAAAACCAGGTCATCACGGTGAGGGCCAACTTGAGTTGTTTTAAACCGTAAATCCCTCGAACGCATATTTTCTAGCGTTTGTTTGTATTCTGTATAGAGCACATTAGGATCTTCATTAAAGTTTAAAGAGGGGACGTAACGCAGATGAAAAGCTTCTTTGATGCTGGTCAGCTGGGGTAAGAGCAATTCAAAGGGCTCTTTTAAAAGAGCAATCAGCTTGTTTCTTTTGACTGTAATATAAGAAGCGGCTTTAGCCAGCTCTTCTTCATAGATCTCAATGTTAACCAGAATTCCCCTTTTTAAAAGGAAATTGCGCTCTTTAAGAGCTTTAAAAAAGCGAGAAAGATGATGAATATAAAGTGGATCGCTTTGAGCTAGATGCAAGTTTAAAAAACGACGGCGGATGGCTGGCTGTCCGGTAATTAGTTCTACATCTTGAGGAGAATGAATGGTAGCGGGCATCAAGCCTAGGAGAGAGGTAAAACTCGGTAGGGCGGTGCTGTTATGAAAAATCTTCTTGGTTTTTCCGTCGTAGTAGATTTTAATGGTTTGAGAAACCAAGTCTTTAATAATTTCAGCTTCTAAAAAAAAGAATTTTTCACCATGGCGGATCAGATCTGAATAATTGGAAGTACGCCAAGAACGGCCGGTAGATAAAAGATAAATAGCTTCTAATAAGTTGGTTTTGCCCTGAGCGTTTTCACCATGAATCAGATTGATTTTAGGATGAAAACGAATAAACTCTTCATTAAAATTACGAAAGTTATGTAAGCGCAGGGTTAAAAGCAGCATTTTCTTCCCCCGCTGTGTCTGTATTTTCATTCAAGCGCATAGGCATAATAACAAAAAAAGCGCCGGTAGAATCAATAATTACGCCGGGGTTGTAAGAATTAGAAAGTGAAAAAGTGACGGTCTCATCTTTGCTATGTCTTAAAATATCTAAAAAGAAATGAGGGTTGAAAGCAATCTCCAGTTTTTCTTTGTGATAGTCAACTGGCATACTGACAGCTCCTTCTCCAATTTCAGAACTGTTGGCAGTTAAATTAAGAGCTCCATCAGCAAAAGAAAACTTCACTGAACCACTGCTATCAGAAGTAAACAGAGAGACCTGGCGCAAGAGAGAAGTAAGCTCTTCTCTGTGCAGTGCGATTGAGATTGGATTGTCAGTCGGAATAACTCTTTCTACATCGGGATACTGCCCGGAAAGCAGCTTGGCAGTTAAAGAAAGCAAACCATTTTCCAAAAAGACTTTATCAGCCATTAAACTTAATGTAGCTTTGGAAGATGTCTCATCTAACATGCGGATCATTTCTTCAATAGCTTTTAAGGGAATGATATAAGAACTTTGGAAAGAGGGATCAAGATCTATTTTAGTATGGGTTTTAGCTAATCTTTTGCCATCAGTACCGATAAAAGAAGCTTCTCCATTATTAATTTGCAGTAAGAGTCCGTTTAAAACGTAACGGCTGTCATCTCTAGCGGCAGCAAAAGAAGTTTTAGAGAGGATTTCTTTAAAGACAGATGGGCTGAAATTAATTTGTGCTTTCCCATGGAATTCAGGAATAGTGGGGAATTCATTTTTATGCATACCCTTGATTTTAAAGACTGATGATCCAGCTAAAATTTCGGCCATTTCAGGTGAGATTAAAGAGATTTTAAGTTGGGGAGCTGTAATTTCACGAATCAACTGGAAAAACTTACGAGCAGGGAGTGCAATCGAGCCACTTTGAATGACTTTAGCGGGAGTTGCCGTACGCATAGAAGTTGTCAGGTCAGTAGCGCTAATAATCAACTGGTCATTGCCAGTTTCAATCAGAATATTAGAAAGGATAGGAATGGCCGGTTTATTAGAAATCAGAGTTTGTATTTTACTAATAGCACCAACAAGCTCCTGTTTTGAAATGACGACTTTCATGAACGGTCCTTGGTTCTTTTGAAAAACAATAAAATAAAAATAAATTACTTTTTAAAGCTTTATCAATATTTAAGTTTACCGCTTTAATAATTTTTGCATAGATCTTTTTTCTTCTTTTTCTCTGATGGAGGCTCTTTTATCGTGTTGTTTTTTACCTTTAGCTAGAGCGATTTTAACTTTTACGAAACCCTTTTTGAGAAAAAAGCTTAAAGGAATAATACTTAGCCCTTTTTCGGTAGTGGCTTTTTTAAGTTTAAGAATTTCATCTTTATGCATAAGTAGTTTTCTTTCCCGGCGTTCTTCATGATTGTTGATGTTGCCAAAGCGATAGGGAGCAATAGAAGAATGAATCAGCCAAAGCTGTTCATCTTGTTTGACTGTCACGTAAGCATCGCTTAATGATCCACCATTAGAACGTAGAGACTTGATTTCAGTGCCGAGCAGCACGATCCCGGCTTCAAAAGTCTCTAATATTTCATAGTTATGGTAGGCTTTGCGGTTGGAAACTAGGTCAGGCATGGTAATTTAAATAAATTTTGTAATATTTTAAATTTTATTTTTTGTCTTTAACTTTGCTTTTGTTACTTATTAGTATTTTAGCATAAGCCATTTTAAGAGTGCCACAAACAAAAAAACTTATATATATTATTGAATCTCATCGCGATTAATTCTTGTCTTTTTCTGAGATAAGCTTTTTGCTTTTTAGTTTTAAATTAAGAAAATTTGAAGGAGTTACTACTTTTCTACCGCTTTTTTCTTCTAGCTCTTTTCTGGCATTTCCGGCAACAGAACCACCTAATTTAGCAATTAGCTTATTTTCCTTAAAACCCTGAGCATCTTTTTGCACGGCAATTTCTGATGTTGAAGCTTCTCCCAACATAGTAAATATTAATTCCAAATCAGTCATATGATCTCTTAAATTCTGATTTTTAGATCTTAGATTTAAACTTTTGACTTCTTTATGTTCATTTACTGAAACTCCAAAAGTGG
>CAZTYI010000076.1:0-5602 GCA_964618335.1 uncultured bacterium
ACAATTCATCCAACCATTAAAATAGTTGGCTTTCTTGTGTCCTTTAGCGTAAAAAAGCATGGTCGTGCCTGCTTTGGCCATCATCGGCAGGCCACGCAGATTCATAACTATACCGATGTTAAGCATAGCAACGGCAAAAACACTTAATTTATGAGAGAGTTTTTTAGACATTAAAACACTTTTGGGTTTTTTATCACTTTATTGCGAAAAAAAAGAGTTGTCAAAGATTGTTTTTAATTTTTTATTAATTTATTTGATCAATCTTTGTTTTAAGATAATGTCGAAGATTATGATCTTATGATTGAGCTTATAATCGAGAAATATATCACTTACGCTTAACTTTTCAGGAGCTTTTCATAAAGAGCAAGATATTCTTGCGTTGTTTTTTCCAGACTGTGATCGGTTTGCATGCCATTTTTCACAAAATCACCAAACTTATCTTGATTGTTGAAATAAATATCAAAAGCTTTATCTAACGCTTTTTTCAAACCGGTTTTGTCAAAAGGATCATAGGGAAAACCGTTAACTCCTTCTAAGACCGTATCTTTTAAGCCGCCGGTTTGACGGACGATAGGAACTGCGCCATAACGCAGTGCTAGCATTTGGGTTAGGCCGCAGGGCTCAAAGATCGAAGGGATCAAAATAAAATCAGCAGCAGCGTATAAAAGATGAGAAAGACTTTCGTTGAATTCAAAGACAAAAGCCGTTTTTTTGGTATGTGCAGTGCTTTTTTGTTTAGCAGTAAATCTGTCTTGGATGCTTTTTAAAAGAGAAGAGCCAAGCAGAATAAATTGTCCGCCTTTTTTGACTACGTAATCTGCGGAAAAAAGAATGGCCTTTGGCCCTTTTTGCTTAACTAGCCTTCCTATATTGATAACTAGCGGTATATTTTCATTGGTTAATTTAAAACGCGCCTGTAGAAAAGCTTTGCTCTGGGCTTTAGCTTCTTGGATTTTGACTAGCGAGTCTTTAGTAGAATAATTTTTAATGATACCTACATCGGTTTCAGGATTCCAAATTCTACAATCAATGCCATTTAAAATACCGGTCAGCTTATGTTTATTTTGATGAAAGACAGGTTCTAGATCTCCGCTGCCCATAGGCGTTAAAATTTCTGCTGCGTAGTTTTTAGAGACGGCGATCATCTGATCGCTGTAAACGATACCGGATTTAAGCAGATTAAGTTTGTTTTTTTTAGGATCTTTGAGTTTATCAGCAGTCATGTAAGGTTTAGGATCAATGTGGATTTTTTTCAGTTCGGTTGGTTTGCAAAGTCCCTGGTAGCCGACATTATGGATATTTAAAACAATCTTTTTAATTTCCAGCTTTTGTTTTTGGTAAAACTCTTTATAAAGGAAAGCGCAAATAGAAGTATGCCAATCATGCAAATGTAAAATATCAACGGGCTCTTGTTTTTTTAAAAGATATTCCAGAGCAGCTTTGCAAAGATAGATAAAACGGGTGGGATCATCTTCATAACCGTAGACGTTAGGGCGGCAATAATAGTCCAAGTTAGGCGAGGGGTCGATTAAAATGACCTGGATGTTTTCTAAAAAGCAGGAATAGGCTTTAAATGAAAGGCTGTTGACTAGGCAATGTTCTTCAGTCAGGTTTTTGAGGCTGATTTTTTTATGACGCGGTATGATTACCGTGACTTTATGACCAGCCGCAGAGATATGTTTGGTCAGACCAGCAATCATATCGCCTAAACCGCCGACTTTAACCAAGCCCGCCATTTCGGCAGCTACGTGAACAATATGCATTTAATAATGACCCTTTTTTTTCCTTATATTACTTTCTTTTTTTTGTGGCAAAAAGAATCACTAGAAAAAAAATCTCTAGCAGCTAAAATTTTTTTTAGAATAAGCCTCTCTCTGATTTACCCCTTATCTGTCTCTGATCTGAAGGGTTAAGTGGTTTAATTAAAAGCGCACTTGTTGCCAATAATTTGAAGATTCAGGTAAGATAGATCAAATTCTAGCTGGGGTGTAGCCAAGCGGTAAGGCAGCGGGTTTTGGTCTCGCCATCGAGGGTTCGAATCCTTCCGCCCCAATCTTTTTTGGAAAATCTTTTGCTTTCTAAAAAGAGCCTAAAAGTATAAAATAAAGCCTCTAATTAAAAGCTTGAAAACCTGGAGATGAGCAATGGAGCTGACTCTACATAAACGCAGTACTAAAACTAACGGGGTAAATACCAAAATTCGACTAGAAGGAGGTATCCCAGGTGTAATTTATGGCTGGGAAACGCCCTCAGAAACTGTTTACGTCCCAAAAGCAGAGGTAGAAACTCTTTTACGTAAAGTTAAAAAGGGGCATCTTTCTACTGTATTAGTCACTTTAAAAAATGATAAAGAAAGTTTTAAAGCTCTGATTAAAGAGATTCAATACCACGTTACTACCTATGATGTTCAGCATATAGATTTTTTGAAAGTTGATGATAAAAAAGAAGTAGTGGTCAAAGTTCCTTTAGAGTTTCAAGGTATGGAAGAATGCGTTGGCATTAACATGGGTGGCTTTTTCCGAACAGTTATTCGTTCTGTTAAGGTCAAGTGTCTGCCTCAGCATATTCCTTCAACGTTTGTGGTTAATATTAAAGATTTAAATATTATGCAGTCTAAAAAGATTACCGATCTGACTATTCCCTCTCAGGTGAAAGTATTGGACAATCCCAAACAAGTAATGGTCATTATTGCTAAAACGAAAGGGTAAACTGTGAGTGCTTTTCTGATTGTGGGATTAGGTAATCCGGGACGGGAATATGAAAAAACTCGTCATAATATTGGTTTTTTAATAATTGATGCTTTAGCTGCAAAATGGGATTTAGAATTTCAAAAAAAGACTAAACTGAAAGGAAAACTAGCTCAGAAAAAAAGTGAAAAGCTTAATTTTTATCTTTTCAAGCCTGAGACTTATATGAATTTAAGCGGCTTGGCAGTTAAAACAGTTATAGATTATTTTAATATCGATTTGGATCGGATTTTAGTGGTAGTGGATGACGTGAATATTCCTTTTGGAGAGTTCCGTTTAAAAAAAGAAAGCGGTACGGGAGGGCACAAGGGGCTAGAAAACATTGAAGAATGTTTAGCTACCAAAGCCTATGCTCGTCTAAGAATTGGAGTGGGAGAAAAAAAAGCAGGGGAATTAACTACACATGTACTTGGAAAATTTACCCCAAATGAGTTAGAATACCTTCCAACGATTCAAAAAAAGGCTATTGAGGTAATTGAGCTCTTTTTTGAAAAGAACTTAGAGTACACCCAAAGTGTAGCTAATGTACGGCAAAAAAAAACTAGACAGGATGACGAATGAAAAAAAGAAGAATACGCTTATATGAAGGCATGTATATCTTGAATTCGACTTTAAGTGAAGATGCTCGTAACAAAGCTTTAGAAAAAATTAAAAAAGGGATTCTTGATAGAGAAGGCAAAATCCTTAAAATCCACGAGTGGGGTAAGAAAAGATTAGCTTACACGATCGATGGCAAAAAAGAGGGTTTTTATTACGTGATCTATTTTGAAATCGATACTGTTACGGTGAAAGAACTTTGGAAAGATTATCATTTACATGAAGATCTTTTGCGCTATATGACCATGGAAACCGAGAAGGTTTTGGAAGATTTGGAATTTGCCCACTCTAAAGCAGGAGATTAAGATTTATGATTTTAAAAGCCCCAAAAGTAAAAAAAGAAAAATTTAAAAAAAAGAAACTTGATTATAAAAATGTCGAAAATGTAAGACGTTTCATTACTGATAGAGGCAAGCTTTTGCCTAGACGCATTACCGGCATTTCCACTCAGTTTCAAAAAGAAGTTAAAAAAGCGGTGAAAAGAGCTCGTTATATGGCTCTGGTGCCTTTTGTAGCCAACGAGTAAAAAAAATAAGGAAGGACTAATATGGCCAAACAACAGCTCTTACTGATTAAAGATGTTGATGATTTAGGAAAAAGTGGTGAAATTGTTGCGGTAAGACCTGGATATGCCAGGAATTATCTCTTACCTCAGCAACAAGCACTGATTGCTACCAAACATACTTTACGCATGCAGGAAAAACTCAAAGAAGAAAGATCTAAACAAGCAGTGGTTGATAAAAGTGAATCTGAAGCACTCGCTAAAAAAATTGAAAATATTACCTTATCTGTTCACGTTAAAGTTGATCCTGAAGGTAAAATGTATGGTTCAGTCTCTACTCAGGATATTGCTGAGCTTTTTGAAAAAGAGAATCTGCCGATTGAAAGACGCAACGTCCAGTTAAAGCATCCGATTAAAGAGACTGGTATTTCTGAAATTACCCTTAAATTGAAAGAGGGTGTTGAAGTCAAATTCAATTTAAAAATTATTCCTGACGAAGTTAGGGTTGTTCAATCTGCTGTAGTCAAACCTGTCATTGAAGAACCAGTAGAAGAGAAGGTTGAACCCTCTTATAAAGCTAAGACTTCTAATGATGAAGAGCCTCCTGCAGAGTAAATAAAGTGTTAACACTTTTCTCTCCGGCGAAAGCTAACCTCTTTTTCAAAGTTCTTTTTAAAAGAAAAGATGGCTATCACGAGATAGCCTCTTTATTTCAAACACTTAATTTCGGCGACACACTTACTCTTTCACTTTTCCAAAACAATACAAAGATAAGTACAAAAGAAAAGACAAATCAAAATATAAATAATCACGATCAGTTTACTTCTGAAGGTATTCAGCTGCCTATAGATTTTTCTGAAAATTTGATTGGCAAAGCACTCTTTCTTTTTAGAAATAAAATGAAAGATAAAATGAAAAACAAAAGCCAAGCAAACTTCTTTGTTAAAATCCATCTACAAAAAAGAATTCCTCTACAAAGCGGACTTGGCGGCGGCAGTAGCAATGCAGCTACCACTCTTTACGGTTTAAATTCTCTTTTGGAAAATCCTCTCACTCAAAAAGAGCTGTTAGAACTAGCTGAACAGCTCGGTTCTGATGTGCCTTTTTTCTTTTCTTCAGGCTCAGCTTATTGCGAAGGCAGGGGAGAGAAGTTTAAAGATGTAAATATAGGGGAAGATTACAAATCTCCTTTTTATTTAGCTTTTCCAGATTTTGGTTTATCTACGCCAGCAGTTTTTAGAGCTTTTGAATTGGAAACTGAAAATAAATCGGAATTCGAAAAGCAAACAAAAGAGATTTCAGCGAATGAGGCTGAACAAGCTCTTTTATCTTGGAAAGAAAACGAAGAAATAAACCTTAAGACGAAAGAAAATGAAAAAACAAAAACAACAATAAAAAATAAGATAAAGAAAACGCTAGAAACAGAAATCATTTTCAACGATTTAGAAGAGGCAGCTTTTAAAATTCAGCCAAAACTTAAAACTTTTAAAAAGCACTTATTAGAATTAGGTTTTTCAAAAGTCTCTATGACCGGCAGCGGTTCTGCTTTTCTTTGTTTTGGAGAACCTAAAGATAAAGCACAGTTGCAAGATAAGCGTTTAAAGATCTCTGATTCAGATATATCTTTTCGTTTAGTAGAAATAGAAATGCTTCAGAGAAATTCCGCATCTTGGTATCCTGTTTGTGTATGGAAAAAGAACTCATTATTATTACCGGTGCAGCCGGTTTTATCGGCTCGTCTTTAGTTCGCCATTTA
>CAZTYI010000077.1:0-5305 GCA_964618335.1 uncultured bacterium
AAAATTAGTTACGCTTTCTCATTTTTGGGTAAAAAAAGAGGGAGAAGAAAACTATTCTTTTACAGCTAGATTAAAAGACGCTGAAGTAGATTTATTAAGAATTGTAACAACTCCGCTTACAATAGTTGGGCTTGAACTTTCCGCCATCTTTGGACTTTTAACCCCTCGTAATGGAAGAAAACTATATGCCAGTTTTGAAAGAGCGCAATACGGAAACTTTATTTTAGCTCCTTGTTTCCAACCAAGCCCTCAACAACACGCTTTAGGTGGGGATCCGGACAAACCAAACCAGTTCTAAAATACTAGAATTAATGTGTTAGAAAGTAAAAACAGCATGTTTTATGTTAAAAAAAATAACATGCATTTATTTTAAAAAGTTTAGATAAGCTTTGGTCTTACCCCAAGGAAAAACCACTTCCCATTCTTTTTGAGTTTTAAAACTCTGATCATATTCACTGAGCGCATAGCTGATGGTAATGATCTTAGTTTTAATCTTAGTCTTAATTCCCGCCTTAATCTCAGTCTTATTAGTCTTAGTCTTAAAATTTGTAGAATTTAAAACCTTGAACTTTTGGATTAACTTTTTAAGAACATCCTCTTCTAAATTAGTCCCGTAAAGATAAATCACCGTAGCTTCTTTAAAAGGCTCTTCTAAAGCTAAATAATCCCCTTGGATAAAAGAGATTTTTTTCTTTTTCAGACTTTGTTCCTTCTTGATAAAGAAATTTAAAGGCAAAAGAAAAAAATAAAAAAAAGATAAAAAAGTAAGCATTAGCTTATTTATCCTGACAAAAAAGCCCATCTGCTCAATACCTGTCACTTGGCAACCAATCAAAAAAGAAAGCCAAAGGGCGCCCCTTCCCCTGCCAGAACCCAGCTCTAAAAAAAAGTCTTGAGAGCTCACCCCGGCTTCATGTGCTATCTGAGTAAAAGTCCTGAGCGGAGTTTCTCCATAAGTATAAACTTCATCTGTTCCTTTAATCCCCTTTTTTAAAAGATACTTGCGGTTGTAGCGATAGGGATTGATAAAGAAAGAAATAATCAAAAAACAAAAATCAATTGGCCAAAAAATTAAGTATTTAAAAAAATGAGAACGCAAAGCCCAAAACAGATCTTTTAAATGAAAGATCTTAGCTTGAAGATAAGTGTTTTTGATCATTAAAAAGGTCTGTTGATTAAAAATTGATATATTCCCCTGGCTGCAAAGCCATAAATTCTTCCAGCGGAATATTGGCTTTCCTTAAGTTCACGAAAAGCTCGTAAGGAGGTAAGAGCATCTCTTCATCTGTCAGTTTAAAAGTACCGTAGTGCATAGCTAAAGAACGCTTGGACAAAGTATCTTTATGCACTTGGATGGCTTCCTTAGGATCAATATGCACTGGTTTCATAAGTTCTCTGGGCTCATAAGCGCCGATAGGCAAAAGACTCAAATCAAAACCTTTAAAAGTCTCTCCGATTTTTTTAAAATCAATAGGATTATAACCGGTATCTCCGGCAAAATAGATCTTTTTATTTCGGCCTTCCGCTACAAAGCCAGCCCAAAGAGTACGGTTGGCATCAAAAAGCTTACGTCCAGAGAAATGCTGGGCCGGTACCGCTGTGATTTTAAAATCTTTAAATTTAATACTATCCCACCAGTTAAACTCGGAAACCTTTAGCTTTTTTTTCAAAAACCATTTTTTCATGCCTAGCGGCACCATAAAATGAATCTCAGGAAAAAGAGCTGCGAGCTTTAAACAGCTGCTTTTATCAAAATGGTCATAATGGTTGTGGCTAATAAAGACAGCGTCTATTTTAGGCAGCTGAGAGAGTTTAAGAGCCGGCGCATGAGCTCTCTTCGGTCCTATAAAAGAAAAAGGAGAACAGGTAGGAGAAAAAATCGGATCGGTTAAAAAATGAAAGTTTTCAATATTTAATAAAACAGTAGCATGGTTAAGCCTCACTCCCCATGGTTTTTTATTATCGAAAGATAGGGTAAGAGGAAATTTAAAGTCTTTAGGTGCTTTTAAATAAGACTCTTTTTTGATCAAACCTAATTTCCAAAAAATAATTTTACCTATCCATTTTTCTAAAGAATGGATGTGATTATTTTCAAATTTTTTTTTAAGGGGCATGATTTTTTTTGTTTATTTTAATTATTTTTCCGATAAATAGACAAAAGAGGCTCTTTTAACTATAATAAGTATTTTACTCAATTGAGAAATTATGTCCACCCTAACTAAACACCCTAAAGGCAGCTTAAAAGAGCTGTGGTCTCTTTCTTTTCCTTTAATGGTGTCGGCTTTGGCTGTGCTTTTAATGGTCTTTATCGACCGGTTATTTTTAGCTTTCTATTCTATCGGCTCTTTCAATGCCTGTGTGAAAGCTTCTAATGCCGCTTGGGTCTTAATCGGAGGACTGGGCATGGTGACAGCCATGAGCGAAGTTTTTGTCGCTCAATACAACGGAGCAGGCCTCTATCATAAAATCGGTTCGGCGGTCTGGCAGATGGTCTGGCTGGCTCTTTTTTCTTTTGCTGTTTTTCTACCTTTGGCTTTATGGATAGCTCCTTTTATCTTTTCTAGCGGACCTTACATTCATATGGAAAAAACCTATTTTTTCTATGTCATGATTTTCGGACCAGCCTATCCTCTTTTAACAGCCTTAACCGGTTTTTTTGTAGGACGCGGGCAGACTAAGCTAATCATTAGCATTGCTGTTATAGGCAATCTGACTAATTTTATTTTAGATTGGATTTTAATCTTCGGGATTAAGGGCCTTGTTCCTGAAATGGGCATTAAAGGAGCGGCTATCGCTACTTGTGTTGGTTCTTTCATACAGTCGGCTATCTTGGCTTATATCTTTATGAAAAAAACTAATCAGAAAAATTTTGGCACTAATAAGATGGCTTTTCATTTTCCTCTTTTTAAAGAATGTCTACGTATCGGTTTTCCTCAAGGACTCTTTTATTCTTTAGAGATTTTAGGTTGGGCGGTTTTTCTTTTTATGATGGCTTCACTTGGAGAAAGATTCATCACTATTTCTGCTTTCTGCCAAACTGTCATTTTACTTTTATCATTTTTTTTAGATGGACTAAGCCGCGGTGTCACCGCCATAGCAGGTAATCTGATTGGAGAAAAAAAACAGGGGCTGATTAGTAAACTTTTAAAATCCAGCTTAAAACTACAAGTTCTTTTTTCTCTCTTCACCGCTTTTTTCCTGATTTTCAAACCAGACCTGCTCTTAAGCCTGACCTCTTCTTTTAGCTCTGCTTCTGAAGTACCAATCGCGTTTGATTCTGCTTTAAAAATTTGCCTTTTCTGTGTCTTTTTCTTTTTGTTTTTAGAGGGTACACGTTGGGTTTTTTCAGGCATTTTAACTGCTGCCGGAGACACCTGGTTTTTACTAGTTTCTGGCGCTCTTTCAGTCTGGATATTTTTGCTGCTACCCATTTATCTGATTGTCGTCAAATATCAGCAAGCAGTAGAAATCGCCTGGATGATCACTGTCTGTTACTCTTTTCTGCTCTGTCTGATCTATTTTATGCGCTTTCGAACAGGCAAATGGAAAAAGCTGGATTTAGCTGAAAAAGAAATAACCGAAGCTGGAAAGATACCTGAAATAAAAGAAACTGTCGAAGTAAAGGAAGTCATTGAAGCTGAAAAAATTATCGATCCAAAAGAAATTGACCAAGAAGAAACTAAAACTGAAGAAGATCTTGATTAAGCCTTTATTTTGAACTTCCTTAATATCTAAAATCAGAAGATTACGTTGCATCTTTTTTAGAAAATTTCATTAAAGAACATTTTCCACATCTGTTTTCATCCAAGCCCAAGTCTGAAAAACAGTTAAGGCTAAAACGGTGACTATACCTAGATTAATCGACCAATAACTGGCATGAAAGACAATTTGAGAAACAGTATGGGCTGATCCCAAAACAAGATTGCTAAGAGGCCAAAGAGCAAAAAGTAAATACATGCCGACAGCTGTTAATATCCCCCCATATTTAATCAAACGTACTATTTTACTATCAGTGCTGGGAGGCAGCATTGATTTAAAAACTTTCCATGGATGATGCAAATGCTCTAAAGGAAAAGAAGAAGACCCTTCTTGTCTTTCATGTAAAGTTGGATCTGTAGAAGCTACTACTGACATATAAAAACTTTTTAGCCAAAGACCTATACTGCCCCCCGTTAAGAGAAGTGGCCTAGATATGGAGAAATATGCGAAAATAGGCAGCCATCAATACGGGGAAATTAGCTATGAAAAGAAGAGTTTGGACACCAGAGGCAAAGGCCAAGATCGTCCTCCTAGGCCTAGGAGGACGAAATATCGCCCAAATTTGCAACGAGTATCAAATTAATCCTTCAA
Source organism: uncultured bacterium (assembly GCA_964618335.1). Lineage (GTDB taxonomy): Bacteria > Chlamydiota > Chlamydiia > Chlamydiales > SM23-39 > CAZTYI01. The sequence goes on from CAZTYI010000077.1 coordinate 4,351, forward strand.
CCTACTATCTTTGGCGGGATCAGTTTTTGAAAAATAGCCATAAAATTTTTGAAATTAATAAAACTCAAGCTACAGAACTTAGGTTAAAAGAGGAAAATAAAAAGCTTAAACAAGCTGTTGGGGAACTTACCCTGGAATTAAAAAAAAACGATTGGGACGACTGAAAAGGCAGCGTTCTTTAAAAAGGCAAGAATCGGACAAACTAATTTTGCCTTTAATAGAACAGATCAAAAGCGAGCATCCCTTTTGGGGTTATAGGCGTGTGCGAGCCAGGCTTAAATTTCACCATGGTTTGAAAATTAATGAAAAAAGAGTTCATCGGATCATGAAAGAAAATGAGCTGATTATTAAACAAAGATCAGCCCTTAAAGCTGTCCGTACTCCTAGAGCTAAGCCCAGGGCTGATAAACCCAATCAATTTTGGGGAATCGATATGACCAAAACTTGGGTTCATGGCTGTGGCTGGGCTTATATAGTGCTTGTGCTCGATTGGTATACTAAGCAAATAGTTGGACATTTTATGGGTGGGTATTGCAGATCGCAGGAATGGCTTGAAGCTTTGGAAATGGGCGTTTTAAAAAAGCTACCCGAAGGCTCCTTGTCTAAAGGCTTAAAACTGGTATCAGACAATGGTTGCCAGCCCTCTTCAATATTCTTTCAAAAAGCCTGTAATTTGCTCGATATCGAGCAAATTTATACCAGCTATAACAACCCTAAGGGGAATGCAGATACAGAAAGGCTGATGCGTACTATGAAAGAAGAGTGCCTTTGGCTGACTGAATGGACGAGCTTTGAGCAATTGCAAGAAGCTCTTAATAACTGGATTAACTTTTATAACCGGGAATATCCGCATTCAACGCTTGGTTATAAAAGTCCAGATGAGTTTGAGAAACTAGTAAAAAAACCGGCGGCTTAGTCTCCATTAAAAAGGCTTGCCTTAATGGGTGGCATTACA
>CAZTYI010000078.1:0-5245 GCA_964618335.1 uncultured bacterium
GGACAATCTTGCCTATACCGAGATCTATGCTCCTACTGATGGTATAATCTTAACTCGTATTCGAGAACCTGGGACAGTAGTTAATCCTGCTGATCCAGTCTATACGCTGTCAGTCATTTCTCCTGTCTGGATTAGAGCTTATGTAGAAGAGCCAGAACTAAGCATGATTTATTACGGCATGCCGGCAGAAATCTATACCGATACTCAAGATAGCGTAGAAGGAGGGCCAGTTTATACCGGACAGATTGGTTTTATTTCCCCGGTAGCTGAATTTACTCCCAAGACTGTAGAAACAACCCGTTTAAGAACAGATCTGGTTTACCGTATCCGAGTTTATGCTAATAATCCGGACCGATATCTAAAGCAGGGAATGCCGGTTACCGTCAAAGTACGCATAGATCCATGGCGAGGAAAAGAAGATGTTAAAAGGCAGGAATATGAATGAGGCAAATAAGTCATTAGTCGAAATTCATAATCTTTCCAAAGTCTTTATCTCCAGCTTACCACCAGCTTTAAAAGATATTAATGCTTCTATTCCCAAAGGCCAAATTGTTGGCTTGGTCGGCCCTGATGGAGCTGGCAAAACTACTCTTATTCGCTTGATCGCTGGACTTTTACTACCGACTCAGGGATCAATTACCGTAGCTGGTTATGATACAGTGAAGCAAGCTGAATATGTGCATTTTTCTACTGGTTATATGCCGCAGAAATTTGGGTTGTATGAAGATTTGAGTGTGCTTCAGAATTTAAATCTTTATGCCGATTTGCGAGGGGTTGTAGGAGAAGAACGAAAAAGCACTTTTGAAGAACTGCTTAAATTTACCAACTTAGCTTCTTTTCAAGAACGGCTAGCAGGGAAATTATCTGGCGGCATGAAGCAAAAACTAGGACTAGCCTGTGCCCTCATTAAAAAACCCGCTCTTTTGCTTTTAGATGAGCCCAGCGTAGGAGTGGATCCAATTTCCAGAAGAGAACTGTGGAGAATGGTTGGGGAGTTGGTTAAAGAGGGTATTTCCGTGGTTTGGAGTACCGCTTATTTAGATGAAGCAGAAAAATGCCATAACGTGCTGCTTTTAAATGAAGGGAAACTACTTTATACAGGTTCTCCTAAAGATTTAACTCAGAAGATGCAGGGCCGTGTCTTTAAACTGACCAATATTCAAGGACGGCGTCGACAACTTTTAACTAAGGCTCTTAATCAAAAAAATGTGATCGACGGGGTTATTCAGGGCAAAGATGTTAGGATTGTGACCAAAGATAAAAAGGCTGAACCTGATAGGGAACCTAACATTAAGCTTAATGCTGAACCTATCGATCTTGCGCAGTTAGAGGATGGAAACAAAGAACTTAAATTGCAGCCTGTTGAACCTAGGTTTGAGGATGTTTTTATTGATATTTTAGGAGGAGGGCCTAGAGGGAATTCAGCTTTGGCTAAAGTTACTCCGAATATTATCGATGGTTCTGGAGATGTGATTGTGACTAAGGGGCTGACTAAAAAATTCGGGTCATTTACCGCAGCAGATAACATCAGTTTTAACATTAAAAGAGGAGAAGTTTTTGGGCTTTTAGGGCCTAATGGCGCTGGCAAGTCCACAACTTTTAAAATGATGTGCGGTTTATTAACTCCGACAGAGGGCACTGCTTCGGTAGATGGCTTAGACCTGAAAGTTGCACCGGGAAAAGCCAGATCCCAAATCGGCTATATGGCGCAAAAATTTTCTCTTTATGGCAATTTGACCGTTAATCAGAATTTGGCTTTTTTTTCTGGTATTTATAATTTAATAGGCACAAAAAGAGAAGAAGCTGTCAACCAGATGGTTGATATTTTCAATCTAAAATCCTATTTAAGTTCTGCTGCTGAATCACTGCCGTTAGGTTTTAAACAACGGCTGGCTCTTTCTTGCTCTACCATGCATCATCCAGAAGTTTTATTTTTAGATGAGCCTACCTCTGGGGTAGATCCGATTACGCGCAGAGAATTTTGGCTGCATATTAATGGCATGGTAGAAAAGGGTGTGACGATTATGGTTACGACCCATTTTATGGATGAAGCGGAATACTGCGACCGCATTGCACTAATTTACCGCAGTAAGATTATTAATACCGGTACTCCTGATGAATTAAAAAAAATAGCAGCCTCGGATACAAACCCCAATCCGACGTTAGAGGATGCTTTTGTTAAACTAATAGAAGAATATGATGCAAAAAACCCGCTCTGATTCTGATGAAGTCTCGAAAGAGATACGCTCTGGATGCAGGCGCAGGTTAAGATCGCTTATAGTCAATGAGTCTTTTCAGATTATTAGAGATCCCAGCTCGATTTTAATCAGCGTGTTTTTGCCTATGCTATTACTTTTTCTATATGGTTTTGGCGTGTCTTTGGATTTAGATCATTTGCGTATCGGACTGGTTTTGGAAGATACTGCTCCTGATGCACAAGTCTTTGCCAAATCTTTGACTGATTCTCCCTATTTCGATGTCAAAATCAGACGTGATTCTCGAGAACTTTTAGAAGATTTAGAAAAAGGCTATATCCGTGGTTTTGTGACAGTGCCGGCTTATTTTTCTCAGTTTAGAAGCCGGCATCATAAAGTAGCGCCGATTCAGGTAGTAGCTGATGGCAGCGAGCCTAATACGGCTAACTTTGTAAAAAACTATTTGCAGGGCGCTTTTCAAGTCTGGCTGCAGCAGGAAAAAATGAGCAAAAATTTAAAAGGACTGCCTTTAATTCAAGTGCAGCCAAGATATTGGTATAATGAAGAATTGGAAAGCAGATATTTTCTTCTGTCTGGATCCTTAGCCATCATTATGACTTTGATTGGGACCCTTTTAACGGCTTTAGTAGTGGCAAAAGAATGGGAAAGGGGGACGATGGAGTCGATGATTTCTACCACCACTCAAAAAAGCGAACTGATTTTAGGTAAAATGATTCCCTATTTTGTTTTGGGCATGATTTCGATGGTGATTTGCGTTATTGTTTCGACTTTAGGGTATGGATTGCCTTTGTGTGGTTCTTTTTGGCTCTTAGGACTGGTTTCAGCAGTATTTTTATTTTCAGCTTTAGGTTTTGGTTTTTTAATTTCGACTTTTGCCAAAGATCAGAATATTGCTTCGCAAATCGCACTGACTGCCGGCTTTTTACCGGCTTATATTTTGTCGGGATTTTTATTTGAGATCGATAGCATGCCGATGGTTATTCAATACATCACTTATTTTATTCCCGCTAAATATTTTGTGCAGTGTCTGCAAACGCTTTTTTTAGTAGGCAATGTCTGGGGGTTAGTTTTATTCAATTTGATACCGATGTTTTTAATTGGAGCTGTTTTGTTTTTAATAGCAGGCTGGAAAACAGCGAAGAGGCTGGATTAAGATGAGAAAAAGCCGTATTTTAACTTTAATTTGGAAAGAAATCTTAGCCGTACTTAAAGACCCAAAAAGTCGGTTATCTATTTTACTTCCCCCTCTGTTACAGCTTTTTTTATTTGCCTACGCTGCTACTTTAGATGTCAAAGATGTACCGATCGGTATTTTAAACCTTGACCATGGAGAAAGAGCTTTCCAGCTGGTGCAAAGGTTTCATGGCTCTAAAGTTTTTAGCAAAATTGCCTATTTACACAAAGTAGAAGAGATCAAGCCGTTTATCGACAACCAAAAAGGAGTCATGGTTGTTTTCATTAAAGAAGATTTCTCACGTAAATTTGATGCTCATAAACCGGTTAATGTACAGCTGATCTTAGATGGCAGAAGATCTAATACAGCCCAGATTTTAGCGGGCTATACCAACACTATTCTGGTTGATTTTACCAATGAACTGGAATCTTTTATAGAATATCGCCCGCAAAATACCAGTTTAATCTTACGCAATTGGTTCAATCCCAATCTTCTTTACTATTGGTATAATATTGCCTGCTTAGTGGCGACTTTGGCCATGATTACCTGTTTGATCGTGACTTCGCAATCGGTATCTCGCGAAAGGGAACTGGGTACATTTTCACAGCTCTTGGTTTCTCCTTTAACTCCTTTTGAGATTTTGATTGGCAAAACCTTTCCTGGCATTATCATTGGTTTTCTTGAAGGCACAGTCATGATGCTGATCGGTGTCTTTATTTTACAGGTGCCTTTCACCGGATCTGTGCTCTTATTCTTTTTAAGCTTATTTGTGTTTGTGACTTCGGTCAGTGGCGTAGGGCTATTCATTTCCGCTTTATCTTTGACTCAGCAGCAGGCTCTCTTAGGTTCCTTTGTCTTTCTTCTGCCTTCAATCCTTCTTTCCGGCTTTGCGACCCCAATTGAAAATATGCCCACTTGGCTGCAACCAGTTACTTATGGTATTCCTTTAAGATATATGTTAATCATTTCTAAAGGGATATTTTTAAAAGCGATGCCGGCCAAAATAATATTTAGCAATCTTTGGCCGATGATGATTATTGGTTTTTTTAATCTTGTAGGAGCCAGTTACTTTTTTCGGAGGAGGCTGCAGTGAAAATGAAGATCATGAAAAATAAAGAGAAACTGAAAAATAAAAATCGCATCTCTTGGCTTCAACGGCTGTTAATTCTTAGCTTAAGCTTAGTGTTGAGCGGCTGTATGGTAGGCCCTAATTATAAAGCTCCCAAGAATGATGTTTCAGATCAATGGCAAGAAAAAAACAAAGATGCCAATCGAGAGGCTCTTTTTTCTACGAAGGCTCCTTTGGAAGCATGGTGGAAATCTTTTGAAGACCGGCTTTTAGATAAATATGTTTCGTTAGCTTTTAAACATAACAAAGATGTGCTCACGGCTGAAGCCAATATTTTGCAGGCGCGTGCACTACGGCAAGTCACAGCATCCAAGCTTTTTCCTTATATCAATGCCGATGTTAATGCTGGAAGACAGGGGTTTAGTAAGAATGGATTACTGTTAGGTCTTGCTCCTCCAGGAATTGCCAGCTCTACAAATCTCTTTAATGCTATTTTAGACGCTTCCTGGGAAATTGATTTATTTGGCAAGACCAGACGGCAGGTAGAAGCGGCTACAGCGCAAGTTAGCAGTACTATTGAAACCAGAAACGATATGCTGATTTCAGTCACAGCTGAAGTAGCGAGAAACTACATGGAAGTTAGAAGCTACCAGAAAAAAGCAGATTTAATTGAAGAAAACATTCGGCTTTTAGAAAAAAATGCAGATGTCATTCAACAGGGTGTTGACGATGGTTATAAAAACCAGCTGAATTTAGAAAATATTAAAGCTGAACTGGCTGCTGCTA
>CAZTYI010000079.1:0-5184 GCA_964618335.1 uncultured bacterium
CTCTTTCTTCTTTCAGAGCATCCAATAAAAAAGCATATTCAAAGTTTTTGCCTCTCTTTCGACAGTCACTTTTGATCTGTTCGATCTTCCCTTGAGGAATCACATCTAATTCAAATAAAAGCCGGCCTAAAACCGTGCTTTTCCCATGATCTACATGCCCAACTATTACTATTCTAATCATTAACCTTAACCCTGTATCCTTTAGACCAAACTATCTTCTTTATCCTTCTCTTTATAGAGAAAGCTTTAAAATAATGAGGTTTTTAATCTTTTTTATATCTAGCCATTTCTTACATATAGCCATCTTGTCGAAGAAACTCTAATCCTCCGCCATCTTCTTTGTCCTGAGCTCTTCCCGATCTTTCTGCTATTCTGGCTAATTTTTCAGAGGTCAGCTCTTGAATAATTTCTTCAACTGAAACAGATTTTGATTCTATAGCATGAGTGCAAGGATAGCAGCCAATTGAGCGGTATCTTTTTCCATTTCCCTGATCAAAATATAGATCAATCACTGGGATATGTTCTTTTTGGATATAAGCCCAGATATCTAGTTCCGTCCAATCTAAAAGCGGATGAATTCTTAAATGCGTATTAGGAGGAATACTTGTATTAAATTGGCTCCAAAATTCTGGTGGCTGATCTTCTATCTTCCATTTTCCTGTAATTCCTCTAATAGAAAAATAACGCTCTTTAGATCTACTGCCCTCTTCATCTGCTCTGATGCCTAAAATCAATCCATTAAAACTCAGATATTCGGTGTTTTCTACATATTTTCCTGTCTCATGATCAAATACATATCCGCTATTTTTTCCTGCTTTACTTTCTTTTAAAATCATTTGAAGAGCTTTTGTTTTTAAATTTTTACAGCACTCCAAACAGGAAGCTTCGCCATCGGGATAAGTTTTTTTTTCTTTCAAAGCTGCTTCATTTTTACCTACAACTAAAGTCGCTTTCCATTTTTTAATCATTTGATCTCTGTATTCAATCATTTTAGGAATCTTAAAAGTTGTATCTATATGAATTAAAGGAAAAGGCAAATGCCCAAAAAACGCTTTTTTACAAAGATGCACTAAGACAGTGCTGTCTTTTCCCATCGACCAAAGCATGCCAAGATTAGAGATATGATGAAAAGCCTCTCTTAAGATATAAATGCTTTTGCTCTCTAATTCTTTTAAATGGTTTTCTCTTGCTTTTGACATGCTCTTTTTCCTTTTAAAAAACTCATAAGTATATATAAAGCTAAAAATCCAACAATCATAAAAATCATAGCTAAAGAAACCTTTTTATAAGACAAAGCTTTGAAGCTCACAGAAATCAAACAACCTAAAACTGCTAGCATAAAAGCAAAACGGATTTTTTTCTCATGAACAAAACTGGTTGTTAATGCTCCTATCTTGGTTCCGGCAAAAGCCCCGCATAGCATAATTAGCACACTGATCCAATCTACCCGCCCTTTCATTGAATAGGTAAAAGCTCCGTAAATACCGGAAATAACTACCTCGAATAAATCCGTACCTACCGCAATCACAGGAGGGCAGCCAATCAAATAAACCAAAGCAAAAAAACGGATCAGACCACCACCTATACCTAAAAAGCCAGCTGCAAAGCCCGAAACTAAACTAATTGAAAATACCAGCCAAAAAGAACGGGTTACATTAGCTCTTGGAAAATAAATCATCGGAGATAATTTAAAGTTCTGAATTTTTTCTATTATTTTCAGTCCTTTTTTCTGAGAAGGCTCTTGATGTAGAGAGTTTTTATCATTTCTATTTCTAGCTTTATCTTTATTTCTAGCTATCAGATCAAATAGCATAACTAAGAAAATGCCAGCCAAAAGCCCTATATAAGAATAAGTCACCACAGCATCTACCATAAATTGCTTTTCCAAACGCATAATCAACTGAGCTCCGCCTTCAATGCCTAAAAGAGTTCCTACTACCATCATAAGAGCTAACTTATAGTCTACGTTTTGAAGTTTAATATGATGGCGGATAGCAAAAAGAGACTTGCCTGCTACATGTGTAATATCCGTACCAATAGCATAGGGCATCGGCATGCCCAGTAAATTAAGCGCAGGAGTTACCAGCCAAGCTCCTCCAATACCTAAAAAACTGCTAATTACACCCACAAAAAACCCAATGGATAAAAGAGCAATAATTAACTGGAAATTTACACTAAAATGGCTGTTAAATAAATCGATAAGAACACCTCTTACTTCCTAACATCACTGAATGAACTTTCATATATAAATACAAAAATGATGCATATATTTTGCCCTTGAAAATATTTTTTTTCAATGTCAAACTAATCTAAAATTAAAAAAAAATGCTCATTGTTACACAAAATATTCATTCTAAAATAATCTCCTTTACCATTCTTTGGATCGGATATTTTTTATGCGTTTTTTCAAGGTGCCTTTTTCCTTTTTTCACTTCTCAGCTGATTTTAGAAATGAAGATTAACTCTTTAGAAATCGGAAACCTGTTTTTACATCTGTCTTTAGGCGTTGGCACCGCTCTTTTTTCATCGCAGTTTATTGCTCGTTATTTTTCTCATAAACAGCTTTGTTTTTTAGCTTTGCTTTTGCTGGGATTGTCGCAAATTTCACTTATCCAATTAACCGATTGGTTTTGGTTTAAAAAAGTTATCTTTATTTTAGGCTTTGCCAGCGGTCTTTTCCTGCCCTCTTCTGTAGCTATCATCAATGAAATATGGTCTAAAAATAGCTTTGGAAAAGTTTTTAGTATTTATTCGTTTGCCCAAAGCTTTGCTTTTCTTTGCAGTCCGGCTATATCTAATTTATCTTCAACTTATTTATCCTTTACTTATCGAAAAATAGTTCTGCTTTTAGGGATAACAACTATTCTTTTTAGTTTCTTTTTTCTGCTTTTTGCAAAAAATGGAAATTTTCTAAACAAGACTTTTACTTTCTCTTATTATAAAAAACTAACTACCTTTCCAGCTTTTTGGTGGCTCTTAACCTCTCTTGCTCTAGTGACTGCTCTAAATGTAGGCATCTATAATATGATCGGACATTTCTTTAGTACTCAACACATTACTAATGGCAATACAACTGTTATGATTAGTCGAGTATCAGGAATCTGCTTAGCCTTATTGCTAGGTATTTTTGCTGATAGATGGGACTCCAAAAAGATCGTCTACTATGGAATTCTTTTATGCGGATTTATCACTCTTGGTTTAGGTCTCTTGCAAAATGTTTCCTTAAAGCTGCTCTGTTTCCACTTACAAGCTCCTCTAGCTGTTGCTCTAACTCCGCTAGTTCATGCCATTATTTCGTCTTTAGTCCCAAAAGAGTATAATACCAGCTTTATTTCTCTTTTTTCATCGATTGCTTTTATCTTGGGAGCTGGTGTTCTACCACAGGTTTTAGGTGCCTGTCAGCATTTTCACAGTTACGGGCTGGGCTTCTTATTAATCGGCAGTTTATCTGTTATATTAGGTCTATATTTAAAACCGTCTAAACTTCCAGAACAAATTTTAAAAGAGAATTAAAAAATGCATCTACATTATTTTTATTTATTGATTACTGTATTCCTATCATTTTCCAGTTTCGGTTTTTCAGAAAAAACTTCATCTTTAAATCATCAAAAATCTACTTCTTCAGAGACATCTCTTGCTTCTTCAACTCATTCTACTAAAAAAGAGAAAAATACTGGTTTCTGTCTCTATTTTACTGGTCTTCCAGGATCTGGGAAATCGACTCTGGTGCAAGCACTAAAAAAACAAATGCTAAAAAACAATCCCGATCAAGTGATTACTATTTTAGATGGAGATGAAATCAGAGAAAACATTTCTCCGGAATTAGGCTTTTCTAAAAAAGACCGCTCATTAAATGTCAGAAGAATCGGCTACATTGCATCTTTGATTGTTAAACACGGAGGTGTTTGTTTATGCGCCAATATCGCCCCTTATGAAGAAGACAGACAATACAATCGTGAAAAAATTGGCCAAAATGGCAAATACATTGAGGTATATGTAGATACTCCTATCAAGATTTGTGAACAAAGAGATCCGAAAGGTTTATATAAGCTAGCAAGAGAAGGTAAAATTAAAGAATTTACAGGCATTAGCGACCCTTACGAACTGCCCGTCAATCCTGAGATACATCTTGATAGCACTAAAAATATAGATAGCAATTTAGAAGAAATTTTAACTTATTTAAAAAAGCTCTAAAAATCAGAAGAAGATTTAAAAGTTTCCCAGCCGCCGCCAAGCGCTTTATATAAAGAAATCAAATCCAAAAGAGTCATAGTATTACTGCTAAGCACACTTTCTTCAGCAGAGACCAGTTCTCTTTGGCTATTGATCAACTCAATCACATCAACCAGCCCTTTATCGTGTCTTTCTGTAGTTAAAGCTACCAAGATCTGATTTCTTTGAGCCTTTTCTTTTAAATTCTTCAAAGCTTTTAAGTCTTCCCGGTAAGAAACCAAAGATCCCTCAGCTTCTTGCAAGGCATTTAAAACTATTTTCTGATAAGTATACATCGTTGCAGAAGCAGCGGCTTTGCTAGCTCTCCAATTACCCATCAAACGGCCTCCCTCAAAAATAGGAGCTTTCATATCACCACCTAATTCCCACTCCTTGCTGGCTGCTCGAAAAAGCTTGGCTATTTTCAAAGCCTGCAAACCTAAATCAGCACTAAGCGTAAAAGTCGGAAAGAAAGAAGCTACAGCCACGCCTACATCAGCAGTAGCAGCAGCTAATTCTCTCTCAGCTCTGCGTACATCAGGACGGCGACGCAATAAATCAGAACGCACACCAATAGCCACTTCGTAAGGCAGCTTGGGCAAAGCCTGCGGTTTTAACATTTCATTCAAGAGAGCTTCTGGAACTTCACCAACTAAAAAAGAAAGAGCATAAATTCCCCGGTAGATTTTAGCGATGACATCTGGTAGTTGGCTTCTAGCAGCAGCCAGTTCAGCTTTAATATTTTCTAAATTCAGCTGGTTTTTATAACCGTCGTCAACACTTTGTTGAATCACCGCTGCATTTTCTTCTAAAAGACTGATATTTTTTTCAATTAAATCTGCTTTTTTCTGATAGCTTCTAACTTCCATGTAATTTCTAGCTACCTCGGCGGTAACTGAGATTAGCATATCGTTTCTGGCTTCAATAGTACTGCTAACTTGCGCTGTAGCCGCTTCTACTTGCCTTCTAGTC
>CAZTYI010000080.1:0-5148 GCA_964618335.1 uncultured bacterium
CGGTTTTTTCATCAACTACATCTTCTGCTAAAATTTTACCGACTAAGCTCAAATAATCTTTTTCGGATTTAATTTTAACTTTGCGGGTATCAAAAAATTCTTCTAAAATATCAGCATCAGAAGAATAACCCAAAGTTCTGATAAAGGAAGTAGCCAAGACTTTCTTTCTTCTTTTCTTACGGTCGATAAAGACATAGATCAGATCGTTAGAGTCAAAAGAAGATTCAAGCCAACTGCCACGGTAAGGAATAATTCTAAAAGAATAAAGAATATTGCCTTTAATATGTTTGTGTTTTTCAAAAGCAATACCAGGTGCTCTATGAAGCTGAGAAACAATCACCCTTTCAGCGCCATTGATAATAAAAGTACCTTTTTCCGTCATAATAGGCATGGTGCCCATGTAGACTTCTTCTTCTTTAATACCTGTTTCATCAGTCAGGCGGAATTTGACTTTTAAAGTTACATTGTAAGTAATACCGCGACGAATGCATTCTTCCGGAGTATATTTAGGCACTCCTAAATTATAAGAAAGAAATTCTAAAACAGTTTTTTCGTCATAAGATTTAATAGGGAAAATCTCATTAAAAACTTCTTGCAATCCAACATTTTTTCTCTCGTGCGGAAGTAGATGCACTTGCAAAAATTGCTTAAAAGACTTAATTTGAATTTCAATTAGATTAGGAAGATCTATGATCTCCTGTCTTTCTTTAAAACTCACCCGATGTGGGGGCTTTTTCAGCATCTTACTTGACTCCATGAAAATAGTTAATAATCTTAGTTTTTTTCAGCTATTTAATCTAATGCCGAAGGAGCAAGAGACAAAAAATGTCTTTGCTCCCTTAAATTACCTCTTAATCTAAGCTCAATTAAAGACCTTTCAAAGAGGCTTTGCCGCCAGCTTTTTTAATTTGCTCTACGATGCCTTCAGCTTCTGTTTTAGCAACAGGCTGTTTGATTGATTTAGGCGCGCTTTCAACTAGATCTTTAGCTTCTTTCAAGCCTAAGCCAGTTACTTCGCGAACAATTTTAATAATGCTGATTTTTTTATCTGCAGGGAACTCATCTAACACGACATCAAACTCTGTTGACTCGGCTTCTGCTTCTACTGCTGCTGCAGGAGCTGCTGCCATAGCCATAGGAGCCGATGCTGTAACTCCCCATTTCTCTTCTAAGGCTGTTTTTAATTTAGCCATATCCAAGACAGAAAGAGCGCTAAGCTCGTCTGTTATTTTTGTAATTTTATCTTCTGTAGCCACAATTATACCTCACTTATTTTTTACTTGATTTTTGACTTTTATTTTCTAGGCAATAGGGAACGCCTGTTAAAACATTTTGCATAATGGAAAGGGTTTGGGTCATTGGTGCTTCGAAAATAGAGAGAAGCTGTGCTCTCATTTCATTCATCGAAGGCAACTTAGCCAAAGTTTCGAGCTCTGAAGACGAATATTTATCATCTTCAAACTGCCCGGAAATAAATTCAAAAATATCTTCATTTTCTTTTTTAAAATTAAAAAGAAGCTTAGTTCCTTCCATCGGATCACAATTCATCAAAAAGATGCCGATATGTCCCGGCAACTGATCCATGGTCATTGTTATTCCTTGCTTTTCTAGCGCCTTTTTTAAAATTCTCTTTTTTACCGCTTCAAAATAACAATTCTTAGAAGCAGCCAGATTGGAGAGTTTCCAAGAAATATCAGGTGAAAGCTTCTGATATTTAGTGACAATTATCGCTTTCGAATCTTTGATCTTTTCTTGAATCTCATCTAAAAGCAGCTGTTTTTCTGGTCTCATAAATTCTCACTTTAAGGTTAGGCGTTTAAGCAGGATTGAATATTGATTTTCAAGCCGGGCCCCATCGTTGAAGAAAGATACATCGACTGCAAAAAGATTCCTTTAGCAGAAGAAGGACGCGCTTTGTTAATAGCATCCATAAAAGCCCGAATATTAGCTTTTAGATCCTGAGCTTTAAAAGAAAGCTTTCCAACCATGTTGTTAATTGAATTATGTTTATTAACTTTGAACTCTACTTTACCGGCTTTAAGCTCTTTCACTGTTTTGGCAATGTCATTAGTCACTGTGCCAGCTTTAGGAGTCGGCATTAAGCCTTTTGGACCTAAAACCTTACCAAGTTTACCTACTTCACGCATCATTTCAGGAGTAGCTACGACAACATCAAAATCAGTAAAACCCTGTTTGACTTTTTCAACTAGTTCTTCAGCACCCGCTTCATTCGCTTCAGCATCGAGCGCTTCTTTGATTTTTTCGCCTTTAGCAAATACTAAAACTCGTAAATCTTTACCAGTACCATGAGGTAAAGAAACTGTGCTGCGTACTTGCTGTTCAGCTTTCTTTGAATCTACTCCGAGTTTCAAAGAAATTTCTACAGATTCATCAAATTTAGCTTTAGGGCATTTTTGTAAAAAATCAATCGCTTCTGGAAGCAGCCACACTTTTTCTTCCTGATCTTTCAATATCTTCTGAATTTCTTTAAACTTTTTTGTTACCATAATTAGCCTTCTACTATGTCAACACCCATGGAACGCGCAGTTCCTCTTACGCACTGCATTGCTGCAGCTTTAGAAGAAACACGTAAATCGGGCATTTTTTTATTAGCAATTTCTTCTACTTGTTGCAAAGTCAGCTTACCAACTTTTTCTCGGTTAGGTTCCTTCGAACCTGATTCTATGCCTACCATTTTTAAAATCATTTGAGCTACTGGAGGCTGAAAGGTTTGAAAAGTAAAACTTTTATCTGCATAAACTTCAATCACCACTGGCAAAAGTACATTGCCCTCTTTTTGAGTTCTAGCGTTGAAATCTTTACAGAAAGCCATAATATTCACGCCTGCTGCGCCCAAACAAGGACCAACAGGAGGGGCTGGATTGGCTTTACCAGCTATAATTTGCAATTTAATTACTTTAATTATCTTCTTTTTCTTGGCCATTTTTATTACCCTTTTTATTCAGGATTAACCTGTTCTACCTGCCAAAACTCTAAATCATCAACTCGTGTCTCTCTTCCGAAAATGGAAACTAAAGCTGCAAGTCTTCCTTTTTCATGGTTAACTTCTAAAACTGTGCCAGTAAAGTTGACGAAAACCCCATCAACAATTTTAACCTGGTCGCCAATGTCTACTTTATGTTTCTGCACAACACCAGTTTTCTTCTTTTCTAGTTCTTTTAAAATTTCATCGACTTCTTGATCGGCTAAAGGAAGCGGTTTATCTCCACCTAAAAAACCTAAAACTCCGTTGGTATTACGGATAAACGACCAAGACTCATCATTTAAGTCCATTTTAATCAATACATAGCCCGGCCAAATGCGCTTTTCCGTAATTCTCTGTTGTCCGCTCTTCACTTCCGAGACATTTTCTGTTGGAATTAAAATCTCTTCTACTGAGTTTCCCATTCCGCTTTTTTCTTTATTCTCTTCAATCGTTCTCCGAACTTTTTTCTCGTGAGAAGACATGACCTGTACTACATACCATTTCATACTTACTTTATCCAATCTTGCTTGCTTGCTTTATCCAGTAATTAAATATGCCACTTGTCCTAAAAAAGAGAGAAACTTATGAATGAACACATCAGCTGCATAAATCGCCATACCAAAAATGAAAGTCGAAATAATAACAACTTTAGTTCCCAATAACAACTCTTCTTTAGAAGTCCAGCTGACTTTTTTTAATTCTTGCTGAACACTTCTCAAATAAGGTACTTTTTGCTCTTGCATAGTTTTTACTTTTTTTTTAACGAGTGCGGAGGGACTCGAACCCCCGACCCGCGACTTTGGAGATCGCTGCTCTACCAAACTGAGCTACACACCCTAAGATCCGAAGATCTTATTTACTCAATAATTTTGGTAACGGTTCCAGCTCCAATAGTTCTGCCACCTTCACGGATCGCAAAACGCATACCTTCTTCCATAGCTACTGGAACTAACAATTCACAAGTTAAGTCAACATTATCTCCAGGCATTACCATCTCTGTTCCTTCCGGAAGAGCAACGGTACCTGTTACGTCAGTAGTTCTAAAATAGAACTGTGGACGATAACCAGTGAAGAAAGGCTTATGACGACCCCCTTCTTCTTTAGTTAAAATGTAAACCTTTCCCTCAAATTTCTTATGTGGAGTGCAAGTATTAGGATTAGCTAAAACCATTCCTCTTTCTACGTCTTTCTTTTCTAAGCTTCTTAAAAGCACGCCTACGTTTTCACCAGCTCTAGCTTCATCTAAAATCTTATTAAACATCTCTAGGCCAGTTGCAACAGTATTTCTAGTTTCTCTTAGTCCAACTATTTGCAAAGGCTGGTTTATTTTAACAATACCTCTTTCTACACGGCCAGTAACCACTGTTCCTCTACCAGAAATAGAGAAAACATCCTCAATCGGCAGCAAAAATGGTTTATCAACTTCGCGTACTGGATCAGGAATTTTTTCATCCACAACAGCCATAAGCTCTAAAATATGTTTCTCTTCTTCCTTATCCCCTTCCAAAGCTTTTAAAGCTGATCCACGGATAATTGGAACATTCTTATAGCCCTTGCTTTCTAAAAGCTCAGTCAATTCCATTTCCACTAAATCAACTAGCTCTTCGTCGCCCTTGCCGATCATGTCCATCTTGTTTAAGAAAACAACAATCGCAGGTACGCCTACTTGACGAGCTAAAAGTACGTGTTCTTTAGTTTGAGGCATAGGACCATCAGTAGCAGCTACCACCAGAATTGCACCGTCCATTTGAGCTGCACCGGTAATCATGTTCTTGACATAGTCAGCGTGTCCTGGGCAGTCAACGTGCGCATAGTGCCGCTTGTCTGTTTCATACTCAACGTGAGAAGAGTTAATAGTAATGCCACGGCTTTTTTCTTCAGGAGTATTGTCGATAGAAGCGTAATCGCGAAATTTAGATCCTCCTTTTTCCGCCAGCACTTTAGTGATTGCAGCCGTTAACGTGGTTTTGCCGTGGTCAACGTGCCCAATAGTTCCAATATTAATGTGTGGTTTGTTTCTCTTATATGTTTCTTTAGCCATCCTTAAGATTCCTCCGCTTTAGACCGCTTTTTTTTAATCTTTTTCTTTGCCCAGAATAGGAATTGAACCTACGACCGCTTGCTTACCATGCAAGTGCTCTACCGCTGAGCTATCTGGGCAT
>CAZTYI010000081.1:0-5052 GCA_964618335.1 uncultured bacterium
GCCGATAGCTTAAAGGCTAAGATCTTTTTCGCTTTTCTTTAGTGTTGTTTCTGTGAATCAACTACTCTACTGTGATTATTGTTAAAAACAGTATTCATTCGTTGGTTCTGATTGCCTGCGGCAATGTTTTTAACATTTCTATGTTCGTGTGTAAATTTATGTCCTTTTAACGCCTCAACGTTGACTGTTGGCATTGCACCTGGACGTATGTTAACTTCATTAGGTTTGTTAGATTCGCCAGCAGTGTTTGATTGCTGTGGTTTTATTTTTCCGGGTTCTTCAGGACCTATACGTGGGCTATCCATGATCTACTCCTTTTTTCAAGCTTACAGCTTTAAATTTATTATTTTACGGATTTCTTGGGTAGCAGTTTTTTAGTTTCTTTTTTGAAACTCTGCTTTTCAGAGAGAATGAGATTAGCTAAAGAGCGATTTTGCTCACGGAGACTTTTGGTTTGAAAAAGCTCTATTTTGCCAAAAAATAAAAGTAATTTAGTTTTCATTTTTTGATAGAAAGAAAACATTTTCAAATCCTTGGTAGATTTAACTGTTTTTAAACTTTACATAGAAGGTCAGAGGATAAATAGCCAATGAAAATTTTAAAAGCTTGAAATCAAAGAGTTAAATGAAAAATATTGGTGGCTCAAAAAAGCCATTTAGCTAAAATTGAAACTTACATTAGATTATTTTTATGAGATATTTGATTGTTAGCTTTTTTTGTTATGTGATAAGGATACTTTTTCGTGTCCGCTATAGGGTTAAAGTCGTTGGAGAAAAAGGACTTAACAGAAAAAAATTCCATGACAAAGCAGGAATTTTATTTTTACCGAATCATCCAGCTTTAGTCGATCCAATTTTTCTCTTTACCATCCTTTGGCCGAAATTCCAGCTGCGTCCTTTGGTGATTGAATATATTTATCGCCAGAATTTCATTGGTCTATTTATGAAAATAACCAGGGCTTTGAGCGTTCCTGATCTGGATACTTCGATGAATGAGCTCAAAGTCATGAAAACTGAAAAAGCGCTAGATGAAATTGTCCATGGACTACAAACAGGTGAAAATTACCTGCTGTATCCTGCTGGTAAGCTGAAAGGCTCTAACAAGGAAATTCTAGGCGGAGCTTCTGCTACCCATACTATTCTGCAGAAAGTCAGCAATGTCAATGTTATGTTGATTCGCGTTTCAGGTCTGTGGGGAAGTAGTTTTTCTAAAGCTTATACTCATAAATCACCAGATTTTAACACGGTTTTTATCCGTAATATCAAAAATCTTTTTAAAGGCTTGATTTTCTTTTTGCCGAAAAGAAGAGTTTTGATTGAATTGGAATTGGCAGGTAAGGACTTTCCCAGAGAAGGATCTCGACTGGAAGTGAACCGCTATTTAGAAAATTGGTATAACCAGTATCCGGAAGAGGTTGGTGTCAAAAATTCACCAAGAGTAGAAAGCGAACCTTTGCAAAAAGTCTCTTACCGGTTCTATAAGAATAAAGTCCTCAAGACTTTTTCTCCTAAAAAAGAAAAAATCATCGATGCTAAAGCGCCCTATTCTTTAGAAGTCGAAGCTGCTGTCATTAAAGAACTAAATAGAATCCAGCCAGATTTAAAAATATCTCCTGAAATGTATTTAGCCAATGATCTTGGTTTAGATTCATTAGATATTGCTGAGCTGATTACTTTTTTAAATTCACATTATCATGTCAAAGATTTACATCCTGAAGATATGCAGACAGTCAGAGATGTGGTTAGAGCGGCTTCCGGCGGCAGGAATAAAAAGAAACGCAGCGGACCTGCTTCTACTCATGCTTGGCCTGAAGAAAAAGCTGGCAGAACAGTAGAAATTAAAGGGGAGACTATTTTTGAATCAATTCTGCATACAGCGGATCGATTGAAAAACCGTCCTGCCGTTGGCGATGATTTAATCGGAGTCCTTTCTTATAAAAAGTTAAAACTTAATGCTATCGCCCTCTCTTTAGAAATCAAAAAGATACCAGGTAAATACATCGGCATTATGCTGCCGGCGTCGATTGGTTCTAATATAATCATTTTAGCTGTAATGATGGCGGGTAAAGTACCGGTTATGATGAACTGGACCTTAGGCCCTCGTTTTTTAAACCATATGATGGAATTAACTAAAGCTAAAATGGTTATTTCGTCTTGGCGTTTTTTAGAAAGACTCTCTGGCGTGCAGTTTGGTTCTTTAGTGCATAAGCTGATTTTAATTGAAGATATCAGAAAGAAGATGTCTTTAAGCTCAAAGCTAAAAGCCCTTTATCTTTCTAAAAGAAAAGCTCCGATTATTGTAAAAGCTTTGAAATTGCAGCGTATTAAAGGCGATGACGAAGCGGTTATTCTCTTTACCTCGGGCACTGAGGCCAATCCTAAAGGAGTGCCTCTTTCCCATAAAAACATTTTATCGAATTTAAGAGCCTGCATGAAGGCGATTAAGATTTATCCTGAAGATATCATGCTAGGTATTCTGCCACCTTTTCATTCTTTTGGTTTTACAGTTGCTGGACTTTTCCCTTTAATATATGGGATTAAAGTAGCATATAGCCCTGATCCAACTGACAGCCATGCTGTGGCTGAAGCTATGGGCCGCTGGAAAGCTACAATGCTTTGTTCAGCACCTTCTTTTTTAAGAGGTATTTTAAGCGTAGCAACTGATAATCAAGTTAAACATATTAGACTCTTTGTTTCCGGAGCTGAAAAAATCCCGGAAGAGATTTTAGAAAAGATAAACAATATGAAGGATGGCCAAAAACTGGTTGAGGGATATGGTATTACTGAATGCTCTCCGATCATTGCTAGTGGCTGGCCTAGTCCAAAAAGTAAAGAAATGGGTCGGTTACTGCCTGGTATTGAAGCCCTTATTGTGCATCCAGAAACAAGAGAAGTTTTGTCAATGCATGTAGAAGGAGAACTTTGTTTTTCAGGAGATAACATTTTTCATGGATATTTAGGTGAAAAGAAAAATCCTTTCTTTTTATATAATGACAAAAAATGGTATTGCAGCGGGGATTTGGGCTATTTCGATCAAGATGGCTGTTTAGTCTTATCTGGCAGGCTGAAGCGCTTTGTGAAAGTCGGTGGAGAGATGATCTCTCTTGGAGCTGTCGAAGCAGAACTGCTTAAATATTTAAAGAAGGAACAAATACCGTTAGGAGAGGAAGCCGCTTTAGCAGTTTTAGCCAACGAAGAAAAAGGGGAAAGGCCTGAGCTGTTCTTAGTGACGACGCTCTCTTTAGATAAAGGCAAGTTGAATAAAGCTTTAAAAGAAGCTGGTTTCAGTCTTTTAATTAAAATTTCTCATGTGCAAAAAATTGAGGAGCTCCCGTTAATGGGAACTGGCAAGATTGATTACCGCACTTTACAGAAATTAATTAAAAAATAAGTATAAGTCTTAGAAAAAAAAAGATTAAAGCGACCAGATATGGATAAAGGCTAAAGTAAAAAAACAGTAAAGCAAAAGCATCAATGACAGAACTAAAGTTTTTTAATACTCTCACTAGAAAAAAAGAGGAATTTGATCCTCTGAACTCTTCAGAAGTATTGCTTTATACCTGCGGGCCGACAGTCTATGACTTTGCCCATATCGGCAATCTACGTACTTATGTTTTTGAAGATTTGCTCAGACGTACATTAGAATATTTTGGTTTTAAAGTTAAGCAGGCCATGAACTTAACTGATGTCGATGATAAAACAATTAAAGGCTCTAATAGCCAGCAGAAAACTCTCAAAGAATATACCAAGGCTTACAAAGAAGCTTTTTTCAAAGATTTAAAAGCGCTAAATATAGAACCAGCTGAATTCTATCCGGAAGCGACAGCTTATATCCCGCAAATGATTGACATGATTAAGGGTTTATTAGAGAAGGGCGTAGCCTATGTAGGTGCAGATAAAAGTGTTTATTTTTCAATTAGCAAATTCCCAGCTTATGGAAAACTTTCCCATCTCAAACTAGACGAATTGAAAAAAGGAGCCTCTGAAAGAGCGAAAATTGCAACAGATAGCTACGATAAAGAGAATGCTTCCGACTTTGTGCTTTGGAAAGCTTATGATAATGAGCGCGATAAAGAAAATTATTGGGAAAGTCCTTTCGGCAAAGGACGTCCAGGCTGGCATATTGAATGTTCGGCTATGGTGTTAGCTTTGCTAGGTAAAACTATAGATATCCATTGCGGTGGAGTGGACAATATTTTCCCTCACCATGAAAATGAAATAGCCCAGGCTGAGAGTTTTACCGGTCAGCTTTTTGTACGATATTGGCTGCATTCAGAGCATCTGATTGTCGACAGTAAAAAAATGTCTAAAAGTCTAAAAAACTTTTATACTTTAAAAGACCTGGTTGAAAAAGGCTATAGCCCTAGACAGACCCGTCTTTTATTATTGCAGGCTCACTACCATACACAGCTTAATTTCACGCTTGATGGGCTCAAGGCAGCTGGCAGCACGCTGGCTAGGATTGACGACTTCATTGGACGTTTAAAACAAATCATAGAAGAACCCGCGGGAACTGGTAATAAAGAAAAACTCAAAGCAGAAAAAGACAAAGAACAAATCTATGTAGAAGCTTTTCTAAATGAAACCCAGCATGAGTTTGAAAAAGCTTTAGCTGATGATTTAAATATATCAAAAGCTTTAGCAGCTCTTTTTGATTTGATTCGTGAGATCAATGCTCAGTGCGATCTTCATAAGATTGATGCTCAAGAAGCTCAAATGGTCCTGGAATTTTTTAAAAAGATAGATCAGGTCTTAGGTGTGATCGAAGGCTTTCAATCAGAAGAAGAAAAATCCAAAGCCAAAATCCCAGTGGAAATAGAAGAAGCACTTAAAAAACGGAACGCAGCACGGAAGAGCAAAGATTTTAAAGAAGCGGACAAACTGCGTGATTGGATTTTTGAAAAAGGCTTTGTGATTGAAGACAGTCCTAAAGGCTCTTATTTAAAAAAGAAATAAAAAATCTGATTGCTCTCATTTTTTTTCTTTCTCTTCTTCTAATTCATGAAAAATTGACAGCATGGAAACCAACTTCTTTAGATGTTGGAGGAAATGC
>CAZTYI010000082.1:0-5043 GCA_964618335.1 uncultured bacterium
CCGCTGTTATAAAGAAATTCTTTTTCCTTTCGTAATCCTATTAGAAATCGATACTTTTGAACAATTTCAGGTTCTCTTACAAGACCAATCCGATTCTTTAAATCGCTTTTAAAAAGAGAATCCAAAGAAATTCTAATTTCACAGTCTAAATCTACCCAAATAGTTTTTTGATAAGGAGATCTCAACATGGCAAACGGCTTTTTAAACCAAAACTTACGATAACAAAGACGAGTTTTTAAACCCTTTTTCCATTTATCTAAAAGCCGTCGATTGATCTGCGCTTCTTGAGCTACAAAAGAAGACGTCAACGTTTTTAAACAAATAACCTCTCCTTTTTCTCGACACCATTCTTTTCCTTTTTCAGACAGGCCAAAATCAACAAAGCTGACCGGATATTGATTATGTAAAGAATAGTTATACCACCACCAGGGAAGCATCCACTCCTGCTCTACCGAGGCTGCCACTAGTAAGCCTTGCTCAGCTTTAGGCTTGGCCCAGGTCAGCCATTTATCAAAGTTTTGCATATTAATTTCTTGAGCTTATATTATTTTTTTAGCTCTAAAATTACTTCTTGCAAAGCTTTTTCTAACTGATCGATCTCTGCTTTCGTATTATAAACCCCAAAAGAAACCCTGACAGTAGCTGGCACTTGAAATCTTCTCATGGCTGGCTGTGCACAATGGTGTCCCGAACGGACAGCAATCTTATTCAGGTCCAAGAAGGTAGCTATATCTAAGGGATGGGTACCCTCAATCACAAAACTGATAATCGCAGCTTTGTCTTTAGCTTGTCCGATGATTTTCAAGCCTTCGATTTTTAAAAGCTTTTCAGTGGCGTAAGTCAGTAGTTCATGTTCATGTTTAAAGATTTTCTCAAGTCCAATTTTTTCCAAATAATCAAAAGAGCTCTTAAAAGCTACCACTTCAGCCACCATTGGAGTCCCCGCTTCAAACTTACTAGGCAAAGAAGCATAAGTAGTCTTATCGAAAAAAACTTGGTCGATCATGCCGCCGCCGCCTTGGGCAGGCGAAAGTTTTTCGAGCAGAGCTTTTTTACCATATAGTACTCCGACGCCAGTTGGTCCATAAGCTTTATGTCCGGAAAAAACAAAAAAATCTGCATCTATCTTTTGTACATCTACATTTATATGGCCTACTGCTTGCGCTCCATCAACTAAAACTAATACACCTTTGGCATGCGCCATTTTAATGATCTGAGAAATAGGATTAATCGTTCCTAAAGCATTGGAAATATAAGTAATCGCTACGAGCTTAGTTTTAGGAGTTAAAAGCTTTTCAAAAGCCTCTAATTCCAGCTCTCCTTGATCATTAAGCGGAATAACTTTTAACTTTAATTTTTTATCAATAGCAATCAACTGCCAGGGAACAATGTTGGAATGGTGCTCCATCTCAGAAATAATAATCTCATCTCCCTCTTGAAAATAGGAACGGGCTAAAGAAATAGCCACGCTGTTAATCGAATCAGTGGTGCCGCGGGTAAAAATAATTTCTTCTACATGCGCTGCATGAATAAAATCAGCGACCTTTTTGCGAGTAGCTTCAAATAGCTCAGAAGCATGCACAGAAAGCTCGTAAACACCGCGGTGAGGATTAGCGTTAGCTGAAATATAATAGTCAACTAGAGCATCGATAACGCATTGAGGTTTTTGAGAGGTCGCTGCTGAATCAAAGTAAATCAGATCGGGATAGGTTTTAAACAGAGGAAAATCTGCTTTAAGATTTAAAATCGACATAAAAAGCCTTTTCTATACTTTGATTGATTGACTTTATCTTTACCAAGTTTTTTATTTCTTGGCAAAAGCCTCTGAGCAAACATTTTTGAGCTGCTCTTTGGCTGATACCTCGGGATTTTAAATAAAAAAGCTCTTCATCCGAAAGTTTAGCTGAAGTGACACCATGTTTGGCTTTAACATCATCAGTGGCAATTCTTAAAAAAGGTTGGGCAAACACCGCTGCTTTGCTGCTTAAAATTAGATTACGATTTAAAAAAGTGCCATCCGAACCTTCTGTCTTGAGTTTCATATAGATTTCACCATTTACAAAAAAACGGCTGCGATCATCCAAGACACTTTTATATAGCTGAGATGAAATGCTTTTCTCTTCCGCATGTTCGATCTGGCTGTGGAAATAGTTTTGGCTGTCATTTTTCAAAAAAATCAAACTATTCAGCGCTAAAGAAGCCCCTTTTTTTAACTTGGCTTTTAAATCCTGCATTTCTATCTGTCCGCCTGAAGTAAAAAAAGCTAAAGAAAAATGCGCTTCCTTTTCTAAAAAAAGTCTTAAAAAAGAATTCTGCCAAAAAGCGTTTTGTAAATTTAAAGAGGTGTAACGAACATAAGCTGTTTTACTAAGAGAGAAAAAAGTATAAGGAGCAAAAACCGGCTCTGGATTGCTTTGTAAATTTAAATCTATCACTTCTGAAACGATTTCTAAACCAGCATTTTCTTGAATTTGAAAAAATAATATCGGAGCTATAAAAACAGCTTTTTGTTTAGTAACTTCAGTAACTAGATTAATAATTTGTAAGGGAGGTTTGACCTTCTTGTCTTTTTCCAGAGTCAAAAGCAAAGCTTTTTCCCCTAAAGCAAGATTGAGCAGCCCTAGTCCTTCTTCTTTATTAAGAGCCTTGTTCAATAAAGTAGCATTGGGAGCGCTGACTGTCAAAAAATTCTCATAGCAAGAAAGCTTTGGTTGAAAAACGCCGTTGATAAAAAGCAGATAAAAAGAGCGGCTCTCCGGTCTGATATACTGTTGATAGGTTTTTGGTTTCAAGGCTGGCTTAATTTTAGCCTTAGATGGAAGAGAGAGCTTTTTAGTAAAAAGATTACAAAGCGGCAGGCCAGAATAAAAGTTTTTATCTCCCAAGAAAATCTTTTGTAACTTGTGCTGCGCTTTTTTTTGCAAAAAAGAAGTTTTCTTCAAACTCAAATTTTTGATTTGAGCAAGAAAATCACTGGTTTTAAAACAATTAGAGCATTTTTTCATTTAAATTTTCCGTCTTCCAACTTTTTTCAAAGCCCTTTTTCTTCTTTTCGAAAGATAATTTTTTGTTCGGCTTTTTGCTTTCTTATCCTTTCTCTTCTTCTTCTTCTTCTTTTCCTTATTGATAAAGCTTTTAATTAAGCAAAAACTCATAGCCTTTTTCTTCTAAGAGCTCTGCGAGTTCTTTACCGCCGCTTTTAATTAACCTTCCATGTTCTAAAATATGCACGTAATCAACAGTTAGATAATTTAAAAGCCGCTGGTAATGAGTGATTAAGACAAAGCTATTTTTCTTAGTTCTCAGTTTTTCAATAACCGAAGCTACTTCTTTTAAAGCGTCGATATCCAACCCCGAATCAATTTCATCGAGAACAGATACTTTAGGTTCTAAAAGAGCCATTTGCAAAAGTTCGTTTTTTTTCCTTTCTCCTCCGGAAAAGCCACTATTCATATCTCTTTTTAGAAGTTCTGGTTTCAGACCGACCAATTCAGCTTTTTTAGAATACAGCTTTTTAAAATCAACAGTGTTTAAAGCTGGTTTTTTCAACTTTTTTCTTTTGGCATTCAAGGCCATTTTTAAAAATTCAAAATTAGAAAGGCCGGTAATTTCCAGTGGATATTGAAAACTGACAAAAAGCCCCATTAAAGCGCGCTCTTCCGGCAAAAGCAGATTAATTTTTTTGCCTAAAAATAAAATTTCACCTTTTTTAATTTGATAAGAGGGATGGCCTGAAAGAGCTTTGGCAAAAGAAGATTTGCCAACTCCATTCCGTCCCATAATGATATGCAGCTCGCCTGGATTTACTTTTAAAGAGAAATCTTTTAAAAGCTCTTTTTTTTCAATGGAGACTTTTAAATTTTTAACTTCTAACATATTTTTACCCTATCTGTATTTGATATACTTCACCCTATCGCTTTACTCAATTCCATCGCTAACAACTGTTCTGCTTCAAAAGCAAACTCGAAAGGCAATTTTTTAATCACATCTCTGCAAAAACCCCCGATGATTAAAGAGACGGCTTCTTCTTGATTAAGTCCTCTGGAGCGTAGATAAAAAAGTTCCTCTTCATTCAGTTTGGAGGTAGAGGCTTCATGCTCGACAGTCGAACTTAGATTTTTAACTTCTATAGTAGGAAAAGTAGCCGTAAAACATTCTTTCCCTGCCAACATCGAATCACACTGGGTGTAGTTGCGGCAAGCTGTAGCTGTCGGAATGATTTTAACCAAACCACGATAGTTATTCGACGAAGAGCCTGCGGCGATGCCCTTAGAAATAATTAATGAACGGCTTTTTTTACCCAAATGAATCATTTTACTGCCGGTATCCGCTTGCATCTTATCAGCAGTTAAAGCTACAGAATAAAATTCTCCTACCGACTCTTCTCCCTTTAAAATGCAGCTGGGATATTTCCAGGTAATAGCTGAACCGATCTCAACTTGAGTCCAAAAGATTTTAGATTGAAAACCTGCTGCTAAAGCTCTCTTCGTTACAAAATTACAAACCCCGCCTTTACCGGTTTTAGGATCTCCACGGTACCAATTCTGGACTGTAGAATATTTAATTTCTGCTTGCTCAAAAGCAATCAATTCTACTACTGCGGCATGCAGTTGATATTTAGGAAAAGCCGGAGCCGAACAACCTTCTAAATAACTGACAGAAGATTTTTCTTCTGCCACAATCAGCGTTCTTTCAAACTGCCCGACAGATTGGGTATTCATCCGAAAATAAGTTGAAAGCTCTAAAGGACAGCGCACCCCTTTAGGTATATAGACAAAAGAGCCATCGGCAAAAACTGCGGAATTTAAGGTAGCCCAGTAGTTATCTCCAATCGGTACGACTTGCCCCAAATATTTTTTAATCAAATCAGGATATTTCTCAATAGCTTCTGATAAAGAACATAAAATAACGCCGGCTGCTTTTAATTTTTTTTGAAAAGTAACACCGACTGACACTGAATCTAAGACAAAATCCAGCGCAACTTTTGGTTTTTGTTCTTTTTCTCGGCCTTTTTGGTTTTCTGAAATTTCAAGGCCGGCTTTA
>CAZTYI010000083.1:0-4738 GCA_964618335.1 uncultured bacterium
ATTTGGGAAACATTTAAAGCGCCATGGCAATTTTGGGGCTTATGTGACTTTTTAACTCATAAAACTCTTGCTGTACTAAACGATCTATTTTTTTTCGAAAAAAGCATTTAGCCGTGAAAGAAAAAGCTCGGAGCTTAATAAGTTATCAACTTTGGATAAAAGAGCCTCGACTTCCCCCGGCGAGGCGTTTTTTAGGGCTTGTAAAAGAGCTTCAAATTCTTCTAAGTTTATTGCTTTCATCTCATCTGTAACAAAATTTATTTCTTCTGCCGTGTTTTTTTCTAGCTCTTCTAAAAATTGTTCGATTTCTTTTAAGGAGGTGTCTTTGAGGCGATCTAAAAAAACCGTCGGATCCGAAGGAAAGGCTTTAAGAGAGCTAAGAACTAAAAACAAAAGACAAAAACTAAAATTTTTAAGCATAAAAAACCTTTAAGTAAAAATGAAAATTTCTAAAAGTATAAAGCAAATCAAAGCCAGTGAAAAGTTTTTTTTAAAGCTGGTCGATAAAGTTGTTTCCTCCGTCGATTTTAAATTTTTTTGTTTACTAAAAACTGATTTAGTTTTAACTTTTTTTGGTAATTTTTAAGTTATTTAAAAGAGAACTGATGGATAAGAAATTAATTTTAGGGAAAAAAACATGAAAAAGCAAATGATCTGGTTTTTAAGTTTAGTTTTTAGCGGGGCGATGCTTTTTTCTTCTTCCGGAAATATTTATCTTTTAGGCTATCCCCGTTCCGGCAACCATTGGTTTGGTTTTTGCGTAGAAGCCATTTTGAATGCACCGAACGCACAGGGCTATGTTAATCCGGAATCCAAGCTACAGCCTTGGGGCCATAGGCCTTTGACAATGCAATTAGATAAGGTGGACAAAAGCCAGAATTATCTGATTGTAATTTTAAGAAATTACCGCGAGTGTATGATGCGCCAATTAGACAATGACGAAGAAAAAGTTACAGAAGCGCTGGAACAAGAATATATTTTTTTTCTTAACCCTGTGCTGGTTCGGAATGTGATGGAGCCCATTAGCTATCCTTATGTTTTAAAATGGTATGATGAATGGGATGCGAGCAAGCGTTTTTTAGTTTACTATGAAGATTTAATGAACGACCCTGAAACTGTTTTGAAAGAAATCATTCGATTCTTAGGAAAAGACGAATTTTTAGTTGACCGTTTCATGGCTAAATTTGAAGAGTTGAAGGCTTTTAGTTATCGTTCTTATTGTAATCCGCAATCTAGGACTGTAGGGCTAAATTATCACACATCCTTAATGACGCCGGAGAATATTGTTTTTTGTGATAATTTTATGAAAAGCCACTATCCTGATTATTGGTATAAGTATCTTTCTCAATATGAATCTAAGAGTAACTAAGCTAAAAAAGATGGGAAAAAATTGGGGGATTGGTTTTTAAAGTGAAGTTTTTGCTTCAAATAATAAAAAGGATAAGTATGAAAAAAAGCTTTTTAATTTTTATTTTTTTATTTTCGATAGGATTGAGCTCTCTTTCAGCCAATGGTTATATTTGTGTTTTAGGTTATCCTGAATCAGGCGGGTTTTGGCTTGATATTTCCTTGAATGACATGTTAAGTACTCTTGATCAAAGGGGAGTTATACGTTCTGATCCTCATTTAAAAAGATTAAGCTACAGCGCTGTTCAATTAGGTCTGGAAAAACTGGATAAAAGTCAGAATTATCTGATCGTCATTGTCAGAAATTACCGCGAATGCATGATGCTCCGCTATCTGGAAAATCCGGAGATGTCATTAGATGTGCTTAAAAGAGAATATCAAGTTTTGTCAGAATCTGCTGCAGACCTTACAGTTGGAGCTAATTATGCAGCTAATTTAAAATGGTACGATGAATGGGATGAGGGCAAGCGTTTTTTAGTTTACTATGAAGATTTAATCCAGTATCCCGAAGCTACTTTCAAAGCTTTAATCCGTCTTTTAGGCAAAGATGAAACTTTAGTTGATCAGTTTATGGATCATTTTATTGAGAAGCGCAAATTAGCATTTGGAGATCCTAGAGAATTGGAGTTGCTCAATAAAGGGTTGCTTTATCATACATCGCTGATGCCCAAAGAAAAAATTTTGGCGGTCGATGAGTTCATGAAAACCAAATACCCGGCCTATTGGGAAAAATATCTTTGTCGCTATGAATATCAAGAAGTTTCTCCTTAAATAAGCTGGTTTTTTTTCAGGGAGAAGAAGCTTGGCCTCAAGCTCTATTTACAAAATTCAAAACTTTCTTCTAGCTCTATGATAATTTTAAAAAAAGCGGCTTTGCAAAAACCTCTTAAGGCTTGCCATTTAAATAACCGATTGTTCAATATTAAAAATAAATGTTGTCTTTTAAATGTGTTTAGAAAAATGAAGAAACTTAGCTATTTGGTTTTTGTTTTTCTTTCTTTTTTTCTTTTTGCCAATCCTGAAAAAGGCGAGGTAAAAAGCGGAGAGATCCAGTTTTCTTCGAAAGATCAAACTTTCCAAATTTTACAAAAATCCGATAAAGCCGTTATCAACTGGCAAGATTTTTCCATTCAAAAAGGCGAAAAGACTGAATTTATTCTACCCTCTTCTTCCTCTTCTACTTTAAATCGTGTCATTGGTGAAAACATTTCAGAAATTCATGGAGCTCTTAAAAGCAACGGAGCGCTTTATTTGGTCAATCCCCATGGTATTGTCGTAGGGCCGAACGGCACTGTCGATACTCATAGTTTTTTAGCTTCGACCTACGATCTTTCCGATAAAGATTATTTATCTGAAAAATTTAACTTTAAAGAGACGCTTCATTCTAAGATTATAAACGAAGGAGTTGTCAGAGCCAGTTACGGTGATATTGTTTTAATTTCAACCGAGATTGAGAATAGCGGCACACTATCAGCCGAGAAAGGCAAAGTCTCATTAAATGCCGGCTACGAGCTGTATTTGTTTCCTGCCGAAAGCATGAAAACTACCATCCGTTTAAAAAAGCAAGGCCAGGTTGCGACTTCCGGGCTTATTAAAGCTGTCGATGCTGAAATTAAAGCTTCCGGCGGCAAAGCTTATATAGTTGCGATCAATGCTTCAGGACTGATTGATGCTCGGGGCTTTTCTGAAAAAGACGGCAGAGTGATTTTATGCGCTGAAGACAACATGATCTCAGTTTCCGGAAAAATCTCTGCTAAAACTCAAACCGAGGAAAAAGAGCTTGGCGGCAAAGTGCATCTTTTAGGCGATGTTATTTTCTTAGAAAAAGAAACGCTGATCGATGTCTCTTCTAAAAATGACGGGGGAGAAGTACTCATCGGCGGAGACTATCAAGGTAAAAATCCCGAGATAAAAAATGCGACTTTTGTGTCTACCAGCCGCGACACCAAAATCCTAGCGGACAGTTTAGAAGAGGGCAACGGCGGCAGAGTTATACTCTGGTCTGATCAATGCACCAACTGGAAGGGAGAAATTACCGCTCAAGGAGGAGATAAAAGCGGCGATGGCGGCTTTATCGAAGTCTCTTCGAAGGGGCTGTTAATTCCGGAGGGTAAAGCCAACACTAAAGCGCCTTATGGCAAGACCGGCACGCTTTTGCTCGATCCTTATAATGTGACCATTTCCGCAGCTGCAGATGCCAATTTTTCCTGGAATAGCGGAGTTCCTAATATCGGCAGGCCTACGGGCACGGCGGTGATCAATGTCACTACTTTGAATGGGCTTTTAGCAGCTTCCAATGTGGTCATTCAGACTTATGGAACCGGAACAGAGGCCGGAAATATTACTATTACCGGCGGCATTACCTGGGCAGACCAGACCAAACTGACTTTGATCGCCGATGGCCAGATTATGGTGGATTCCTCAGCGGGTACTGCCTATATCAAAAATACCTATAATGATCCTTCTCCTTCTAATTTCGATGCTATGGAGTTTATTGCTCTTGGCAACACCTCTGGTACTTATGATGGTTTTTATGATTATGGCTCTGAGATTTCTTCTTATTATGGCAATATTTACATCCAAGGCAAAGGCGGGGACACCGGCGATGGCAATGATGGCATTTTCTTATATACACATTATAGTCCTACAGTTTATGCCAAGATTCTTTCTTTAGGCGCAGGCGCGGAGGCGGCCAAGATCACCCTTGTCGGCACCGGCGGTCCTAGCGCAAATAGCAATCGCGGACTTTATACGTATGGAGATACAGCTTGGACTGAGATCGGCTCGGTTGACGGCGATATCCATATTACCGGCACCAGCCTCGGCACTGGATCCAGTAATCATGGAATTTCTAACAGTACCAGATCTAAAATTTATGCGACAGGGGATGGCAAAATTACGCTGATTGGCCACGGCTCTAAAGCTGGTACTGGATCATGTGTAGGAATAATGATTGAGGATTGGAACTGGGCTAATGGAGCTCCGGTTTTTACGACTAATGGCGATTTAAACTTGATCGGCAAAGGCGGCGGCGACGGCACCAGTTATGCCAATTATGGAATAATGTCTCAAGCCAATGGCGATATATATACCACAGGCACAGGCAATTTGACGATCATTGCTATTGCCGGAGAGGGCGTCAATACCGGATGGTTTCAATGGAATCAAGGCATACATGTCAGCTATTGGACCCACGTTTACACCTCTGGCGGCGGCAACATTAAAATTGTTGGCATCGGCGGCGGCACAGGGGGGGAGCGTGCGGCCGGCTATGGGGCGACGGTGGAGGGACATCTTCGAACGGATGATCCGGGAGGCGGAAATGCCGGCG
>CAZTYI010000084.1:0-4727 GCA_964618335.1 uncultured bacterium
CCACGCCTTCTTCTTTGAAAAGAGAGGTGTACTGTTTGATAATAGCATTTTTTGTAGCAGTTAAAATGTGAATCAGATCATCTTTGGTTAGCTCATTGCAATTGGCAATTGAATTGAAACGGCCGACAAATTCAGGGATCAGGCCATATTCAATTAAGTCTTCAGGTTCAACTTGAGAAAGTAAGAAATTACGGTCATGCTCAGGCGCATATTTTTTTTTGTCAGGAGAAAAACCGATTGTCCCTTTGCCAAGACGTTTGGCAATTAGTTTGTCAATATGGACAAAGGCTCCGCCGACAATAAAGAGAATATTTTCAGTGTTGACTTTGAGATAATCTTGCTGAGGATGCTTGCGGCCTCCTTTAGGAGGAACGTTGGCTATCGTGCCTTCAACAACTTTTAAAAGAGCTTGCTGGACACCTTCGCCAGAAACATCGCGGGTGATCGAAACGTTGGAAGTTGTTTTACGGATTTTGTCAATTTCATCGATGTAAATAATACCGAGTTCTGCTCGTCCAATATCAAAATCAGCTGCTTGGACTAAACGCAGAATAATGTTTTCGACATCTTCTCCGACATAGCCGGCTTCAGTCAGAGTTGTAGCATCGGAAATAGCGAAAGGGACGTCTAAAAGATTGGCTAGAGTGCGGGCAATTAAGGTTTTTCCAGAACCGGTAGGTCCAATTAAAAGTACGTTGGATTTGGAATATTCTACAGAAGAGTCTTTGGAAAAAGAGAGCACTCGTTTGTAGTGGTTATAAACAGCTACTGCAATAGCTTTCTTAGCTTCTTCCTGGCCGATCACATATTCGCCAAGACGAGCATGAATCTCTTTAGGTTTGAGAATTTTAAGTTCGAGTGGGGGCTTTTTTTTCTCGACAATGTCCGAGCAGATATGAATGCAGCGGTCGCAAATATAAGCATCAGAACCGGCAATCAGTTTTTCTACAAGGTCTTCAGATCTTCCGCAAAAAGAACATTTAGCAGTTTTCATAATATGTTTTTATTTTTAGGTTTAGGTTTGTTTATTCCGTTCTTTCTCTACATACCTGTATGTATATTAATAATGCATAGTAACATTTATTTTTTATCAGTAGGTTTAGTAGGTTGAGCAATTTTATCAATTAAACCGTAATCTAAAGCATGCTGGGCATCCATGTAAAAATCGCGGTCGGAATCCAGCAGGATTTTCTCTGGTTTTTGACCAGTCAGCTCAGAAATGATTTGAGTGGTTATTTTTTTTAGTTCTAAAATTTCTTTAGCTTGTAAGGCCATGTCTTCCGAAGTTCCGCCAATTCCGCCAATCGGCTGGTGCAGCATAATGCGGGAATGGGGCAGAGCAAAACGCTTGCCTTTGGTTCCGGCAGCTAAGAGCAGGGCAGCCATAGAAGCAGCGTGGCCAATGCAATAAGTGTTAATATCACAGCCTAAATAGCGCATAGTATCGAAAATGGCTAATCCGGCGTTGATCTGTCCACCCGGAGAATTGATATAAAGGTTAATATCTTTCTTAGGATCTTCCATTTTTAAAAAAAGTAATTGGGCAATGATAGTGTTGGCCATTTGGTCATAGATTTCCGTACCAATGAAGACAATGCGGTCTTTCAAAAGACGGGAATAGATATCCATTGAACGTTCGCCGCGGCCTGTATCTTCAATAACAAAAGGGGTTAAAGACATATGATCTACCTCGTTTTTTTTTAAAATAGCAAAAGAGCTTAACTTTGTCGATTATTTAAGATGAATTCTTCCGCTTTGTTTAAAATTAAACGCGAAAGTGTCAAGGCGTACATCTCTTGAGTTATCTTTTGTTGGGGGTTTTCCTGTCCGATTAATTTCATAATCTCTTCTTTGGTGATGTCCAGTTTGTGATCGTGTACGATTTTACGGGAAAGATAAAAAAGAGCGATGGCTTTTTCGGAATTTCTTTTTAGGTCGGCTTCAATTTTAGCTTTTTCTTCAATTTTCATTTTATCATATTTAGCTTTGAAATTCTGATTGGATAAGAGCTGATCTTTGCGGTGTTTTAACTCAGAAGTAACTAAAGAGAGAGGCAGTTCGAAAGGATGATTGGTGAAAAGATATTCAGAGAGTTGTTCGCGATATTGAGTATGTTCGTGATCGGAGAGGTTTTGTTGCAGAAGTCCTGTGATTTTTTCACGCATTTTTTCGACATTTTCCGCGCCCATTTTTTTAGCTAGATTATCATCTATGGCAGGGAGGGTTGCTTCTTCTACTTTTTTAATTGTCAGACGAACTTTTTTAGGTTCGAATTGCTTTTTTTCTTCTGCGCTGATCTCAGGATCCGGATAAGAAAGACCTTCGATTACATCGCCCTTTTTGGCTTTTAAGAGCAGATCGATCATCCAGTCGGCAATTGCCTTTTTTTTGACTTCGAAGCGGGTATCGGAAAAGACTCTAGCATGAGGCTCAACATCTAAAGCATCAAGATCTATGATCACATAGTCGCCCTCTTTGATCTCTCTTGAAACTTCTTTAAAAGAAGCAAAATAAAAACGAGTTTGGCGAACAGCTTCTTCGGTTTCTTTTTCAGTTACAGTGCGTTTAGGGATTTCTTTCAGTTTGACGGTTTTAGGATCGATAGTAGGGACTTGCGGTTCGGTTTCATATTTGAAGAAGAGCTCGGCACCTTCTAAAGAGTGCTTTTTTAATTTAAAATTAATGGAAGAAGAGGAGATTGGAAAAAGTTTAGTTTGGGTTTGAACGTCAGTGAAAGCCAGATCTGCGATTTCTTTCTGCCATTCTTTTTCGACTTCGCCTTGGTGGTTTTTTAAAATAATTTCTTTGGGAGCTTTGCCTTTACGGAAACCAGGCAGACTGACTTTTTTAGCCACTTCTTTAATCGCTTTTTCTTGAGCTTTTTGAACTAAAGCAGCAGAAGCTTGGACTTCCAGTTCTACTTGGCAGGAAGGAAGTTTTTTAATTTTAACTTGAATGTCGCTTGGCGCTGCTTTTTCTTTACTTACTTCTTTTTTTATTTCTTTTACTTTTTCTTTTTTCGCTTCTTTTTCTTCCACGGCGATCATCCTTGGTTTTAAATAAATAAGTTATAGTTTAAAGCTTTAAACTTTGAGATGTTTTCACCATGGCCAAAGCTGGGGTTATGGTGTCATGGTGCATGTTATAAATTATAAATTATAAACATCTCTAAAAAATAAAAAGTGTATCTAAAAAACCAGAAAAAAGAAACGAAAAAAAGCGGGTGATGAGGCTCGAACTCACGACAATCACGTTGGCAACGTGATGCTCTACCACTGAGCTACACCCGCATTAATCCAAAAAATATAACCCGCGGATAATTTTTGAGCAAGAAAATGTAGCTAAATGAGACAAAAAAAAGATAATAGTAATTTTTTTATTGCACTGCTTTCCAGAAAAGGGTAAAAATTTAAAAGGATGTAAATCGAAAAAGCAGGCTGTTTATGTTGAACTTTCGAAAGTTGAAGCAGGATTTTGCTTCTAATATTTTAAAAGAAGGAAGGGAGCTCCACCTTAAAAAAAGGGTGGCTTCAGCTAAAATAGTTAAGCTGGATAATAATATTGTTAGACTTTCTGCTAAAATTTCAGGGCAGTTCGAAAATACTTATGAAAGCGAAATAGAAATAGATCGGTTTGAATCAGCGACGATTCACTCTAACTGCGATTGCACTTACCGCTATGACTGTCAGCATTTAGCCGCTTTGCTTTTTTATTTGGAAGAGCATTTAAATTCGCTGATTGTGAATTATTCTAAAGAGAAAAAAGAAGAAATCGGAACTGAACTTTTAGCGACTATTAAAGAAGCCAAGGTCAAACAAGACAATAAGAAAGATGCGATTTATCAAAAACAGCTATTGGAAGAATATATAGAAGCGGCTGGCCTTTTATCGGCTTCTTCTTTTTTTCTGCCGCAGGAAAAAAAGGAAATTACCAAAGCCGAAATAGCTCTCATTTTTAATCCTGCTTGTTTACAGCCCAATACTAAAAATAAATTTATTGAATTTTCTTTGGCTTTGAGACTGCCTTTTCGCTCGAAAGCTTTGCAGATCCCTTACATCAAAACTTTTTTTTATGCTTTACAGAACGAAGAACCTCTTTTCTTCGCTTCTAAGAAATATTTTTTCACTTTGGATTCTTTTGATATTATGGGACAGAAATTGCTCAAAATTTTAATGCAGCATGCAGTTTTTCAGGGCTCGGATCAAAATCATGACAGGGCTTCAAAAATAGGTTTAATCGAAAAGGAAATTTTCGGCTCTCTTTTAGCCGAAGCTTTTGAACAAACTAAAAAACAGAGAGGATTTTCTAGCTATTCTGAAGATCTACCTCCGATGCCTTATCTTTTCATTGGTGGTTTGGAAACTCCTTTGCAATGTTCTTTTTCGCCAGCGCATTTAAGGTTTGAGCTGGAATATATCCAACCTCCTTCTTCTAAATTATTGATTAATCCCTTAATGGTAGTTGATCAAAATCAGGTGACACTGAGAGAGGTAAAACTTTTTGAATGCCGTCATCCAGGACTAATCTATCAGGATGTTTATTATCGGTTTCCTCAGCATATTACCCGCAATCATTTGAAAAATCTCGAATCTATTAGGGATATGACGATTCCAGAGCCTCTGTTCGGTACTTTTGTTGAATATTCATTATTAGAGTTGAAGCGTTATGCCGAAGTTGGAGGAGAAGAAGTTTTAGATCGCTTTATTACTCAGCCTTATGTCGGCGAC
>CAZTYI010000085.1:0-4682 GCA_964618335.1 uncultured bacterium
TTTCAGATGAGGCAGAGTTGAAAGCTCTTTTTCGACTGAGATCAGTCCTTTAGGGAATTGCAGCTGATCGACCATCAAATTTAAAAGGTTTTGACGGACTACTTCTTCCGGTAAAAAAGCTACCTTCTTTTGTCGAATAGGATCAAAGAGCTGCTTATCAAAAAGCCGATCACTGTTCAATCTGGACAATTCCTAAATCTTCATCAGGACGTTTGTAAATAGCTTTAATTCTCTGATCTTCTTCTGATCGGAAAATTAAAAAATGTTCTCCAGAGAGTTCTATTTTCATAACCGCTTCTTCTTCAGTCAGCATCTTTAAGAGCATTTTTTCTGTTTTAACAACTTTATGCATTTTATAAAGATCTTCTTCTTCTTTTAAATTCTCTTCATCAATCTGATCATTGATCTCTTCTAAAGAAGAAGGTGTTTCCACTACTCTGACTTTCATCGATACTTCTTTTTGCTCTTTGACACGATGAGACTGCAGTTTGGTCTTATATTTTTTAACTAGCTTGATCAGCTTATTAGTCGCTTTATCGACTGCTGTATAAAGATCATTGGTAGTCGCTGAAACTTTCATTTTAAAATGCGAAAACTGCATGCGGATAGCAACTATATGAGAACCACGCTGAACTTCTAGAGTAACGTTGATTTCAATGATATGATCGGCAAAATGCTCGAGTTTAGCTAGTTTATCATAAACGTATTTTTCAATCGCCGGCGTCATTGGCAAATGCCTAGAAACGATGTTAATACGGTATCTTTCATTTTCAAATTTATTTACTTTGACCATAAGAAAAACTCCTATTAAAAATATTAATACTCTAGCAATAGCCTCTTCTGAAAACAAGTAAAAAAGATAGTTCGCTTCACCCTTCCCTAAATAAAAGGACTTGCACGAAAAAGAAAAGGACTTGCACGAGCTGGTTATTTAACTATCTTCATTCACAATCTGACGAACTGGCAAAACCAGCGCTTTCTGAGTCTTAATCTGCTCTAGCAACTTTTCAGCAGTATTTAAAACAGCTTCATTTTCTAGTGTTTTTCTAAGGTTATCAACTTCCTCTACATCCGGAGCTATTTCTTTTTTCAAAAAGACAAAGAAGGCTAGCTGACCATTATTGATTTCAGAATAAGCAGGAATCTTTCCACCAGAAAAAAGACTTTTTTTCAGCCAGCTCTCTTCTGAAGCACGGCTAAGTATTTTAATTTCTTTAGTCAGCTTAAACTGATCTCTGAGAGTACTGCTGTTGCTTTGAGCCAGATAAAGTTTTTCATCAGCGCCTTTTTTAAGTTCTTCTCGAATCTTAGTCAAATAAGCTGTTTTATAATCTTGCAAAAACTGCTTTTCTAAATTCTTATCATTTTCATGAGAACTTAAATAAAGGGCTTTTAAAAGATCTGCTTTAACATCAGCAAAAGACAAGTCTCTATAAGCACTCTGTTTTTGTTTTTCTTGTAAAAAATCATCCACTAGATCTTTTAAGCCGCCTTCTGATAACGCTGCTTGAAAAGTAAAATACTCTTTACCAAGCTTTTCTTGTACAGAAATAGAATAATAAGATTCTTCATCTTCTGTTAAAAAAGAAAGCATTTCTTGAGCTTTTAAATCCTTGTTTTCTGCTTTTAAAGCAGTTTGGCATAAAGTTAACAGTTTAGCGTTAGAAAGACCGTTTAAGACTGTCTTACCACCTTTAGCCGGCAAATTGAGCGTTAGCTCTTCTTTTTTAGCTGCAAATAAAGCATTTTTAATAAGCTCTGAATCTTTTTTAATGATCAGCTTACGTGAAAAAGCATCGATTTTCAAACGTAAAGCTGGTTCTAAAGACTCTAAACAGTAAAAAATTTCTTCAACGGTATTAGATTTACCCGAAGCCAATAAAGCCAGTTCTTTAAACTCTTTTTGCAATAAAGCAAAATTCTCTTTTTGGGTCTGCCAATCCCACAATTTTCTTTCACCAATTTTTAAAAGCAAATCACTGACTTGAATCTTTTGTAAGACAACTCTAAAAGAATGGCGAATCAGCTCAGGAGTATTTTTTTCTACTTCTGAGAATGCTTTTTCAGAAATATTTAAAGCAGGATTTTTGACTAAATCAGAAGTGCCATAAAGGGCTTCCGAATAAACCATCAGAGCCGCATACTCTTCTAAACTTTTTAATCTTAAAGCTTCGCTTAAAGAGTAAACCGCTACCGTGACTTTTTCCTGAGTAAACTCAGCCAGATCCTTGTGTAAAAGAGGATCGATCACAACAGCCGATGCTGTTGCCTGCATATATTGCTGAAACAGCAAAATCTGTCTCCAAGT
This sequence comes from uncultured bacterium, assembly GCA_964618335.1. GTDB lineage: Bacteria > Chlamydiota > Chlamydiia > Chlamydiales > SM23-39 > CAZTYI01. The sequence goes on from CAZTYI010000085.1 coordinate 2,309, forward strand.
TTTTAAAAGCATTTTTTCGCCCATACCAATTAAACGCAGCTGGGTTTTATAAAAATCAACTGGTGGAAGATCCTGCTTTTGTTTGGCAACTTGATTATTTTTATGTTGAGATGTATTTTGCTGATTTTGTTGGTTTTTAAAATTACTAAATAAATGTGAGTTTAAATTTTCCTTAGCTTCTTTTTCACTGATTGAAAAACCTTTTTCTTCAGCAACAGCAGCCACATTTAAAATAAACTGAGAAATCAGATCGATAAAATCTTTGGAAAACCAATCTTTGAATTCTCTAAAACCAAAAAGCAACATGTCATTTTGATAAATATAAGGATCAGATTGTACTTCTGGATATTGGCTCTGTTGAAAAATTAATAATCTTTTCAAAGCGTAAGGAGTAAAGGTCTTCTGTGCTAAATAGAGCTGTGTTAAAAGATCAAAACTGGTTAAAGATAGTTCTTTTTGGCTTTTCATTTGAGCAAGCAGCTCGGCCATCTGAGGATAAAATTGCTCATAGACCCCTCTTTGAGAAATTAAAGCAGACTGCGGATGCTCATAAGTTTTATATTTAATCGCCTGTTGAAAAGGTTTTTCTAAAGCAGGTTTCAATTCATTTAAATATTTAGCGACTAAGAGATGAGCCAACTTATTTTTAAAAAAATCTTTGGTAATAATGTTACCGTTTAAAAGAAGTCCTCTTCTTTCATAAAAATGGCTGTCAGCATCCAAAGATAAAAGATAAGAGAGAGAATCAATTTCCGATTGCATTAAAGAACTGCCATCTAAAGCCGTAGCTATTTTATGATCTTTTCTGGTCTGCGTTTTCTCCATAGTGCTATGGGTACCAAAAAAGCAAAAAGTAATAGTTATCGCCACTGTCGTAATGATAAAAAATAGTTTTTGGTGGGTGCGTAAAAACTTGAGCATGGGTTTTCTCCAAAGATTAAGGTGCTAAGTTAGCAAAAATAGTGCTTTTTGAGCAATATGAAGAAGGCTTTTCCAATTTTAAAAAGAAAAAAAGCCAAAAAGAAAATCAATTATTTTTTTGTTATTTTTTATAAAATTAAACAACAAGAATCGCTTTGTGCACCATGTGCCTTTAACAATCTAATTATTTCTTTTACTTTATTTTTATGTTCACTTGTCCATCCCTCTGCTAGATGAGCTTCAAGCAAATCTAGGGAGGTTTTATTCTGGCTGTCGCGAGCATTTACTTCAGCGCCATTTGCTAATAATAATCGTATCATTTCGATTTTAATACAAACATTCATGCTCTTATGTAACGGAGTTTTTCCTTTTTTATTTTTAGCATTGACATCAGCTTTATATTGTAAAAACAACTGTGCTGCCTTGACTTTGCTGAATTTTGCAGCACTATGTAAAGCTGTATTGCCTTTATCATCTTTAGCATTTGCATTAGAACCTTGTTCTAAAAGCAATTTTAAAATTTCCATATTATACATTGCCGCAGAAAGACAATCTGCATCAATTATTGCACCATGTTCTAAAAGCCACTTCGCCATTCTTTGGTTAATCCCAAAGTCATTAACTTCGCCAAATATGTAACCAAAAATCTTTGCACCGCGCTCTAAAAGTAATTGTGCAGTAACAGTATATTCACCTTCTAAGGCAAGTTGTAATGAACATGGATGTGCCATAATACTTTTATTATAATAAGTATGAAAATTAATATAACCCTCAACTGCAGCGCTTCTATCTAAAAGCAATTGTACAATTGCGGTATGTCCCCCTGCCGCAGCTGCTTGCAATGCCATAAAAGGCCCTTCACGTTTGCCTACGATAACTTCTTCCACTGCTGTCACTGACGCACCATTATCTAAAGCTAAAGTAACACTCTTTATATCGCCAATATAAGCAGCCTTGATTAATATTTGATTAAGTGAACCGCCGGCAATTAAATTTCTCAGACTTTCTGAACCGGATACTTGAGATAAATCAGAACGCATTTCAATTACAGGATAGCCTATTGGTTGGGACATCATTAACCTGCCTTTAATAAGATTTTTGCAAAAATGATATGATTAACAAAATGATTTTTTCAAGATAAAATTATTCTGATTAATTTATTTCAAAAAAATCAACTTAAATTAAATATTTAGACAATAGACATTTTTTAAAATTCTGCCTCTAAAAAAAAAGATTTCCTTAATCTTACTTAAATCACTAGTAAGCCTTAGCAAAAATAGCCTTATGAGCATCAGCTTTACCGGTAAAAATACACTTTCCAACTGCTTTATCCTGCAAAAGACAGCGGACAGTCACAGACAGCTCTTTCTTAATCTTTTCTTCTATTTCTAAATCCCCGGAAAAAAAGACTTCGGCAAAACCGCCATGGATCTCAGGCTTTTTAGAATTCTTG
>CAZTYI010000086.1:0-4675 GCA_964618335.1 uncultured bacterium
ATCCAAATGAAAAAAAAGCTAAAGAAGAACGCTTTAAAAAAGAAAAACTTCATTATGAAAAATGGTAAAAAATTAAAAAAGCAAAAAGAAATAAAGTGTTAGGGTAACAAAGCAACAGGGTCACAAAGTAATAATATGTCTTTAAAAGCAGTGTTCTTTGATTTAGATGGAGTTTTAGTCATTTCAGAAAACCTTCATTATTATGCTTGGGAAAAAGTTTTAGATGGTTTAAAAGTAGATCATCCAAGCTTCGATTTTAAAGAAGTGTTAGGCTTTTCAGATGAGCAGGTAGCAAAATTTCTTTCTCAAAAATATGCCCTGTCTAGCCCCTTAGAAGAACTTACAGCTCAAAAAAGAAAACATTTTGCTCAGTATATTCAAAAGGGCTTTGCCTCACCTTTAGGCAGAGATGAATTTTTAAATTTTTTAAAAAATAGAAACAAGCCTAAGCTCATTTTAGCTGTCGTTTCTTCCTGTCTAAGATCAGAAATTGAAATGATCCTCAAAGAAGAAAACATTTTGTCATATTTTGATTTTTTGATTGGATCTGATGAAGTATCTCATAGTAAACCCGAGCCAGATCCTTATCTATTGGCTTTAAAAACGGCTCAGATTGCTCCTCAAGAAGCCCTAGTGATTGAAGACTCCCCTACAGGCATAACAGCGGCTTTAGGAGCTCAGATTCCTGTCTTTGGTATGGCCACTACTGTGCCTTCCTTACCTGGTCATTCCGAAATTCCTTTTTTTAAGAATTTTAAAGAAATACAACTTAAGCTTTCAAACTCCAAATTTTAAAGTAGAAAAAAAACAAAGCAAAAGGAAAAAAACATGAATGCTATTACCCTGCTCTTTACAGAACATCGGCTAATCCAAAAAGCTATAAACATCCTTAATAAATTCAGCCAAAAAGATTTAAACCCAGTTCTGATAGATGGTTTTGTTGATTTTTTCCGAACCTATGCGGACAAACGCCATCATGGAAAAGAAGAGGCTATTTTTTTCAAAGCTTTAGAAGCAAAGACTCTTTCTGCTGAATTAAAAAAAATTATGGTTGAACTGATCGAAGAGCATAAAAAAGCTAGGAAATTGATCTCAGACCTGGAAAGTCTAAAATCAGGCCCTCGGCAAGAAGTTCAGAGTTGTATTCAAAAAATTGTTCGTCTTTATACTTCCCATATTGATAAGGAAAACCGCCATTTTTTTATTCCGGCTTTTGATCTTTTTAGCAAAGAAGAAAAAAATAATCTTTTAAAAAGATTTCAAGAATTTGACCAAACATTAGTTCCTAAAGACTATGAACAAGTTTTAAAAGAAATCGAAAAACTATTTCATAGTTGAAAATAGATTTTTTAGCGTTATTTACCATCTAAGAAAATAATCTTAATAAAAAACACTTTCATTTTGCCCCTCTTTTTATTATATATAAACTGTGGGGAGGTATAACCACGGTTTATGAATAAATATTACTCCAATCAGATACAAAAGATAAAAGGCTTGTTATCTTTAGGTATATTCTCTTTTTTAAGTTTTTTTCTCTTGTCCGAAGCTGCTGCTGCTGAGCAGGACAGCTACCCCCCAGATATTAAAAAAATCATCAGCCGCGGCGTTTTAAAAGTCGGCTTGATCGGCAGCACTAATGAATTCCCCTTCTTCTTTTTTGACAAAAACAAAAGGTTGACCGGCCTAGATGTAGACATGGCTGAAGAACTGGCTCGCTCTTTAGGTGTCAAATTAGACCTTAACCGATCTGCTACTACTTACCAAGGCGTAGTGGATTTAGTAGAACGGGGTACGGTTGATTTAGGCATTTCTCTGCTTTCCGGTACAATGTCCAGAGCCCAAAAAAGCAGCTTTAGCCAACCTTATATTTTTCTTTATGAAGGATTGCTAGTTAACCGTTTAAGACTCTCAGAGCTACCCAGAAAAAGCAATTTTTTCGATCGGATTAATACTGAAGAAGCCACAATCGGATATTTAGCAGATTCAGCTTATGAATACTTTGCCAGAAGACTTTTTACCAAAGCTAAATTAAAGGGTTTTCCTTATCAGAAATATCTCACTGAAGAAGTCAAGAAAGGCACGATTACCGCCGGCTTGGTAGATGAAAAAGAAATTAAAACTTTTGCGATCTTCAATCCTAATGACATTCTTTACGTCGAAACAGTTGAAATTCGTGATTTTAAAGATCCTATTTGCATTTTTGTAGCTTATGAAAATAAACATCTGCTTTTTTACGTCAATACCTTTTTAGATAGAAGAAAAAAGGCTTCTTTCAATCAGCTAATTCAAAATTATTACCAGCCAGGCGTTCATGAGTAAAAGATATACCATGGTTTATTCGATCTTAATGTTTATTTTTATCGGAGCTGGTGTTTTTATCGGCTTTTACTATCCGCATGTCGCCACTCTGCTAGCTCCCTGGGGTAAACTTTATATCTCCTTTTTAAAAATGTGCATCCTGCCCATTATTATTACTTCTATCATATCTTCAATTGGCAAGTTTTACCATCAGCCTCATTTTAGAGCCTACATCAAGCGTTTTCTTTCTATTTTAGGGATCTTCTTAGTCTTCATTGCTGCTTACGGCATTATTTTTGCTATGATCACCAAACCAGCTTCATATCTTAATGCTCAGGCCCGTTTCGAAATGGGCAAACTGATCGCCAGAGCCGAAACTGCAGAAAATAGCGATTTTGCCGCTGAAAAAACTATCAGCATCTACAATGCTGACAAAGAAAATGGCCACGGAAAAATTTTAGTATTTCTTTTAAAAATCATTCCTTCAAATATTTTCAAATCGCTCAACACTGAAGAAATGCTAAAGATTGTTTTCTTTTCCTGCTTCTTAGGTATTGCACTGGGATTTGTGCCTAAAAAACTAAACGAACCTATTTTCGATATTAGTCTGGGTCTGTTTGCAGCTTTTCAAAAAATCATCCATTGGGTCATGTATATTTTGCCACTTGGAATGCTTTGCCTGTTAGCTGGACAAATCGTCGAAACAGGGCCCTCTGTCTTAGTTGGCATGACGAGCTTTATCGGTATTTTCTATTCCGGGATATTTATTTTAGTCTTTATCAACACCATTATCTTGTGGAAGCTTTCTGGCACTACCTATTTAAAAAGCCTCTCGTATCTGAAAGAAACCATGTTGATTGCTTTCGGAGCTAAAAATCCCTACATCGCTATGCCGGTAGCGATCAAAAGCTTAAAAGAAGATTTTCATTTGGAAGAAACTTCGGTTAATCTTTTAATCCCGCTTAATTTTACGCTTTTTGGCTTTGGCTTTGTTTTTACTTTTGCTTTTGCCACCATCTTTTTCGTTCAATTATATGACATTCCAGTAGGTCTGTTATCTGGTTTTATTCTTCTTGTTGCTTGCATTTTTGCGACCATTGCAGCTGCCGGAGCTCCTACCGTGATAGCTTATAGTCTTTTAGCTCTGACCTTTGATCCCTTTTCTATTCCTGTCCAACCAGCGATTATTGTTATGCTGGCGATTCAGTCTCTTCTAGCTCCAGGAGGAGTGCTTTTAACTGTACATACTAATTGCGCTTTGACAGCTTTAGTCAGCAAAAGAGAAAGAAAAAAAACGCAGAAATTGCAACATCCGATTGGCTCTGCTTAAAGATTTTCATAATTTGCATTCACACTAACAATAAAGATTCAACCCTTCCCTAAAAACAGCTTCTTTTGCTATTTTAAATAGTTTTAACAGCTCTTTAATCAAAAGTAGGATGATTATGTCTCAAGAATCTTCTAAGCTCTCCTTCCACGGAAAAATCAAACCTTTTATTTCGGCTTTAGCAGTCCTGGGCTTTTTAGTTTTGCTCGTCTATTTTGGTAAAGAACTACGCAATTTAAAAAGACACCATAGCTCTTTTCAAAAATCCTACGCTGCAAAATTAAGAAAGGGCGGTTTTTCCCAAGGTATTTTCCTACCTTTAGAACTGCAAAACATTCCCTCTGCCGATAAAAATGGCATTGTGGTCGGCACAAAAACTGTCTTTATCAGAAATATAGATGGACCTTATAACGCTTCACTTATTAAACATGGCTCTAACTACCTACTTTTTTTTCGTTACGATGTAGCCAACCGCAAAACTGCCCAGCATTTTTATACTTATATTGGATGCGCAGAACTAGATAAAAATTTTGAACAAACTGACAAAGAGTTTGTTAGAATAGATACTAAAAGTAATTTTTCAGAAGATCCTAGAGCTATTAAAATCGGCAATGAGCTTTTTCTAATCTACAACGATCTGCACTCCCGCAGTAATTCCTGCCGTTCGATGTATCTGGCTAATCTCAACCCTCAAACTCTTAAAGTAAATTTCATTACAGAACTGGATATGCAAATGCAGCCGGTAGAAAAAAACTGGATCCCTTTTGAATACATTGATGAAAACAACCGTTCTCAACTTTATTTTGAATACAATTTAAACCCTCATAAAATTCTCTCTCTTGCCAATCCTAAAGTTAATCTAATCAACCATTTAGTCTTTCCTAATTACTGCGCTTTTCAAAAACAGCTCTGGCCTAAAATCTGGGGAAAATTACGTGGTGGATCTACTGTCCAAAAAGTTGATGGTGAATATCTAGGTTTTTTTCACAGTGCTTATGAAGATCAGGATGCAGGTAAATTTGCTTGGTATTTGATGGGAGCTTATACTTT
>CAZTYI010000087.1:0-4462 GCA_964618335.1 uncultured bacterium
AATAATTTCAGTTTTTTTTATGGGAAAAATTTACTAATCCACCTAATATTAATTATAAAATTTTAATTTTATGGAAATAAGTCTATGTCAAATGGCGAAATTATACTTTATACTACTGAGGACGGTCATACCTCAATAAAATTACGAGCTGAAGATGCCACAGTTTGGCTTACTCAATTAGAATTGGCCTCTCTCTTTCAAACAACTAAGCAAAATATTAGCCTTCATATCAATAACATTCTAATCGAAAAAGAAGTAGAAGAATCAGTTGTCAAGGATTGCTTGACAACTGCCTCTGATGGAAAAGACTATCGTACTAAAATTTATAATCTCAACATGATTTTGGCTATCGGTTACCGTGTTCGTTCTCCTCGAGGCACTCAATTTCGTAAGCAGATCGCTGCTGATGCAGAAGACATAGCTGTATTAGAACAATTGCAGTCTATTAAAGATAAAAAAACAAATCCCATAAGGTAAATCATGAAAGGCATCATCTTGGCCGGAGGCCACGGCACCAGACTTTATCCTGCAACCCTTGCTCTTTGCAAACAGCTCCTTCCAGTCTTTGACAAACCGATGATTTACTATCCGCTGTCAGTTTTAATGTTAGCGGGCATCAGAGAGATTTTAATTATTTCAACTCCTCAAGATCTGCCGCGTTTTCAAATGCTCTTTGGCGATGGCAGCCATCTTGGACTTAAACTTCAATATAAAGTTCAGGAAGAATCAAGGGGATTAGCCGAAGCTTTTATTGTGGGCAAAGAGTTTATTGGAACAGATAGTGTTGCTCTTATTTTGGGTGATAATATTTTTTACGGGCATGATTTTTCTCATCTTCTACAGGAATGTGTGCAGTTAAAAGAAGGTGCGCTTATTTTTGGTTATCAGGTCTCTGATCCAGAAAGATATGGCGTCGTGGAATTTGATGAAGAAGGTGGGGTTATATCGATTGAAGAAAAGCCAAAACAGCCTAAGTCGCATTACGTTGTTCCAGGTCTTTATTTTTATGATAATAATGTGGTTCAGATGGCTTCTAGTTTAAAGCCCTCAAAAAGAGGAGAGATTGAAATTACCGATTTGAACTTAGCTTATTTAAAAAAACAGCAGTTGAAAGTTAAACTGTTTGGACGTGGTTTTGCTTGGCTTGACACCGGTACTTTCGATGCTTTACAACAAGCCTCTGTGTTTGTGCAGACAGTTCAGGAAAGGCAAGCCATTAAAATTGCTTGTCCTGAAGAGATTGCTTTTCGGATGGGTTTTATTGATAAGTATGCGCTTTTAAAACTCTCTCAGAAATACAATAATGAATATGGTAAATATTTAAGTCAGGTTTTAGAAGATTCGCAGACTTTTGCTTTGGTTGGAAAATCTTAGTCTAATTAGCAAAACTTAATCCTAAGTTCTAGAAAAGAGTCTTTTTTTAGCTTTTTTGCGGATCCCTTTGGAAACAGGCTTATGCCGGCTGTAAGCGACTTCATGTAAGTTTTCAATAGCTAAGAAAGCCGAGGTGTCTTCTCGTAGAACAATCTCTTTTAACATGCCTAGATCCAGTCTTTCTACAATAACAAAGAGAATATTTCTGTTTTCGCCTGAAAAACCGCCAATGCCGGGAATAATAGTCAGGCCCAGCCCTAATTCATGCATGATTAGATCTTTGACTTGTTGTGGACGGGAAGTGATGATTAACACTGACTTGAGTTCTTCTAGGCCGGCGATTACGATATCAATCATTTTAACAGCGACTATATAGGTCATTAAAGAGTGCAGGGCAATATGCCAGTCTTTGAACAGCAAGCCATAAATAGCAAAGATTAAAATGTTGATCGCTAAAACAATCTGGCCAATGCTAAAACCCATTTTGCGGTTTAAAATAATGCCTAGGATTTCAGTGCCGTCAGTACAGCCTCCGTTGCGGATCATGAGCCCTACGCCGGTACCTAGAATACCACCGCCAATCACGATAATTTCAATAGCATCAGCTTGAAAAGCAGCTACATCTTTTAAAAGAGCTAGAAAAAGAGCGAATAAGAGGACCGCCACTCCCATATTGATGATAAAACTTTTACGGATGGCTTTGTAAGCTAAAAAGATAAAGGGCAGGTTAAAAGCAATTAAGTAGTAAGAAAGATAATTGTCGCCAAAAAGCCGTGCGCAAATCAGGGAAATACCGATAATACCGCCGTCAATTAAATTGTTCGGTAACAAGAAAATACGAATCGCTACCGCTGCTAAAAAAGCACCAACTCCAATCAAAAAAAAGTTTTTACAAAAAACTTTAAAATTCCACGGTTTGCTTTTCATAATCTTTACCTGCAACTAATGGGCGATTTTGTAAACAAAAACGCGAGAGACGGGACTCGAACCCGCAACCTCCGGCGTGACAAGCCGGCGTTCTAACCAGTTGAACTACTCCCGCATTCTGGTCTTTTGGGCGCAAAAGGACTCGAACCTATGACCACCTGCTTGTAAGGCAGGCGCTCTACCAACTGAGCTATACGCCCTCAATGAAAGGATAATTTAACAGCTTTAAATATTTCCTACAATATCTTTTCTAGGTCTTCGTCGCTATCCAGAAGGTTCTTTTTTAGAGATTCTTCAAAAGCAGCTCTGTTTTTCTGGAAATGTTCCAAATCAGTAGTTTCATTCAAGTTGATTGGCACAGCAGTAGCATAACCCTCTTTTAAAAGATGGACATCACTATCAATATGTTCTTGTTCAGCTGGAGTAAACTTGCAGCCTAGCCAGTAGTAATTATGTCCTTCTGGATGAGTTCTTTCGACAGGGCTGTCTAACCAGTAGCCTAAACCTTGGCGAGCTAGTTTAATGCCCTTGATTTCATCTGTAGATGGAAAGTTGACGTTTAGAAAAGAGCCGTTAGACATAGGGTTTTCAAGAACGTAATTAACAATAGACAAGATATATTTTTCAGCAGCTTTAAAAGATTGAGCTTCGGCTCGTAGGCAAGAAAAAGCAATGCCGGGAATGCCTCTGAAAGCGCCGTCCATAATTGCTCCAACAGTGCCTGAATAAAAGATACTACGGCCTGAATTAGAGCCATGATTGATGCCAGAGACGATCAGGTCAGGTGTTTGAGTTAAGACGTTATTTAGTGCCAATTTAACACAATCAGCGGGGGTTCCGTTACTGACTCTAAAAGCTTTTGTATTGTCTTCCCATTTGACTTTTTGGATCTGCAGAGGTTTAGTCAGAGTCATAGAAAGACCAGCTCCTGATCTTTCTGTTAAGGGGGCAACGATGGTAATATTAGCTACGGCAGAAAGTGCTTTCCATAGATGCCGGATGCCTAAAGCATTGATACCATCATCATTAGTGATTAAAATATTTGGTTTTTGCATATGTTCCTTTTTGGTTTTTAGTTTTTTAAAAAATTAAATTTTTAAAGCTTTATCCGAGCCGTATAACAGAGCTGAAAGCGCCAAATTAGAGCGGGCATGAGGAAAAGTCTTAGTTAAAATATCTATTAAGTTATCAGCTTCTTTTCTTTTCGAGGTAGCTCCTTTAGGGCAGTTGCAAGTGGCTCTTAAAAAACCATAATGCTGAGCAAAGGTAGTGATTTCAGTTTCTTTGATATAAATCAAAGGACGGATAATAGTAGCCGAGAATCTAAGCATTTTAATCTTTGGTAGCATAGCAGCAAATTCACCTTTTTGCAAAAGGTTTAAGAGTAGGGTCTGAGCTACATCATTGCTATGATGGCCGAAAGCGACAGTAGTAATTTTTTCTTTTTTCATAACTTCGAAAATTAGCTTTCTGCGATTTCTTGAGCAGGAATAACAGTTAGTGGCTGTTTCTTTATTTTTTTCTGAAGCCTGTTCCTTTTCTTTGTCTTTTTTAGAAATTTCTGGATTATTTTTATTTTCTGTTTTTTTTGTATTATTTTTTTTACTTTTAGCTATAAAAAGAGGGACTTCTAGTTGTTCACAGATTTTTTTCAAAAAAGTTGTGCTGATATTGGCTCCACAGGAAAAGTCTCCTTCCACATGGATAGCAGAAAGAGGTAAATTGGGAACTCCGTAACCTAAGACGGCTTTCAGTAAAAAGAGTAGTGTTAGGCTGTCTTTACCGCCGCTCAAGGCCACTGCCAGGCTTTCAGCTTGTTCTAACATTTTAAAATCAAAGAGAGCTTTACGCAGGAGGCTTTCGAGATTTTTGCCGTTTTTATTGAAAGGGACTTTAGGGATAGGGAGGGGAGTGTTCATAAATAGATATTTTTATTTTTAATGTAGTCTAGTTATTATACATTTACTTTTGTAAAACTTTAAGTTATTTTATTAGTCCAATATAAAAAAAAGGAATTTTTATGAGCAAAGTTGGTAGAAACGAACCTTGTCCTTGCGGATCTGGGAAAAAGTATAAGAAATGCTGTGAAAAAAAGGACAGTATGCCCTTTTTTCAAAAAAAAGAGATTAAGCATATTCAAGCGAAAGGGGTTTCTTCTGTT
>CAZTYI010000088.1:0-4363 GCA_964618335.1 uncultured bacterium
AGTAAAGCAGAAGTCAAAAACTCTTTTGAAAAAAGAGAATTTTCCTCGAGGTTTTTTATTCTTTTAAGCAAAATAGAATTAAAGAAATGGAGTCTTTTGTGGATTTAACTAAATTAGAAGCTAGAGTTTTGGATCTGTGGAGGTTTCTTTGACCTCGCTCACAAGGAAAAAGAACTCACCAAACTAGAACAAGAAAGCGCTGAAGAAACTTTTTGGCAAGATGCTGAAAAGGCTCAGAAAATTTCAAAAAAAATCTCTGAGCTTAAATCTATGATAGATCCGGTTCAGAAAATTAAAAATAAGATCAATGATCTTAAAGCTTTTTTTCCTGAAGCAGAAAAGACAGAAGACAAAAGTTTTTTAAAAGAATTAACTCAAGAAGCTGAATTAATTGAAAAAGAACTTGGCCGTCTTGAAATGCAAAAAATGTTATCTGGCGAACTGGACTCTAAAAGCTGCTTTTTATCTATTAATGCCGGAGCAGGCGGTACTGAGTCTTGTGATTGGGTAGCTATGTTGGCTCGTATGTATCAGAAATGGGCGGAAAAAAAAGGCTGGAAAGTTGAGGTCTTAGATAAACTTGATGGTGATGTGGCCGGTATTAAAAACATTACCTTTAAATTTGAAGGGTCTTATGCTTTTGGCTATTCTAAATCTGAAATGGGTGTTCATCGGCTCGTACGTATTTCTCCCTTCGACAGCAATGCCCGCAGACATACCAGTTTTGCTTCAGTAGAAGTGATTCCTATTTTAGATGATGAAATAGAAGTCGAGATGAGTCCGGATGATATACGTATAGACACTTTCAGAGCTTCTGGCGCAGGAGGTCAGCATGTCAACAGGACAGATTCCGCAGTCAGGATTACTCACTTGCCTAGTAAAATTGTAGTTTCCTGCCAAAATCAGCGCAGCCAGCTGCAGAATAAAGAGACCTGTTTTAAAATGCTCAAAGCTAAACTGTATCAAAAAGAACAGCAAGAAAGAGCAGAAAAGATTAAAAAAATTGGCGGAGAGAAAAAAGAAATCGCTTGGGGCCATCAAATTCGTTCTTATACTTTCCAGCCTTATACTTTAGTCAAAGACTCACGCACAGGTGCGACTGTTGGCAATATTCAAGCAGTCATGGATGGAGAAATAGATGAATTTGTTAACGCGTATCTCAAAGAGTTTGGAGGCAGAGTTTAATGCAAGATCTTAAGCTGCGTTATTCTAATATGGGGGATAGTGCTATTTTAAATCAGTGGCTGGAAGACAAGGAGAATTGGCGTTATTTGCCAATGGGTTCTCCACAAGAAGCAGCTATTTTTGCTCAGAATTGGATTGGTTTTTCTAAATACAGAGCTTCTTTGACTTGTCTTTTAAACGATCAGGTCGTGGCTATTGGCACTATTTTTTTAATGCCTTATAAAAAGGTATCGCACAGCCCTCTTTTTTATTTAATTGTTGATAAGCAAAAACGTAACCAGGGCATTGGAACTGATCTTTTAAAAAATTTGATGAATTTAGCTGAGAAATATTTTCATTTAGAAGCACTCATAGCCGAAGTATATCAAGGTTCACCGCTGATTTCTCTTTTGGAAAAAGCAAAGTTTCAGCAGTTTGCTTTTCAGGAAAATTATATTAAAGATGTGGCAAATAAAAAAAATCCCTATTTGGCACGGCTTTTATTTCAGAGTTTTTTAAAGCAAAACAGTACAAAATAAGACTAAAAGCAGTTGGAATTTATGACAGAAGTTAAGATTCGTTTAGCTACTTTTGATGACACAACAGTTTTAATTAAGCTTTTTAAAGAAAAGGGCATTCTGCGTTGGTTTCCGATGGAAAATTCTATGGAAGTAGACGATGCGGTTAGACTTTGGATGAGTTATGTCAAACAAAAAGCAGTTTTAGCTGCAGAAGTTAATGGCCAAGTAGTAGGACTGGCAAATTTGTACCTTTCTTTTTTTAGAAAAATTGCTCACCATTCGCTTTTTGCTATTATCGTAGATCCTAATTATCGTTCTCAGGGAATAGGTACGAAACTGGTCAAAGAACTTATGAAAATTGCCAAAGAACAATTTAAATTGGAATTTTTGCATTTAGAGGTTTACGAACATAATCCGGCCATTAGTCTTTATGAAAGATTAGGCTTTTTAGAATATGGTCGCCAAAAACGCTTCATTAAAGAAGAAGATGGCGGTTATCTAGATAAGATTATGATGCAGAAAAAGCTTTAAAGACCGATTTTTTTACACAATATGTCATACATAACATAAGAACTTAAAACTGTTATACATACATCAGATTTTTCTATGTCTCCTTTAGAGTTAAAAATAAAATTGGAAGATCTTTTAGGAAAAAGAATTGAGCTTCTTTTAAAAGATAATCGCAGCGTTTTTTTAAGAGTGAAAAAAGGTTTTTTTTCTTTTAAAATTACTTTGCATAAAGTTTTTTTAGAGGCTGAAGAAGAAGAGCTGAAAGCTCTTAAAGAATGGATCAAAAAAAAATCAAAAACTTCTCAAAAACATTTAAAAACTTTTTTTACAAAACATCTTGTTCATCGGAATTACTCGCATAAAATCAATTTAGCTACCTTGAAACCGATTGGTCAGCATTATAACCTTCAAGAAATTTATGATGATTTAAATCAGCTCTATTTTCAAAGTTCTTTGAAGCTTAACATTACTTGGAGAAAAGCTCCTGTCTATCGGAAATATAGACGCATTACTTTTGGATCTTTCAGTCCAGCTTTGAAATTAATTCGCATTAACAGCCTTTTAGATAACCCCAAAATCCCATTTTATTTTGTTTCTTTTGTGGTTTATCATGAAATTTTGCATTATGTTTATCCGATTAAGATCTTAAATGGACGTAAAAGTGCTCATTTTAAGGCCTTTAAAGAAGCCGAAAAGGGGTTTTCAGAGTACCAGGAAGCTGAAGCTTTTAGAAAGCAATTTAAAAGAGGAAAAAGTTATGGCTGGACATAGTAAATGGGCCAATATCAAACATAAAAAGGCCAAATCCGACAAAATTAAAGGCAAGATTTTTTCTAGAATAGCCAAAGAGATTATTTCTGCCGTGAAACAGGGAGGCCCCGATCCTCAGACCAACAGCAAATTGAAAATGGTTTTGCAAAAAGCCAAAACTCAAAATTTCCCCCAAGAAAACATTGAGCGTAATATAAAAAAAGCCTCTTTAGCCAATCAGGCGGATTACCATGAACTGGTTTATGAACTATATGGCTATGGCGGTGTTGGTATCATTGCAGAAATTATGACAGATAATAAAAACCGGATTTCTTCGGAAATCCGTATTGCTATTAATAAATGCGGCGGTACGGTCGCTACACCTGGAGCTGTGGTTTTTAATTTTGAGCGTAAAGGGATCATTCAGGTCTTGAAAAAAAATGCTTTGGAAGATGAGCTTTTTTTGCTTGCGACTGATTCTGGAGCAGATGATTTTGATCAGGTAGATGAGCTTTTTATCATTACTACTGCACCAGATAATTTTTTAAAAGTCAAAGAAGCGCTTGAAAAAGCAGAAACACAAATCGAAGCTACTTCTTTGGAAATGGTGCCGAAGCATTTCGTTGAATGTAGTGAAGAAGATTGTGCAAACAATCAAAAACTGATTGATTTTCTAGAAAACCTTGAAGATGTAGACGCAGTTTTTCATAATATGAAAAGTTCATAAAAACTGTTCTCAAAAAAGCAGTTTTTTTTCGTTCTATTTTACTTGTACAATTATATATTTATACATATAAACAAAAGAGGGGCAAATTATTTATATATAATAATTTTTGCATAGTTGTTTTTTTGTAAAAGTAGCTTTGATGAGTCGGCAATGAAATGGAATAAGCTTTTTACTTTAGTTAGTGTTAGTATTTTTGCTTTTCCTTTTGTTCTCTTGGCCAATCCTGAAGGAGCTCAAATAGAAGCCGGCAGCGCTATCATCTCTGCTCAAAAAACAGGAGAGAAACTTAATCAAGAATTAACCATTACCCAAGCTTCTGAAAAAGCCATCATCAACTGGGATAAGTTTTCTATTCAAAAAGGAGAGACTACTGAGTTTGTACTTCCTTCTTCCAATTCATCTACTTTAAATCGCGTCACTGGCGGTTCTCTTTCTGAAATCTACGGCACTCTGAAAAGCAACGGCGATCTTTTGCTGATCAATCCACAAGGCGTTATGATCGGACCTAACGGGCTGGTAGATGTCGGCGGTTTTATTGCTTCAACTTACAATTTAAAAAATGAAGATTTTTTAAAGACACAGAATTTAGATTTTTTTGGTAAAAGGGATGATTTAGATTTAGCTGTAAATGCTTCGATCATCAATCAAGGACAGATTATCGCCAGAAGTGGCGATATTATTCTTTTAGCTC
>CAZTYI010000089.1:0-4342 GCA_964618335.1 uncultured bacterium
CGGGTTAGAGAAATTTATAAAATTGCCCAGCATCCGATTTCTTTACAATCTGAAGTAGGCGATGGCGGAGAGAGCCAATTCGGCGACTTTTTAGAAGACACAGCTGTGGAATCTCCTGCAGAAGCTACCGGCTATTCAATTTTAAAAGATAAGATGGGCGAAGTACTTGCTACTCTGACCGATCGTGAACGTACGGTGATTATTGAAAGATTCGGTCTTTTAGATGGCAAGCCTAAGACTTTAGAAGAAGTAGGTGTGAGATTTGGCGTAACTAGAGAAAGGGTTCGTCAGATCGAAGCTAAAGCACTTAAAAAACTGCGCCATCCTACCCGTGCTAAGAGATTGCAGGCCTTTTTAGATCTAATCGAAGTAAATTAAGTTTAGATAGCGAATTCTCTGAGAGTTTTTTCTATTCTTATATTTTTTCTATTTTCTATTTTTATATGTTTAAGAAGAATTTAAAGAAGAAATCTAAAAATATGGAGTGTAACGGGATCGAACCGATGACCTCAACAATGCCATTGTTGCGCTCTACCAACTGAGCTAACACCCCAAATTTGTTAAAATTCTACTCTGAAAAAGATTTTGCGGAAAGTCAATTTTTTCTTACCATATAAGCTTTGGGTCCTGGATATTTTTCTATTTTACAGCTTTTTTTTTCCTTTTTTTCTAAAATGGTATTTAAGTTTAAAAAAGGTGTTTTATGTTTTTTGATCATTTAACTTTAGCTCCTGCAGACCCTCTCTTTGGAATAAAAGCTCAATTTGACCAAGACGCAAGAAAAGAAAAAGTTTCTTTGACTCTAGGGGTTTATCAAACCGATAAATTAGAAAAAAAATTAATCTCGGCCGTTTATCAAGCAGCTCAAAAAATTGCTAAAAAAGATTTAAGCGCTGAATATCTGCCGATCGATGGATTTCCTCTTTATCTTTCAGAAGTGGCTAAACTAGTTTTTGGCGAGCATTATCAGAAAAAACAAAAATTAATTTATGGAGCTCAAACGGTTGGTGGAACTTCTGCCTTACGCATTGGCGGAGATTTTCTTTTTGAGCATTTTGGAAAGACAATTTATCTTTCCAATCCTACTTGGGCTAATCATCCAAAAATCTTTAAACGCAGTGGCTTAGAAATTAAAAGCTATCCTTATTACGATCTAAAAACCAACTCGATTACCTTTGATAAAATGACTGCTTTTTTAGAAAGTCTCCCAGAAAAAAGCATAGTGCTTCTGCAGCCCTGCTGCCACAATCCGACCGGCGCTGATTTAACTTTGAAAGAATGGAAGGAGTTGGCTTTACTTTTCAAAGCTAAAAAGCATTTAGCTTTTTTTGATTTTGCTTATTTGGGCTTTGGAGAAGGCAGAGAACAAGATACGCAAGCAATTCGTCTTTTCTTAGAAATGAACCTAGAATTTTTAATAGCTTTTTCCGCTTCCAAAAATTTTAGTCTTTATAAACAAAGAACAGGAGCTCTCTATTTTATCGCTGCTTCACAAGACAATAAAGAAAAAATTGCTTCTCATGTGAAGTCTATTATTCGCACTAATTATTCCAACCCTCCAGCTTATGGTGCTCAAATTGTAGCCGAGGTCTTATCTGACAGTGCTTTAAAAAAAGAATGGGAAACAGAAATTGATCAGATGAGAGTTAGAATTAATTTTTACCGTGAACAGTTAGCTCAAGCTTTAAAGAAAAAAGATTTTGCTTATTTGAAAAAACAAAAAGGGCTTTTTTCTCTACTTGGTTTAAGTCCTCAGCAAGTAGCTTTATTGAAGCAAAAGTATGCTCTTTACCTACCAGACTCTAGCCGGATTAATATTGCTGGAGTAGGCAGTCAGAACTTAAAATATATAGTTTCTGCTTTAGAAGGAGTGTTAAACACATGAAACGTTTTTCTTATTTGCCATTAGCTTTACTAATCGGTTCTCTCTTTTTTTTAATGAGCCTATCCAAACCTTTTCAAGCCAAGCTGCGCTCTTTTGCGATTGGTTCTTTAGCACCTACTTATGAACAGCTGTCTAATGTTCGTCATCTATTTTTAAAAACAGTTTTTTTATTTAAAAAACCTCCGCATGAAAATGTCGAAAAGAAACAGCTGATTTTAGAAAACGAGCTGTTGAAAGCTCAAAGCCGCGGAGTCTATGAGTGGCTGACTTTTGATCAGCGGATCGATGAACAAATAGAAAGGCTCAAGTCTATCGAAAAAACTCCTACTGATAAACCCTATTGGAAAACCTTTTTTCAAAGACGCAGCGAAGAGCTCAGGAAGATTTTGGAAATTGAACTGCAAGCCGTTCCTGCCAAAATCGTTTTCCGCGATCCGACAGTTTGGAATTCTCAGCTCTGGATTAATATCGGTGAAGAGCTGAATGAAACCTTGGGGCATAAGGTCATTGGTATTAATTCGCCAGTCGTGGTCGGAGATGCAGTTGTTGGAGTAGTAGAATACGTCGGTCAGAAATTTTCTCGTTTACGACTGATCACCGATGCTAACCTTTCTCTTTCTGCTCGAGCTGTCAGAGGCTCTGATGCAGATCGGGCTTTGGCTGTGCAATGCAAAACTTTGAAAGAGACTTTGGAGACCAGAGAGGGGTTAATTGACAAAGGAGACAAAGAGCTTTTTTTTACTTTGCTTCAGGAATTGCAAGCTAAACTACAAGAAAAAAAAGCTGATTACTATTTAGCTAAAGGCGAAATCCATGGAGCTATGACTCCCTATTTTCGTTCTTCTTCTAGAAGTTTAGTAGGGGTAGGTTTTAATTATGATTTTGCCGATAACGAAGGTCCTCCCAGAGAATTGAAAACTGGCAAAACTTTAGATGGGAGTTTTGATTTTTTAAATCAACCTCTCTTAAAAAAGGGAGATCTTTTAATCACAACCGGCTTTGATGGAGTTTTCCCGGCTGGATTAAAAGTAGGAACCATTACAGAAGTTGGTGATTTGAGCGAGGCTAGTTATTCTTATGAGATTAAAGCCAGCCCGGCAGTTTCAGACCTGGTAGATTTAAGCGTGGTCTTTGTTATGCCTTCCCTCGACTTTGCCCCTGTAGAGAATTGATCTTTTTGATAGAATTGAAGATATTTTCTTGAAAAGTAAAATCCGGTTTTGACATCTGCTCTAAAAGCGATAATTTTTCTAAATCTTTTTTTATTTTTTTTAAATCCGACAGAGGATTGAAAGTGTAGTTGTAGATCTCTTTTCTTTTTTTGCTGAACCGATCATTTTTCAGTCCTTGCAAGATTTTATCGACGATCTCTGCTTCTTTTTTTATTTCTACGCCGCTTTGCAAAAGAAATTTATTGGCGGCTTTACTTTGTTTATGAGGACCATAATTTAAAAAGAAAAGAGGACGATTGAAAAAAAGAAAATCATAGCCGATTGAAGAAAAATCTCCGAGATAAAGATCGGCTTGGTCTAAAAGCGGATAAATAGCGTGGAAATCTCGGATAAAAACCACATCTTTATATTTGTTGTTATTTTGAGAATCTCTTGGAGAGGTTTTCAAACGGGCAAATTCATAATCCATCCTGTCCAAAGAAAAAGGATGGGGCTTGATAATAAAATTAAAGCGAGAGCTTAAATTTTCAATCAAGAACCGTAAAGTTTTTAGAATATGTAAATTATGCTTTTCATTTCCCCATGTTGGAGCATAAAAAAGTGTTTTTTTAGAATTTTTAAAAGGAAGGAGCTGTTTTGTTTTTTTTTGATAAAAAGAGCGATGTTTTTGAAAATAATGAAGCCGAAAATTACCAATCACTATTTGATGGGGAATCTTTTTTAAAACTCCATGCTGTTTAAAAGCGTCCAGCATTTTGTTTCCGTAAATTAAAGCTACTTTTTCTTCTTTTAAAAGTGAAAAAAGATTTTCTTCCATGCTTTTATCGGAATTGCCATGTGGAAGCCAAATGCGTAGCATTTTTTGTTTAAACAGCGAGGATAAGATAGTTTCTCGTTGCTGTTGCTGGTAACTGCAGGAAATTAGCCCTTGGTAATTTTTTCTTAAAAAAGTTTCTAGTGTTACATAGTCCTGATGTAAAACAATTTCTAACTCAGGATAGAATTTTCGAGCAGCCGCATAAATTTCCTGGTCAGTTAAAATTAATGGAATTTTTAATAAAGAGGCTAGCGGGGCTAAATGGTCTAGAGAGTTAAAAGTGTTGCCAAAAATATGAGCAGCTAAAGTCATAGTTTTTCTTGGTTTATTTTTTTTACTTTAAAGGTTTTTTACAGGATTGTCTTTATTTTAATAGAGAGGTTAGTAACTGGCAATTGACAAAATGAAAACTAAAATTATTTATATTGCTCTCTTTAGTTATTTTTTATATCTTTTGAGAAAGGTTTT
>CAZTYI010000090.1:0-2191 GCA_964618335.1 uncultured bacterium
TCTTCCTCTTCTTCATCCTTTTCATTGTCTTGATTAGACTTATCTTTACTGCCGATAAATTCTCTAAAGAAAATATAAATACCGCCGATGGTAAAAAAGACCGGCAATAGAATATTTAATTTGATTTGCCACTGAAAAGTAATGAAAAGACCAAAAAAAATAAAGAGCGAAAGAAAGGTATCGAAAAATTCTCCGCGTAGATAATGCTTAAGAGCAATGGGTACACCTAACACCAAAATTAAAGCTGGCCACCAGATGTTAAAATAGGCCAGGACGGCAATTCCGATAGCAAAAAGAACAAATGATAAAGCATGGGCAGCTTTTTTACCCATAATAGGGCGGGCCATAAAGAAAACTCCTTTTTTTCTTACAATAAAGAGGAGTGGTTTTTTCGTAAATCTTTTGCTGTTCATTTTTTATTATAATTTTTTCTTTAAATAAAATTATAGATGGAGAATTCTGGTATCTTATGTTAAAAGTATTTTAAGGGTGTATATGAAGGTTTTTACTAAAGTTATTTGCACTATCGGACCTGCGGTATTTTCCGTAGAAAAAATCAAAGAACTGATGTTGGCTGGCATGGATGTCGCCCGCCTTAATTTTTCTCATAATACGCAAGATCAACATCTCAAAACTATCAACAATCTAAAACAAGCTAGAGAAGAACTAGATATGCCGCTAGCGATTATGCTGGATACTAAAGGTGCAGAGATTCGTATTAAGCAGCTTTTTGGAAAAGAATTAAAAGTTAAAGCCGGCCAAAAACTCTCTTTAAAAAAAGAAATCAAATCAGAAAACGATTTAGTGATAGAGCCCTTTTCAGTGTTAGAGGGTATTAAGCCGAAAACTAAAGTCTTGATTGATGATGGCTATATCATCACAGAAGTGGTAGAAGTCAAAGATTCAGAAGTGGTTATCGAAGTTAAAAACCCAGGTACCATCAAGCTGAATAAAGGGGTCAACATTCCCGGTGCTAATTCTAAACTGCCGATTTTAACTACCCAAGATATTGAAGATATTAAATTTGGCTGCAAACATGATGTAGATTTAATTGCCGCTTCCTTCATTCGTTCTCCGGAAGGGGTTTTAGAAGTTAAGAATATTCTTTTTGAAGAAAATAAATCTGATATTTCTGTGATCGCTAAAATTGAAAGCAAAGAGGGTATTGATAATTTTGATGCTATTTCGGAAGTAGCTGATGGAATTATGGTAGCCAGAGGGGATTTGGGTGTAGAGATTAATGTCTCCGAAGTTCCTAAATACCAAAAAATGATGATCGAGAAAAGTATTATCAACTGCAAACCAGCTGTCGTAGCTACTCAGATGTTAGAATCGATGATCAACAGCCCTCGTCCGACTAGAGCTGAAGTTTCAGATGTAGCCAACGCTATTTACGAAGGAGCCGCAGCGGTGATGCTATCGGCTGAAACAGCTGTCGGGAAATATCCTATCGAAACACTCAAACGCATGAAAAGCATTATTAAAGAGACTGAGTCTGACATTGATTATTTAAGCTTTTTCAAAAAGCAGAATAAAAGCCGTTTTTCTGACATTTCTTCTTCTATGGCAGTGGCAGCTGTACAAACAGCATATTCTTCTAATGCTGAGGCTCTCTTTATTTATTCTACTTCTGGTTATACAGCTAAATTAGTCTCAGCTTGGCATCCTCGTAAATCCATTTTTGCCCTGACTATCAGCCGTAAGACTTATCACCAGCTGGCTTTTTCCTGGGGAGTGATTCCTATTTATACCGAAAAATGCGATAGCGCTACTGAGGCTTTTAAAATTATCAGCGATTATGCTCTGAAGAATAAACTAGCAGCTTTTGGAGATTTGATTGTAGTGACAGCTGGTCTGCCTTTCGGTAAAAAAGGTTCTACCAATCTCATGATGTTAGATAGTGTTGGTCATATTTTGGTACGTGGCAAAGGGAAGGGAGAGAACGTAGAAGGCGAGGTTTATATTGTTCGTTCTTTAGGTAATGGTGCAAAGGGCGAAGCAAAGGGCAAAATCTTAGTTATTCCTAGATGCAGCGAAGAATATGAGCCGCTAATCAAAGAATCCAAAGGCGTTATTTTAGAGAATATGATCGGCGATGCTGAATCTGAAAAATGCGTAACGGCTTTAGCTAAGACTCATAAGCTCCCTTTAATTGTCCAAGCTGAGAATGCCATGACCTTACTTTCCAAAG
>CAZTYI010000090.1:2291-4305 GCA_964618335.1 uncultured bacterium
AATAAAATATATCTATTTTTGAATTTTGTAAGCAGCTAGAAAAGCGGTAGCAATTATGCCAGCTGTTTCAGCTCTTAAAATATTTTGAGAAAGGCTAACACCTTTAGCTTTTAGTTTGTTTTTAAGAAGCTCAATTTCTGCTTCAGTAAAGCCTTTTTCAGAACCAACAAAAAAGGCGATATCTTTTTGCTTTTTCTGAGATTGAAACTCTTTCAATACATCTGGTAAAAAAGGAGCTTTTTCAGCTAGATCGCCAAAATAATTTTGTGGAGCAGAAGAAGGGGAAGAAGACTCTTGTGAAGAAAAAAACTGAAGGCAGGCTTCAAGGTTTTTAAGAAAAGTCAACTTCGGTAGATCCAATCTACCACATTGTTTTAGAGCGGCAATGATTAATGCTTGGAATCTATTTTTTTTGTTCTCAGATAGTTCTTTGAGCTCACTGAAGCTTGCAGGAAAAAAAACAAATTCGTCAACTCCCAGCTCTGTACCTTTTTCTAAAACAAAATCCAGTTTAGCCGGTTTAATGAGAGCTTGGACTAGGATGATTTTACAAGGAGAAGGGTCTTTTTCAATTACGTTTTCGATTTTTAACAGGGCCAGATCTTTTTTTAGCTCTAATAAAACAGCTTGAGCCAGTTGATTTTGGCCGTTGACCAGCTCTAAATGATTTTGCTTGCCTCTTTTCATAACTTGCAGGTGATGCAGTTCAGAACCTTTCAAGCTCACGGTTTTTTCTTCTTGGAGAGGTTGGTCTATAAAAAAGCGGTTTTCAGGCATATTTTTTCTTTTGTTTGTCTGTTTATTGGTGTTTGTTAGTTTTTTAAGCTCATATTTATGTTTTAGTTTTAAAAAGTCTTCACAAATGATTTTAAGGTTTTAGTTCTACATAGCGCAGCTGCAAAAATTTCAGAAGGAGTCTTAATGGTTTTTTCCGGTTGATTTTGCCCAGCTATCTGTTTTAGATCTGCAAAGGTAAAGACCTTGAGAGTGCTGAGCTTTAAAAAGTGCTTCGAAACCTCTTCTTTACCAGTAAAATTAAAAACCAGTTTTGGGCGGTATTCTTTTTCTTTTTTCAAGAGTTCATCATAAGAGGAGTATGGAATTGCTTCTTCTACTTCGATAGGATTTAAATGAGCATATTTTTTAGGAATGAAGAGCAGAATAAAGTCTTTCGAATAGATCTTTTTCAGAGTTGAAAGGTGGGGTAGTAGATGATTAAAAGCTTTTTCTTCTTCAGGCAAAACAATAGCAATGCTCTCAAAGCGATAGGCTCTGTAAAGCGTTTTAAGGGTCTGTTGTTTATAGCGATTGTGCTGCCAGAGCCATTGTTCAGGTTTTTCTGAAATCGAAGCTTGTAAGAGCTTTAAAGAGGAATCCATTAAACGAACCACTTCTTTTTCCAGAGGCTGTTTTAAATCTGGGAAAATCGGATCTGAATATTTTATGTAATATTTGCCTTTGCGCCTTTGGGTAGTAGCCACGATAATAGGAGAGTTAGTTTTATAGGCTAAAAGAGCGGGGGCTGTGGAAGTAAAAGCTCTGCGTCCTAAAAAAGGAAAAGCATATTCGCTTTCAGGCATACCCTGATCGCCGACAATGCCGAGGAATTTACCATTTTTGAGACTTCTCAGCCCTTCTTTGAGAGCTTTTTCGGGAGGCACGATGAGGCCACCGGTTTTTTCTCTGATTTGAGTGACCCATTTATAAAGTCGTTTATTTCTAAAAGGCTTGCCGATTGCTACGCCCTTCATTCTTAAATTCCCATCTAAAAAAAGCACTTCCCAATTGGCTTGGTGGCCACAGAAAAAGATTAGTCCCTTTTTTTGTTGATGCAGCTCTAAGGCTTTTTCAGGGTTTTGGCAGATGATCAGCTTGGAAAAGTCTTTTTCTCGGGCTAGTTTAGGGTATTCTAAAATGGTGATGGCTAGGTTTTGAAAAGTTCTTTTGGCAGTTTTAATCAGCTTTTTTTCATTTGTATTTAAATGTAAATCTTTGGCCAGCGCTAAATTACTTA
>CAZTYI010000091.1:0-4297 GCA_964618335.1 uncultured bacterium
CAGGATTGATTCAACTGACCAGATATTTTGCTAAGTATGCCGGTAAAGGAATTAGAACAAATATTCTTTTACCAGGATTCATTATTCAAGAAGAACATGTTGATAAATTTTTATCTAAAAAAAATAAAGATTTTAGAGTTATTGCAGAGCAATGCCATCCTGTAGGTTATACAGGAAGGGCTTGTGATGTTGCCGAGGCAGCTTTTTTTTTAAGCTCTGATGGAGCTTCTTTTATTAATGGTGGCATATTTTATATAGATGGAGGTCTTTCAATACAGGATCCTTATGGGATAGCTTGTAAATTTTCAAAAAGGACAAACCATGGATAAAAAAGAGAAGTTACAAGATAAAATTGTGCTTGTTACAGGGGCTAGTAAAGGGATTGGCAAGGCTATCGCTAAGGCTTTTTCACAAGAAGGGGCAAAAGTTAGCATCTGTGCGCGCAATAAAGAAAATTTAGAGACTGCTAGAAGAGAAATACAAAAAAATCATCAAAAAATAATTGCTATTCAAGCAGACCTTACAGATGAAAAACAAGCAACTAATGTAATAGAACAAACACTTGAAAAGTTTAAAGGAATCGATATTATAGTAAATAATGTAGGAGGGGCAATTCGTTTTGGTGATTTTTGGGAATTAGGAAAAGACGATTGGCACAAGTCATTTGATTTGAATGTTATGAGCATGGTTTATATGTTAAAAAAAGCCATGCCATACTTAAAAAAATCAAATTCACCTTCTATTATTAATATTTCATCTATTTCAGGAGTAGAGCCGGGATGGTATAACCCTCATTATTCTACGATGAAAGCGGCAACTATTAATTTAACTAAGCATTTGGCTAATATTTTAGCCCCTGACGGTATTAGGGTAAATGTTGTTTGCCCTGGAACTGTTTCATCAGATTCTTTAGAACAAAATATTCTACAGAATGCATTAAAGAAAAAGCAAGATCCTGAACAATATAAACAAAATTTTTTAAAAACTGAAAAAGCAAAAATTCCTCTGGGTAGAATAGGAGAAGGCAAAGATATTTCTAAATTAGTGTTATTCTTAGCAGGAGAGGGCTCTTCGTGGATAACGGGTTCATGTTTCCATATAAATGGTGGAAAGCTTCGTTCTATGTATTAATTATACTGAACGGGATTCAAAATTTGGCAGTTGCTCCTGATGAGGAAACTCCGATTTTTGAAGTTACTTCGGTATACATAATATATAGTTTTTAATTAATAAAGAATGTACTGAGTTAAGAGAAATATTTAGCGAAACCTCTTTTTATAGCAGATATTTTAAGAAAATTTGAAATTAAAGTTATTAATGACAAAGAAGAATTTTTACTGCAATTTGATTTGGTTATAAATTGGTAAATAATGGAGCATTTAACGAAATAAAGACTCCCTAATAGGTGTTTAATTGTTTTTACTAAAAATTATTGGGTAATCGGTGATCAATAAAAATCGAAAGATATTTTATTCTATTCTTCCAGCTTTGAAAAATGAAATAGGGCATAATTATCCTTACACTTTAGCTATAGGTAAAGCCGCAGCTTTAAATGGCTGGCAGCATCGAGTTTTTTTACCTAAAAACTGTTCTATCAATAACTTGCCAGTTTTTTGGGAGAAAACATTAACTAATTCTTGTGGAGATGGGCAAACTACCAAAAAAGAAAGAATTTCAAATGTTGTACGTAATTTTTTTCCTTTTCTGAAGATTTTCAGAGAAATAAAAAAAAGCTTAGCAAGTAAAAAAATTATCTTTCTTGAGCATTTTGGTTTACTTGATTTACCTTTGCTCTTTTTTACCCTATTGTTAATAAGACCAAAAATCGATTTATGGCTTTTATATCGTTTTTCTTCAGAAGATTTTGGTAAGAAAATATGGATTTTTAAGTTTTTTCATATACTTTTCAGATCTATTTTAGGGAAAAAGCAGTTAACTCTTTTAACTGACAGTGAAATAATCGCTTCAAAGTTAAAAATATATTTTGGCCAAGATTTAAAGGTTATGCCGATCCCTCTTACCATTCCCATAATTTCTCCTAAAGAAAAAGATCTTTTTTGGTGGCCCGGTAGTTTGATCAGAGCCGAAAAAGGATTAAAGCAGATTCAAACTATATCTAAAGAATTAAGCCATAGTACCCATGCTTGTAAACTTTATGTAGCCGAAAAAGCTAAGAGTTTTTTGCCTTCTCATGAAAAACTTGTTTTTGTGAAAAATGATTTGAGTTCGGAAGAATATGCCAAATTAATGAGTAAGGCCGGTTTAGTATTATTGCCATATTTTAAAGAGAATTATCATTCCCGTACTTCTGGGATTTTTGTGGAAGCGGTGATAGCTGGCGTTATTCCAGCCGTAACGGCAGGTACATGGATGGCTTATGAACTTAATCGTTTTGATTTAAGTGAGTTAATTCTTAACTGGAAAAGAAAGGATTTGTTAGAATATTTGGCGGGGTTACATAAAAATAAAATAGTGCAAGAGAAGTTTGTGAAAATGCAAAAGTATTATCAAGCATATCATTCAATCAACGGCTGTGCACAAGTTATGCAGTCAATAATTACATAATTTTCTAGGATTTATAATGAAAAAAAAACTTATTCGAATTTTGAAAAACTTCATTAATCACCTTGCTTTTGCCCCTCTTCTTTATAAAAAAGATAAAGCGTTGCAAAATATTTTTCAGAAAAATCCTTTAATAATCGTAGACGTTGGAGCTACTGGTGGGATAGAGAAAAGATGGCGTCCTATTCAAGAGTTATGTCATTTTATCACCTTTGATCCCGATCAAAGAGTTGAAAACCTAGACTCGAAAAGTTCTAATTACCCTATTGGCCTCTGGTCTAAAAAAATAGAAAAACAACTACATCTGGCTGCTTTTCCTTCAGCTTCAACCGTTTGTTCTTTTCATAAGGAAAACCTCTCTTCATTTTTAAATGCTCCCTGTCACGAAGTTATTTCTTCTCAAACTATTGCCTTAGATTCTATGGAAAGAGTACTCGAAGGAAAACAATCTCCTGATTTTATTAAGGTGGATGCTGAAGGAGCAGATTTAGAAATTTTAAAAGGAGCTGAGAGTTTTTTGAAAACCAGCTGCCTGGGTTTACAAGTAGAAGCTCCTTTTTATGAAAGGCATGAAAAAGCTCCTTTCTTTAGTGAAATAGATCCTTATCTTCGTCAAAAAGGTTTTATTCTTTTAGACTTAGATCGGGAAAGATGGATTAGAAAAAATGGGCTTCATAGTTCTGTTTCCCGTCCTCAAGTTGTTTGGGCCAATGCCGTCTACATGCTTTCGATTGAAGGGTTTTTTAAAAAGAGGAGAACATTTGGATTCTAAAATGAAAGATGTTTTATTTTTAAAATTTCTGGTTTTACTTCTCATTTATCAAATGCATGATTATGCCGAAGAGCTTCGTCAAAAGGTTTTTGAAAAGAACTGGATTAGCCAAGATATTAATAAATTAGCCCACCAAATGATTCGCAAGTCTATGCCTTCCAATCTTCTTTATTTTTCCGGACTGTTTTGGAATATTTCTTTAGGGTTGCTTGGCACTGGGGCTTTCTGTTGGAATAAATCAATTAGAACACAAAGCTCTATCTTTTTGAAAAAGCAGGTTCATCTTCTAGCTTCTGGAATCTTAAATAATTTAAGAACAGGGCCTTATCAGAGTTGTCTTTCTGATGAAGACTAACTTTTGAGTTAAAAATTTAAATAAAAAATTAAAACTTAAATTTTGAAGTTTAAAATTGAAAATTTCAAGCTTTAAATATTTTTCAGATGATTAATTTTTAAAATTGGATAAGCTGCCATCATTTCCCCAATGCCGTCATCTAAATTCTTGGTTGGTCTCCAACCACAATTTTCTAATTTTTCATTGCTGACAATATAATCTCTTTTATCAGGATCTGTTCCAATCGCAGCAGAGTGAATATAAAAATCAGGGATTAATTTTTGAATTTTTTCACAAAGTTCTCTTTTGCTTAGGTTGGCAGAAGTCAGACCTAGATTAAAAGCTTCTCCTTTCATCTTTTCAAAATTTTCTATCCCAAAAAGAAAAGCCAAAGCTACATCTTTGACATGAATATAATTGCGTTTGAAATGCTCTTCGAAAAGCACAATGAAATGATCTTGCAGAGCTCGAAAAATAAAATCATTGACTAGCAAATCTAGCCTCATTCTAGGCGATAGACCGAAGACAGTAGCCAATCGAAAAGTAATAGCTCTTTTAGAAGCCAAGAGTTTTTTTTCAATTTCTACTTTCAATCTTCCATAAAGAGAGACAGGCCTGAGTTCAGATTT
>CAZTYI010000092.1:0-4256 GCA_964618335.1 uncultured bacterium
AAGGTCCCAAGGGTTTGGCTGTTCGCCAATTAAAGCGGTACGCGAGTTGGGTTCAGAACGTCGTGAGACAGTTTGGTCCCTATCTGTCGTGGGCGCAGGATATTTGAGAAGGGCCGCTTCTAGTACGAGAGGACCGAAGCGGACGAACCAATGGTTTGCCGGTTGTACCGCCAGGTGCATAGCCGGGTAGCTAAGTTCGGAAAGGATAAGCGTTGAAAGCATCTAAACGCCAAGCCTGCTTCAAGATAAGATATCCCAATTAGACTCCCTGAAGATGACAGGGTTGATAGGCTGGGTGTGTAAGGATGGTAACATCTTCAGCTAACCAGTACTAATCAGTCGATTGATTTTACTACTTTTTTCTTAGCTTTCAAATCCCCTTTTATCCTAATGAAATAATTTATGCTGGTGGCAATTGAGAGATGGCAACACCTGATTCCATTTCGAACTCAGAAGTTAAGCATCTCATCGCCGATGGTACTATACACAAGAGTATGGGAGAGTAGGTCGCCGCCAGCTTTTTTTTGTCCAAATTTTTTAAAATAATTTATTGTTTAGTATTCAATAATTTTTCTTTTCTAATAAATTCTTGTTTGGAAGTTCAAAAAAAATCAGCTATCCAGATTTTAATCTAAATAACTGATTTATTTTTAAGTAAAAACGTTTTTCTTTTTATTATTTTACGGTAACGGCAGATGGAGATGAATCTTCTGGATTGAAGATGGAATTGCCTTAAACCAGATTTTAGCTCAGGCACTTATCTAATAGGAGGTTCTTCACAAACTATATTTTTTTGTTCCATTTTTTTGGTTTTAGTAGCTAGTTCATCTGCGGTTGATTCTGAGTTTAAACCGGAGAAATCAGTATAAACATGCTCATGAAAAATACCAGTTTCAGCGTCTGGAGGATAAGGACCATACCAATCTGTCCCTGCAATAGGATCCCCTTCATGTAACATAGGAGCTGTGGGCAGTTTTAAATTTATTTGTACCATGAATTACCTCTTAAAGGTGTTAAAACCAAAATTGCGCTATTCTTATATAAAAAAAGAGAATTTTTAGAAACAAACTTCTGCTGAAATATTTACAGAATTCTGATCAAACATACGACTTTCTAGATTAATCGATATTTTTTCTCCAGAGACAATGGAAGTTCCAATAATTAGTCCCCAGCGATTGACATTATGCGATGTGTTGCATTCGAACTCGCGGGGATATTCTGGATCAAAAGATAAATAGACCACTCCCTTTCTGGGAGAAGGGTTAATTGAGGCTCTCAGATAAGTGCCACCGATGTAGGGAGTGAAAATATCAATTTCATAGGAAAAGGCTATCGAACCTTGAGACTCTTCATAAATAAAAGAAAAATCATCAGTAGCAATTAAGGCGGGGTATTTGTTAGCGATTAAAAAATCCGCTACCTGTCTGGTCTGAAAATATTTACCATCAGCTCCCATGCTGAGGCCTTTGTATTTAAAAACAGTTATTTTAACACCGGCACCCCACGAGAGATTGTGTTGGGTTGAAAAAGTGCTGTCTGAATCTATTTCTTTTTCTTCTATTCTGAGTCTGGATTGACCGACTAGACCGTAAACTTCTAAGAAGCGTTTGATGTTTAAAGTAACGATAGCGCTATTGGTTTTTAACTGGATGATAGAAGAAGGCGGGTTGACAGTATCAGTGACGTTGTTAATGGCTTCATCGTTGATAATTTCATCGCGGAATTTAAATTTATAGATGTTTTCAAAGTAGTAGCCGAAGCGCAGAGTAACAGCGCGTTTTTTTTCAGAAAAAATACCATCTTTTAAAAAAGCCAGCTCAGCAGGGTTGCCGACGATCGTTGCTTCTAAATAGAAACAAGCACTGCAAAAGCTGAAAAAAAATATAAGAGACCACAAATTGCGCATGTATTAAATATGACAAAGTCACATATTTTTTTGAAGTTTCTTCTGACTAACCTAGCAATCCTTGCTGTAAAGGTATTTTTTTGGAAGAGCTTTTAAGATTTTTTTATAAGTGCTTTATAGCTTTTTTTCAGGTAAAATGTTTTTTCTTTAAAGATTTATAAACTTAACTTGGTAATGCAATGACGGACGCAGAATTTACAATCGAAACTTTTTCTAAAGAAGGCTATGGCGTTGGCTTTTTTGAAGGTAACAAAATCAAAGTTGCTCACGCTTATCCTGGAGACTTAATTAAAGCCGAGCTTTGCAAAAAGAAAAAACGTGGAGCTTATAAAGGAAGGCTTCAAGAAGTTATTAAAGCCTCTCCCGATCGTGTTGCTCCTAAGTGCAAGCATGCCAATATGTGCGGCGGCTGCAAACTTAGTCAGTTTAGTTATCCAGCTCAACTTGCCTATAAAGAAAAACTCTTAAAAAAGACTTTTTCAGATTTTCCAGAAGTTAAAATTTTTCCAATCGTTCCCTCTGAAGAGTGGGGATACCGTGGAAAAATGGAATTCACTTTTTCTGAAAACAGAGCCGGCACTAAATTTCTAGGACTGATGATTGCTGCTGCCGGTAGATATGTCTTTAATGTAGAAGAATGTTATTTAACTTCTCCTTGGATCTCTGCTCTCTTAAACCAGGTACGTGCTTTTTGGGAAGATTCAGCCTCATCTGCTACTCCTTTACATGCTTTCAATCCTCTATTAGGAAAAGGCATTTTGCGTTATTTGACTTTTCGCGAGACGAAGAGAACCAATCAAAAAATGGTTATTTTAACCATTTTAGATCAGGGCGAAAATGAAGAACTTTTTAAAGAGGAAGACAAACAAAAGTTTATTGAGATAGTACGTGCAGCTGCGTCTTATAAAGCAGTAGAAAAAGAAGTTAAAGAAGATACTTCTAAAAAAGAAGAACCGATTAATTTTATTTTAAGGACTCAGAAAAGCCAAAAGGGAGTCCCTACTTTTTTTGAAGAAAAGGTGTTATTAGGTCAAGGCTTTATGGAAGAAGAGCTCTGTCTTGAAAACAAAAAAAATGAAAAGCCAATGACTATCAAGTTTAAAATCTCTCCGGCTTCTTTTTTTCAGCCTAATCCCTTACAAGCTGAAAAACTTTATTCTAAAGCTTTAGAGATAGCTGAAGTGAATAAAGAGACGAGGGTACTGGATTTATATGCCGGCTCAGCTGCTTTAGGCATGGTATTTGCCCCTTTCGTGAAAGAAGTGACCTGTATTGAAGAGCATCCAGCAGCGGTCTTAGATGCTCAAAAAAACATAGCTTTAAACCACTTTTCAAATATTTCTGTGCATGAAGGGGATGTCGGAAAAGTACTTAAAGAACTAAAGACTTTAAAAAAGCCTGATCTTGTAATTGTTGATCCTCCTAGAGCTGGACTAGATCCTTTAGCTTTAGAAAATATAGTAAAATTAGCTCCTCAAAAAATTCTGTATATTTCCTGCAATATTGAGACCCAGCAAAAAAATATTTTAGAATTGGCTTCTCAAGGCTATATTTTAAAAGTTCTTCAGCCGGTAGATCAGTTTCCTCAGACCTTGCATTTAGAGAATATTGCTCTTTTAGTTAAAGATAGTCATGAATTAGCTTGATTTTACCTCTTTTTTTGTTCATAATTTTTCTAAAACTAACTCAAGGAATAACTATGTATCAATTATTTGCTGAAGCTGCTCAACAAAGCAGTATGTACTCTGGTATCTTAATGCTGGTCTTAGCAGTAGTGTTCTTTTATTTCATTATTCTTCGCCCTGAACAGAAAAGAAGAAAAGCGCAAGAGACTAAGCGCAGTTCTATCAAGAAAGGCGATCAAGTTACTGCTATGGGAATCATCGGCATCGTTGAAAAAATCAATGATCAGACGCTCATTATTCGTTCTGGCGGCGGTTCTAAGCTTGAGATTTTGAAATTAGCTGTGACTGATGTTAAGCCTGCAACTGAAGAAGCTAAAGTAGAATCAATCGAGACTAAGTAAGAATAGGGGTTATTCTCTAGCTCTTATTATTTTGAGGGGGTCTTAAGAGGAAGAACTGCCATCTCTCTATTTTGTCTTCTAAATGCGAGAACCTTTCCCGTTCTTGGTTGATGAGGTGATAATGAAGCCCTTTCTTGAGGGGTAGGAGGAGAAATAGGTGTTGAAGTTCGTCTTGGGACAGCTATTAGCCTTCTTGTTGTAATACTAGATTCTCTTTCAGCGGAACCTGGAACGGCAGTTCCTTGTCCATCTGATCGTGTCCATGTTACTATGGTATCTCGACGAGGTGTAGTTCTTTCTTCTGGAAGATCAGAAGGTGTTCTT
>CAZTYI010000093.1:0-4207 GCA_964618335.1 uncultured bacterium
TAAAATTAAAATCCCGGCTTTCCGCTTTTTAGCCAAAAGAGCTGACTTATAACGGTTTTTACCCACAATCACTGAAGCCTTCGCTAAAACATCTAAAAAGGCGGGCTGGTTTTTTAATTTCTGTATGCGTCTGGCAAAAAGCAGAGCTTCATCACCTATTTCTTCAAAAGCCGGTAATGGCTGCTTTTCTAAATCCAGTGCTACGCTTTGTCCGCTTTTTTCTATTTGAGAACGATAACCGCGTGTAGATATAGCAACTTTTTTGTCTGCTTTTAAAAAATGTTCCAATAAAAAAAGAGCCAGCGGGGTTTTGCCACGGCCGCCAACCGCTAAATTGCCGATAGAAATAACTTTTATCGGAACTTTTTCAGCTTGCAAAAGACCGCTTTGATAAAACCACTGTTTGCTCCAAAGTGCTACCTGATAACCCAAGCTCAAAAAATATAAAAAGCCTCTTAAAAAGATCGAAAAAATAGACCAGCGCTGCTTTTTTTCGCCTCTCATCACTCTTTCGACAGCAGAATAAAGTTTATCTTTAAACTTATGCTTACGTTTATCTTTCATACTTTTTTTCTATTTTCTTTTTTCTAAATAAATCTTCTATTCTTAAACAAATTTTACTTTTTCTAAACAGATTGAGTCATTCCACTTAACAATTCTTTTTGCGCTTTCTTATGCAAAGTCAAATCCCCTTCGGTAAACAAAAGCTTTTCGACCATTTCAATTAAAATATGCACGCCTGCCATTTGCACTTCCTGAATACGATCAGAAGTATTAAAACCTTTTACTACCCATTCTACATCAGAAAGACCAAGCATGGCACCGCCGGTTTTCCCTAAAAAAGAAATCGTTTTTAAATTCAGACTTTTAGCTCTTTTAAGAGCTTTAATTAAATTATCTGAATTACCGGAAGTTGTTAACGCAATAAAAACATCATCTGTCTTACCAAAAGCTTCGACTCCTCTAGCAAAGACCTCTTCAAAACCTTCGTCGTTAGAAACCGAGGTCATATGGCCCACTTCAGATAAAACAATCGCTGGTAGGGCTTTTCTTTTTTTACGAAAAAAAGCGGTAAACTCTTCAGCAAAATGCATAGCATCGCAAAGACTGCCGCCATTTCCAGCAATAATAAGCTTATTGCCTTTCTTAAAAGCATCGGCAATAACATGAGCTGCTACTTCAATAAACTCTAGAGCTTCTTTAGTTTTTAGAGATTGAGTAGCTCTAATTGCATCTTCCACCGCTTTTATGATTTCTTTTTGCATATTCTTTTTCCTTGTTTTTAAAAAAATTTCTTTGCCATCATTGTTTCTCAAAAAAGCTTAGTTCATCTTTAAAAAATTGTAAAATTGAAAAGACAAAGCACTCTTTGTTTTTTCTAAGGGAGAAAATCTATGACAGGTTACAACATCGGTATCGTAGGAGCTAGCGGCGTAGTCGGCAAAGAACTAATCAAACTTTTGGAAAAAAAATCTCTCGCTCAAAAACTTTTTCCAATCAAACATCTTTTTCTTTTTGCTTCCGAACGTTCTGAAAGACACAAAGTACTTTTTAAAGGAGAGTTTCTGCCTGTCGAAAAAATTGAACCGGAAGCTTTGCAAAAACTTGATCTAGTTTTTTTTATGGCTGGTGCTGAAATTTCTAAAACTTTTATTCCTTTAATCGATCGATCAAAAACTATCGTCATTGATTCCTCTTCAGCTTTCCGCATGGATCCAGAAGTACCCTTATCCATTCCAGAAATCAATCCATATGATTTAGAAAATCATGATAATCTGATTGCTTCTCCCAATTGCACAGCCTTAATTATGTTGATGGCTCTTTATTCTTTGCATAAAGCTTTTAAAATTAACCGCATTGTCGCTTCCACTTATCAAGCTGCCAGCGGTGGCGGTGCAAAATTATTGCAAAAATTAGAAGATGATACCAAAAACTATGCAGTCTCAACACCAAAAGAGAACCATTATTTTGGTTATAATCTTTTCCTGCATGAGTCTAAACACTCTTCTAATAAATATAGTGAAGAAGAACTAAAAATCATCGAAGAAACCAGAAAAATTCTAGTTCTGCCAGATCTAAAAATAGCACCTACTTGTGTCCGCGTACCGGTTTTACGTGCTCATTCTATGTCTTTGAATGTTCAGTTTAAAAAAAGCTTCAGCTTAAAAAAAGTCTTGGAGCTTTTGAACAAAGCTAAAGGCGTTGAAATCTTTGAAGATTTTGAAAAAAATGAATTTGCCACTCCGTTAATGGCAACTGAAAAAGAAAATATCTATATCAGCAGAGTCAGGATCGATCCTACCCAAGATAATACTTTAGAAATGTGGGTGGTCGGAGATCAGCTCTTAAAAGGCGCCGCTTTAAATCTTTTACAAATCGCTGAAATAGTTTTAAAGCCGTTACAAACTCAAAAAAGAGCTGGTTCAATAAAAGAAAGACTCGCTTTAGTCACTGGATGAACAAAATCTAACTGACAGGCATGCAGTTTGATAGCTGATAGAGCAGTTTTACTGCCATATTTAGCGTCTCCTACAATAGGATGACCTAGATGAGCTAGCTGTGCACGGATTTGATGATATCTGCCCGTTAATAGCTTTATTTCTAATAAGCTTTGATCTTTTTCTGTTTTTACAACTTTAAAATTCAAAATAGCCTTTTTAGCTTGAGGATGATTTTTCTTCATAGTTACTTCAGCACGATGAGAAGCATGTAAGAGAAAGTTTTCTAAGCACCCTTCCTTCTGAGTTAAATGCCCTTCCACTAAAGCTACATATTGTTTTTTGACCGCTTTGTTTCTCATTTGAGCATTTAATCTGGAAAGTGCTTTAGAAGTTCTGGCAAAAAGAACCAGTCCTGAGACAGATTTATCCAAGCGCTGGACAGCATGTAGAAAGACCTTGCCTGGTTTTTGAAACTTTTCTTTTAAATACTCTTTCACCTCATCTTCCAAACTAGCTACATTTTCTACATCATTCGGCTGGGTCAATAACCCCGCTGGCTTTAAAGCAATCAGCAGATGATTGTCTAAATAAACAACTTTTATTTTTTCTTCTTTCATGTCTCGGCCTAATAACTGATCACTTTGATTCAATGCCATTTTAAAATCTTTAGTTCTAATTTCATTTTGTTGTTTTTTTAATTTAATTTCTTTGTCTAATGACTTCGTAAAGCATTAGCGTGGTTGCCGAGGCCACATTTAAAGAGTCAGCAGCTCCCAGCATAGGAATTTTAAGAGTTAGATCAGCGGCTTCCAACCATTCAGGAGAAAGGCCTAGTTGCTCGCTGCCTACAATAATCGCTAGCGATTGTTTTAAATCGGCTTCAGTATAACGCTGCGGACTGGCTGGAGAAGTGGCTGTAATTTGAATTTTTTCTCGTTTTAAAAAGGCCATAGTCTCCACAGAAGAAGCTTTAATTACAGGAAGCGTAAAAAGAGTGCCGACGCTAGCTCTGACCACATTTGGATTATAAAGATCTGTTCTCTCATCACAAAGAATCAAAGCATCGACTTTAGCTCCATCTGCTGAACGCAAAATAGTACCTAAATTACCTGGTTTTTCAATACTCTCGGCTACGACTAAAAAAGGTTTTTTAGAAGAATTTTCAGAAGTAATTAGAAGCTTTTTTAAATCTTGCAAGTTCAACGGATTTTGAAAAGCTACGGCTATTAAGCCATCAGGTCGATCACGGTATGAAAGCTTTTGAAACACTTCTTTTTTGCATTCATAAATTTGTTCTGACTGATTGTCACTATAAATGTTATTGCTCTCTTCAGCTTTGGTCTTTAGGTTGTTTTTTATTTTTTCAATCAAAGCATATTCGTTCTCGCCCAAAAATAATTCAGGGCAAAAGAAAAAAGATTCTATTTGAACATTTCCTTCAACGGCTCTTAGAAGTTCTCGATAGCCTTCGATTAAAAAAAGACCTGTTTCATCTCGTACATTTTTTTTATAAAGCGACAGAGCTTTTTTTATTTTCGGATTTTGTAAAGAAGTAATGTTTAGCATGTTTTCTCCGAAGTAGGCTTCTCCGAAGTGGACTTCTCTGAAGGATTTGTCTCCCAAATAGCATAAACACCAGCTGGTAAATTCCAAGAATCTTGAGAATTCACTGTTAATTCGCCAGCAGAAATCTGACCTCCTCTTTTTTTAACCAGAGGGGTTAAAAGATTTTTCAAAAGAGAGGGTGTCAAACCTGGAGTATGGCA
>CAZTYI010000094.1:0-3937 GCA_964618335.1 uncultured bacterium
GCGCGGTGAACCATTTTTATTTTTCAAACCCTTTTTTAGATAGACAGTTAGGTACAGATTTGAATTTTAACATATGAGGCAAGAATTCTCTATCTATAATTTCTACTGTTTTTTCGAAAATTTAGAAAAAGCTTTTCAAAAAAAAACCTTACCTTTAACCTTTCTTAACAATTTTTTGTGTTAAAAGACAAATTTTCAAAAAAATAAAAAGCAAAATAGAAGTAGATATAAAAAGAGAGAAAGCCGGTGTCAGCCATTTTATTACCATCAGCCATAGATCGTGTAAAAAGTGACTTTCAAAAAGCTCCTCTCGATAACAAGATTCAGATTCTAGCGCTCAAACAGATGCCTTCCTCTTTGGAACTTTCTGAACAAAAATTGGCTAGCGTTTTTAAAATGCTTTCTTCTTCTTTGATTCAAGAGGCTTTAAAAGAAAGTCGCAGATGGCAGATTAAGCAAGAAAGAGAGCCGCTAGCTTTTCGCCGTAGTTTAGTTAGCTCTAAGTTGCCAATCGGATTGCAAAGCAATCATTATGCTTTTTGGCTGAATGCTTTGATGCAGTTTGTTATTTTTGTACCAACTTTAAGAGCTCTTTTTGACTACACTCCGAAGAGTTTTTTATATTTTAATCTTTTTATCGATCAGTATTTAAAAGAGCAAAAAGAAGAGCTGCTCTTTTGTTCTTTTGACAGTATGTTGCTCTTAGATGCGCTAGCTTCATATTTTCAAAAGAGTTTTTATTTTCACAGAGAAGTTTTTGATTTATTTGGTCTTTTAATTCAGATTAAAAAGTCAGCTGGTTTTTTCAAAAAAGAACTGTTAGAAATTGAAATTGACAGAGAGAATTTGGAAGAAAAACTAAGAGATAATTTACCTTTTTTACCCTCTGAAATTTTAGCCACTCAAAAATATCCTTTTCTTTTAAAAGATAAAGCTCTGCTTTCAGAACCTAATTCTCAAAATTCTCAAACTAAAAGAGTAAAAACCCAATTCTTTTTTAAACACTGTTTTTATGAACTGGATGCTTTTATCGAATATCGGGAAGATATCATCAAAGGAGGAAGCTATTTAGCTTATTTAAAAGACGGAGGAATTTGGTATCAGTGCGATGATCTTAGAATTGTGCCTATGCGTTCGAAACATTTGCAAATGGCTATTAACCGCAGTCTGCTTTTACATTATAAAAAAATAGAATTTGGCTTTTCTAGAAAAAGAGTTTAAGTTTTTTGACGACGACTATCTGCCTTTAAAACAGGGGAGAAGAGTTTGTTTATTATGGGTTAAAGAAAATAAAAAACCCGGATCAGAATTTCTGATCCGGGTTTTGTTTTTAAAGATCTTCTAAAACACTAAAAAGAAGTTTTTGTCTTAATTTTATTAATTAATTGTAACTTCTTCTTTAGCCAGTTTAGTTTCTTCAACTTCTTTATTTTCTTCAGATTTTTCATTTTGCTTAGCTAGGAAGAGCTTGTTTAAAGATTTAGCACCAAAAAACCAAGCAGTAATAATAATCAAGAGCAGTCCTGCTAAATAAGGCAGAGAAGCTCCCATAGATCCGCAGACCACGAAAAGGAACTGCTGAACTAGTGCTCCGCCAGATTTACCAAGCCTTGCACCGACTACGTCAATTGCGGCTTTACCTTTAACTTTAGATTCTTGGTCTAAAGGAATGTAAGCCATTTCTTTGGTCGGATCGAAAAGCGAGTATTTAGAAGCTTTACTCATAATGTTTTGAACAGCTCCGATAATGACCGCTAAAAAGAGCGGTGTAGCGCCCATTAAAGCTACAAAGCCGGTCATCTGGCCTTTGAAAAGAACAAATGAGAAGAAAAGAGCTCCGGTAACTAAAAGCACAACTGGAGTAATCAGAGCGGCTACTCCCCAGCCGAAACGGCGCATAACGTTACCGCCGACAAAGAGCATCATGAAAACGGTAGTCAATCCTGTAATGATTGAAAAGACTCCCATAAAAGTACTGTAGTCGTTAGGGTTAGGGAACTGAGTTTTCAGCTGACCTTTCCAGGTAACTTCTACAATGTTGATGGCGATTCCATAAGAGATGACTAAAAGAGCGATTAAAAGAATATATTTAGATTTAGCTAAATACATAAAGCTTTCTTTGATCGACATCTTCATTTTTTGTTTTTTAGCCTTTAACTGGGCTGGATCATAAAAACGAGGATCGGTTAAAACATTTTTATTAATCCATCGGTAAACTAGCATAACCATTAGACCGACAACCACTACTATACCCATGAGGTAGTTTAAAGAAACTCCCCAAGCATCAACGCCGGCAGGTACTTTATTACGGATCGCTGAAGCTAGAATAATGCAGGGTCCTGAGAATAATAAAGCTAGATTGGCGCCTATGCCGAAAAGGGCATAGAAACGCTTGGCTTCAGAGACTTTAGTAATATCGTTAGCAAATCCCCAAAACAGAAGCGAAAGGGCTACGCTGCCCCATAATTCAGCTAGAATATAGAAAAGAGCAAAAGTCCAGTTTCTCAAAAGAGCGATAATGCCATAAAAACCTTTTGGTAGGATGGCAGTTAGATGGTCAGCGAAAACTGTTGGATGCAGAGTTTCGCGCAGAGGATAAAGCACTGTCGCAAACAGTCCAAAAAAGAGAAGGAAAGGTGCAATTGTCGCGTAGAAAAGAGTTGTTTTGCTGAGTTTGTTAGCCAGTTTAGAATAAATAATCATGAAAATTATAGCAGCTGGCAACACTCCCCAGAATTTAATGAAGGGAATGGCCTCGGCTCCAGAGCCTGGCGCTGTAACGAGCAGAGTATCTTTAGTATCTCTTAAAATGGTGTAGTTAAAAGAAATAAAGAAAAATAGCAAGAACATGGGCAGGAGTTTTTTTAGCTCGAAATTGTGAATCGGCCAGAAAAAAGATCTCCATTTACTGAATGCAGCTGGTTGAACTTCTTGTTTAGACATAGTTTTTATCCTTTAGTAATACTTTTAAAAAGAACGATTATAGCAGTTTGGGCTTTCGTTTTTCAAGAGAAAAACAGTTGTAAAAAAGTTTTTTTAAAGAAATGTAGAAATATTTTTTTTAATTAGAAAAGGAAGGGAAAAGAAAAGTATTTTTTCGACTGTAAAACATAAAGGTTAAATAAAATTTTAATTTAAAAAAATGCTTTATTTTTGAAATAAACAAAAAAAATAGGCTATTAAAAATAGCCTATTTTGATTTTAAAATATTTTTTTTAATTTACTGAGTTTCAGAATTCAGCATGTTAAAAACACTAGCTGATTCGCTATAACCATTCCAAAGTTCTTGTTCAACTTGGTTTTGGCGGATAGCTTGAATTAGCTCTCTTTTGTAAGAAGCAAGTGATTTTTTAGGGCTTAAAAGTGAAGTAATTTCTTTATCACCAGCTAAACGAGCAATGTTCAACATTCTTTCTAATTGCATTCTAGAAAAGGTAATTTGGTCTTTTCTTTTGCGAGAACCACGTGGAGCTCTTGATTTAGGAGTTATAACTGCTGGGCGATCAGAATTAATGATATATTGGATGATTAATTCAGCTAGTTGAGCAGGATTTTTATGCTTTAATTTTTTTAAAGTAAAATGGTGCATATAACCACCGCTAGTCATAGGGATGTATTTGCAGAGTTCATTTTCTTTTTTAGCGCCTACTTTTTTAATGGCTTTTGAAATAGTTTCTTCTACTTCTTTTAAATTAAGAGTTCTTGCTTCTGTCATAACCATTAGTTCCTTCCTTTTTTAACTTTAAGTTTTTTGTAAAGTAATAGTATTTTTACAAAGTGTTTTATAAAAAGCAAATCTTTTCTAACAAAAATTATTATATCCATTATATGAGTCTCTATGTATTACAGCAAGCGTTTTAATGTTATTAACGGTTTTGTTTATTGAACCTATCTCAGTAAATTCTTTTTTTGATATACTTTAACTCCTTTTCAACTT
>CAZTYI010000095.1:0-3923 GCA_964618335.1 uncultured bacterium
ATCTTTATTCTCATCTTCGTCTTTGAGATCTTTCCAAAAAGCAGGATATTTTATTTCCAAGAGTTTTTCAGCTGATGATTTGACTACATTTTGGTTTTTAGCAACTACTTCTGCTCCTTTTCTCGCATAGGTCTTTTCAATTGCTGTGTTTAACAGGCTGATTGCTTTTTCCATCGGCAAGACTTTGCTTAACATGAAAAAAACTGTCTGCATAACCGTATTAATTTTCGAACCCAGACCAGCATCAGAAGCTATTGCATTTGCATCAATATTATAAAACTTGAGCTTCTTTTGAGCGATGTTGCGTTTTAGACTGTTTGGCAGCTTTTTCTCCATATCTTCTAAATTCCAACTAGAATTTAAAACAAAGATACCGCCCTCTTTAATGCCCTCTAAAAGATCATACTTGCGTACATAAGAAGCTTGATGGCAGGCAATATAGTCAGCATTTTCAATCAGATAAGTCGAAGTAATTGGTTCTTTGCCAAACCTTAAATGCGAAACGGTGATGCCAAAAGACTTTTTAGAGTCATAAGCAAAATACCCTTGCGCATACAGATCGGTATTGTTACCGATGATTTTAATAGCGTCTTTATTAGCTCCGACAGTGCCATCTCCTCCTAGTCCCCAGAATTTGCACTGGATCGTGCCTTTCGGCGCAGTCTCGATCTTTTCAGTAATCGGTAAAGAGCGATAGGTCACATCATCGGTAATGCCGACAGTAAAATGGCTTTTTGGTTCCGGCTGTTTTAAATTATCAAAAACTGCTTTGACCATACTAGGAGTAAACTCTTTCGAGCCCAATCCGTATCTACCACCGACTACTAACAAGTCATTTTGATTAGCTTCTTTCAAAGCTGCTGAAACATCCACAAAAAGTGGCTCTCCAAAAGAACCATTTTCTTTAGTGCGATCCAAGACAGCTATTTTTAGTTTTGTGTTTGTTCCTGTTTCTTTTTTTGCATTCTGAACAACTTGAGGCAATGCTTTTAAAAAATGGTTTTTAGAAAAAGGCCGGTACAGGCGCACTTTAATCAGTCCTACTTTTTCGCCTTTTTGGTTTAAGTAATTGACTGCTTCTTCAGCTGCTTCTGCTCCCGAGCCCATCATGACGATAACTCGGTCAGCATCTTTAGCTCCGACATAATCAAAAAGGTTATATCGTCTCTTAGTCAGCTGATAAACTTTTTCCATTTCATCTTCGACGATTTTGGCTACCTGATCATAAAAAGGATTAGCCGCTTCTGCTGCTTGGAAATAAATATCAGGGTTCTGAGCAGTGCCACGGATATGGGGATGTTCGGGATTAAGCGCTCGTTGGCGATGTTTGTCTAAATCTTTTTCATCAACCAATTTTTTAATATCAGCATAATCGATTTCTTCAATTTTTTGGATCTCGTGCGAAGTCCTAAATCCGTCAAAGAAATGCAGAAAGGGCAACGAGCTTCTCAGCGTAGCCAAATGGGCTACTAACGCCAGATCCATAGCTTCTTGCACTGATGCTGAACAAAGAAAATTAAAACCAGTAGCCCTGGCCGCCATCACATCTTGATGATCTCCAAAAATAGAAAGAGCATGCGTCGCTAAAGATCTAGCCGAGACATGAAAAACGCAAGGCATGATCTCGCCAGCAATCTTATACATGTTAGGAATCATCAACAGAAGACCTTGCGAAGCGGTAAAAGTAGAAGCAAAAGAACCGGCTGCTAAAGCCCCATGCAGCGCACCTGCAGCACCGGCTTCGGATTGCATCTCAGAAACCAAGACAGTTCTATCGAAAAGGTTTTTGCGGCCTTTGGACGCCCATTCATCGACCTCTTCTCCCATATTGGAAGAAGGCGTGATCGGATAAATTGCACAGACTTCTGAAAAAGCGTAAGCGATATGCGCTGCTGCTGTATTGCCGTCCATTGATTTCTTAGCCATGGTCTTTTCCTCTTAGGTCTAAAATTTTACATATTAGGGTCTAGAACTTATATATAAGCGAGTAATAGAAAAAATTCTAGCATCTTTGTGAAAAGAAAACAATTCAGGGAAGAAAAACTAAAAAAATCTTTTTTATTTTAAAAAAAATGATTGAAAAAACATAAAAAAAAAGAGTTTAGAAAAAACTTCGCCTTTTTAAAAGCAAAAAGACTCAAAGCAACTAAAAAATATAAAAAAATTAAGCTGGAAAAGCTTCTTTCC
The DNA here is from genome assembly GCA_964618335.1 of uncultured bacterium. GTDB lineage: Bacteria > Chlamydiota > Chlamydiia > Chlamydiales > SM23-39 > CAZTYI01. Next base: position 2,188 of record CAZTYI010000095.1, read on the forward strand.
GAAGATGAATAGCTGTCAAAATCTGTTCCTGCAACTCATCTGCTTCCCAGCCATTTTGAAAGTGAGCTCCTTTTTTTACCTTTGGATCAAAGTGTAAAGAAACCACCTCGGCTTTTTTCTCTTTTAAGACATCTGCTTGTTGCTGTACTCCTGCTTGAGAAGAGAGATGATCTCCTTCTATATCAATTAAAACCGCATAACCTTGCTGACCGTCTGATAAACCTTGCATCTTACCTAAATTATCCCAACCATCTATTTCATTTGTATCTTCACCTGTACCTAAATATTTTTGTCTTAAAGAGAAACTTGAAGTATGCAAAAACTCTTCTACAGATCTCGATATATTAGTCAGTTTGAAAGATGGTAAAGAAAAGATAAATAGAGCAATCGTAACTATTGTGCGTACCAACCAATGAAAAGAACTGATCGCAGCTTTAAGAGAAATAGGAGGAGCTTCTAACAAACAGTTAATACCTCGATCATGGTATTGCTTTAACATGTAAGAACCGCTAAAAGTTGAACCGCAGGTAGCAAAAATACAGGTCTTGGCTGGATCATATCTAGCTCCTTCTTCACCTTGATTAAAAAGATACTTCGCAAAAGTCGAAACATCTTCGTAAGAAGACTCTTCAGAAGCAATCCCCTCTCTCTCTTCCATGCCATGGCCATTATACAAGGCTACATCTAAGCCTTGGCCTAACCAATCGGCCACTCTCCGTTTTCGCATAGTCATAGGGATAGCTATTTCAGAAAAAGCCATCAGCTGGGTTTTTTTATTTGGCGCGTCTATATCTGGTAGCAAATGAGCATTTTTAGAAGTGACTAAGCATCTTCTGATTTGTGGCTGCTCAGGACCATCCGAGATATTTACATCTACTGGTGTCCAAAGTTTTTCCATTTGCTTCAACGTACTATCATAAAACTCTTGCCATTCAGCTATCTTTTCATGATCTTCAGCAGGCGGTATAATCACTAAACAGAGACCTTTGCCCTCAACTTCTCTTTTCTCCCATCGACCGCCAAATCCTTCTATTTTCTGTTTTAATACTCTGGATCGAATCAGCATGGATTCTATTTTAACTTTATTACCATCAGTATCGACATCGTCTGTCTCTAATTCTTGAGTTTCAGCTCCAAGTCCTGTAAAAACTGCTTTGGCTGCTGCTGCTCTAATTGGATCATAGCCCTCTTTACGGCACTCTCCCGCCATTAAAAAATTAATCCCGGGAAAAAGAAAATTATAAAAATGCGACAAACGAAAGAATTTTACATGTTTGCCAAGAAAAGGTATGTGAAAGGGCATATGCCATTCAAAAAGAGAACGGTTCAAATCGGCGTTTTTAAAAATATTTAAACGAATTAGTGTTTGAATAGCTGTTAATCTTTCAAATCTCCTTTCAGCGCCATCCAGTTGATTTGCGCAAAAAAAGTCTTTAAAAGAAGAGGAAACATTATCTAACCATGATGGAACATGTGTACTTGCTGTAGATGTAGAACTAAGATTATCAGGAAAATCAACAGAACCAGTCATTTTTAAACCCTATGTTTTTAACGTTAACCTTAACTATTTAAAACTAAAAGTAAAAAGATGTATATAATTAATTACAAATAAAGAAATATAATTACTATATCTTTTTCAGCAAAAAATGCCCTCTTTTTTCAGAGGGTATTCAATCACATCCCCTTTCAGAGATCATTGCCGAGGACTGGACTCGAACCAGCACCTTACAAGTAAG
>CAZTYI010000096.1:0-3764 GCA_964618335.1 uncultured bacterium
TAATTTTTTAATTTTTATTTATTGCATAAATAAAAAAAAATAGCAAGACGCATACTGACCTTGCCCCATTCATTAGACCAGTACTAGGTAGACGTTCCGGTTAATTTAGCCTCTTCCAAAGAAAGAGGAACTCGCAGGAAGTGGCTAGCCACTTCGCGCGGTGTCCGCCCATCAAGAGCACTGTGAGGACGGCATTCGTTATAATCTTTTCTCCATTTTTCAATCAATATTTGAGCTTCACTAAGGCTGATAAAAAAATGTTCATTTAAACATTCATCTCTGAGCTTTCCATTGAAACTTTCTAAATAACCATTCTGCTGCGGTTTTCCAGGCTGGATATAATGCCAGCCGACTTGTTTTTCACTGCACCATTTAAGAACAGCATTTGAGGTAAATTCAGTGCCATTATCGCTCATAATGCCACCAGGTTTGCCTTTTTGTCCTATCAACTGTTCAAGGGCCCGAATTACTCTATGCCCGGAAAGAGCAGTATCCACAACTATTCCGAGGCATTCACGAGTAAAAATATCTATAATTGTCAAAAGCCGTATTTTTCTACCATCGGACAAAGCATCATAAACAAAATCAATAGCCCATTTTTCATTTGGCTTTGTCGCAAAAAACTCTATTTTCCTTGTTCCAAGGGCTTTTTTTCTTCCTCCTCTTTTTAAAACTTTTAATCCGCAAGTTTTATAAATCCTATAGACCCTTTTATGATTAATTTTTATGCCCGACCTTTTCAAAATAATATGAATACGGCGATAGCCAAAACGCTTCTTTTCATAGGCTATCTCTTTGATTTTATTCATAAGCTCTGTCTCTTCAAGCTTCTGTGAACTATAGCGCAATAAAGAACGATGAACCCCAACAAGCACACATGCGCGTCGTTCACTATAATTGTGTTCCTTCACAATCGACTGCGCACACGCCTTCTTGGCCTGCGGGGTTACCACTTTCGTGAAAGAACATCTTTCAGGGTTACAATATCCAAAGCTTGTTCAGCAACCAGTTTTTTAAGCTTGGAGTTTTCATTTTCTAAGCCTTTTAGTTTTTTAGCGTCGGAAGTTGTCATCCCGCCGAATTTTGATTTCCATTTATAAAGGGTGGCTTTGGATATATTATGTTTTCGGCAAAGCTCTTCTATTAAAATACCCGTCTTTGACTCGTTTAAAATATTTATGATTTGTTCTTCTGAAAATCTGCTTTTCATAGGTTCGTGTCCTTTTTTAGGTTAATAAAGTTTACACGAACGTCTACTTCAAGGTGGACTAAATTTTTGGGAGCAGGTCGATGATTGTTGCTGAGTTTTTCTCTTCTTTTAGAAAGTAGTCCTTTAGGTCCTTCTTCTCGGTATCTTTGACGAATTCTGCAAGCTTGTTTATAGCAAAGATCTAGATCTTCTGCAGCTTGTTTTAAATTTGTTTTTTTATGTTCTAATAACTTCATCACAGTCAAACGATCTGCTTCTTTTAATGTCATCTTTAGCTCCGTTTTCATGTCCCAACCTCACTTTAAAATAGGACATTTTAACTTTGCTGGAATAAGACATTACAACTTTGCGCCTACAAATCTAAAAATAAACTTTAGCTAAAAAACGAATGAAGTTATAATAAACCATTCATTTTATAATTTTAATAAAAAACAAAAGATTCATTATCATGTCAGCCACTCCTTTAGAACAACATTCCCCTGTATTAAATAATAATGGTGCAGATCGAGTAGAAATAATTGCTAATCCACAATGTTTCCTAATAAACAATAGAATCAAAGGACTCGCTGGAAATATTCCGGACTATGGCTCTATAGTTTCTAAAAATGATGTTACAATAAACATGCCGTCCATCAATGGCCGCGCTACAAAAGCCGATGAATTTTCCGCTTATTCGTCTGCATATCAAAAAATCAAAGTATCAGCCATTCCTGTTTTAATCATTGCCGGCATTATTTTAGCCCTGATCTTTCTGCGTTAGTTGCCTTGCCCTTCAAATAAATGAGGAATAGGGGGGTTGTTTGCTTTCAAGGAATTTTCTTGGAAATTTTATTAATTTTTAGGTCTGAAAGTAAAGTCCAAAGCCAGCCTAGGCTGGCTTTGGACTTTCTTGTTGTTTAGCCTTGGATGGATTTATTGAAAAGTGCCATTGAATTTCCTATACTTCCAAAAGAAAAGAGCTTGGAATCCCGTTACATGGTGGGAAAGGATTGTTGGCCCTTCAGAAAAAGAAAGGGACAGAAGAAAAGCTCTAATGTGTTTTGAAGGAATTTTTAATGAGCATGAATATCGTGATATTGGCGAAGATGAGACTGATAGAGAAAGAGTCTTGGAGATTGTTGAAAAGATTTTTGTGTCGTTAGCTTCAGAGCCTGCCGGCGAACCTTTTCATAATCTAAGCGCTATAAAGATATTCAATATTTTAGAAAAGATGTGTGAGCATGTTGATATTTTTTCTGTGCCGGTTTTTAAGTCTTTTCTGGCTTTTTTAAAAAAGAATATCGAATGGAGCGGGGGTGATGGAATCTTTGCTAAACTTTTTCTAATTAATGAAATTGTCGCTAAGTATAGATTGCCGGAAGACTTGGAACAAGAGGTAAGGGAGTTTTTAAAATATATTATTAAAGATTGGAGAGAGCATCATGAGCCTGTCACCCTTGCTCAAGAAGGGCTGGAATTATTGGCTTATAATCATAAAAAAGAGCCGATAGAAGCTGAAAGCTATCTGGTCGCAGTAGAAAAATGTATAGCGGCAGCCAAAGGAAAAATAAACAGGAATTCTTTTTCCGGCCTAACTGTTTTGCTGTTGGTATGTCTTATAGTATTTTGGCTTATTTAGGTTTTTGGATTAAAATTTTTGATCTATAAATATTTTTAATAATCGTAACTCTACCAGCGAAGATTTGTAAAATTGATTGACGAAAAAATTAGAGCTTAAAACTTTTTATCTGCTCTATAAAAATCTCGTAAGGAGAGCTTCTCTCGTCTTGGCATTGAATCTTTTGCTCGTGATTTTCTTCTAAAGCCATACTTTCTGCAAAACAGTCTTCAAACGAAAACTCTTCGTTTTCAATAAATTCATTTTTAGAAAGAGCTTCTTTTTTTGTAACTGGCAGCGCATAGGTTCGAGTAAGGCCATAGTTTTCTTCCAGTTCGTGCACTGCTTTTTTTTGAATGGCTTTAAACTGTCTTTTTATAAAGCTGACTACTTTCTCATTTTGATCTTTCGCCAGTATCTTCTTGGCTTCTTTAAACTCTTTTAAATACATTTCAATCAACCTTTTTTCCTGGCTCAATACTAGAATGTTAATGTTTTCTTTGAAAACTGGAAGAATATCATGAGAAAGAGTTTCTATACCAGCCAAAGTAAAGCTGCCGACAGCTTGCTCCTGAGCGTATTTGATTAAGCGATTGTTAATATATTTTCTATAATAATATGGAAAAGAGGAATACGACTCATTCAATGAAATACGTCGGTTGATTGTTTCAGCGCTATTAGTTGTCATTTTTTCCCCCGGCCTTAAAAAGGCCTGCAATTATTTATGAATCTATTGTCCATCTTTACGAAAAAACACAGCAATAAAAAGTATATAAATTTTAGCATACAAACGAATTAAAAATAAACAATTTAAGATGTAAAATCTTATTTTTAATTAAGAGGTGCGGTCATTTTTTTGAACCTAAGTTATAAAAACTAATTTTTATTTTTAGCAAAAAATCAAATTATTTATATTGCTCTCTTTAGTTATTTTTTATATCTTTTGAGAAAGGTTTT
>CAZTYI010000097.1:0-3731 GCA_964618335.1 uncultured bacterium
TTCATTTTTTGCAATTGAGTTCTGAGAGTTTTTTCTGAATCTCTGAGTTTAGCTGCTTTTTCATATTCCTGGTGGCCGATAGCATCTTCTTTCGCTGTTTTTACTTTTTCGATTTCTTCTTCATATTTAGAAATTTCTTCTGGCTGATGCATCATGGTAATGCGTGCTTTAGCGCCAGACTCGTCTATTAAATCGATAGCTTTATCTGGTAAAAAACGACCGGTAATATAACGGTCTGAAAGGTTAACGGCGCTTTTGACAGCTTCAGGAGTATATTGGCATTTATGATGGGCTTCATATTTAGGTTTGAGGCCGTTTAAAATAGCCTCGGTTTCGGCAAGCGATGGGGGATGGACGACAATTTTTTGGAAGCGGCGTTCTAAAGCAGCGTCTTTTTCAATAAACTTGCGGTATTCGTCATCGGTAGTAGCTCCGATACATTGAATTTCTCCTCTTGAGAGTGCTGGCTTTAAAATATTAGAAGCGTCGATCGCTCCCTCTGCTGCACCAGCTCCTACTATAGTATGTAACTCGTCGATGAAAAGCAGAATATTGCCATTTTTTTTGATTTCATCCATGACCGCTTTGATTCTTTCTTCAAATTGGCCACGGTACTTGGTACCGGCGATCATTAAGGTCAGATCTAATGAGATCAGTCTTTTGTTTCTTAGATTGTCAGGTACTTCGCCTTTATGGATAGCCCAGGCCAGTCCCTCTGCAATCGCTGTTTTACCGACTCCGGCTTCACCAATTAAAACGGGGTTGTTTTTTCGTCTGCGGCACAGAATTAAGATGAGCCTTTCTACTTCATTCACGCGTCCGATGACAGGATCAAGTTTGCCCTCTTTACACATTTCAGTTAAATCATGGCCATAAGCTTTTAAAGCCGGCATTTTATCATAAGAGAGTGCCTTTTCTCCGCCTTTCATGTTGCCTGGAGCAGAAGAAAACGTAGAGTTACTTTCGCTACTCATAGGAGGTAATTGCAGATTGAAAGTTTCTAGTTCTTTCAAGACTTCTTTGCGCAGATCTTTGAGATTGATATTTAAATTTTCTAAGACTTGGGAAGCAACGCCATCTGTTTCTTTTAAAAGAGCTAAGAGTAAATGTTCGGTACCAACATAGTTATGTCCGAGGGCGTTGGCTTCTTCGTTAGCATATTCAAAAACTTTTTTGGCTTTAGCAGTCAGGGCTGGTTCGCCATAGACCTGGATTTCAGGACCGAAACCGACGACTCTTTCGATTTCTTCCCGGATGATTTCGTAGGAAAGATCGAAATTTCTAAGGACATTGACCGCTATGCCTTGGCCTAGCTTGATCAGGCCGAGCAGAACGTGCTCGGTGCCCAGATAATTATGGTTAAGCTTCTGAGCTTCTTTTTTGCCCAGCTTAATAACCTGTTTAGCGCGGTTGGTAAATTTGTCAAACATGGCTTTTATCTCCCTTCGCTTCTCTACTTAATTGTACGGTTTCATTTCTATTTTTGCAATCTATCTCCTCTTAGCATTTAATCCTTTTAAATATAAATATTAATTTTAATTGTGATTATGAGTCCTCAATCGGCTATAATTAATGGCTGTAACTAACTGATTTAAAGCAGGGTTTGAATTTAATATTAGGCGTTTTGGTTCAAAAAGTTAAAAAACAGGAGCTCTTTTGCGAGTTTTAGACAGTGGAAAACAATCAGCTCAAGAGAATATGTCTTTAGATGTTAGGCTCTTAGAGCAGCTTAGCCCTCAGGATCAGCCTATTTTACATCTATATGAATGGAAGCAGCCTTCTTTGACTTATGGCTATTTTATTGCCCTAGATAAATATTTAGATCTCAAAAAGTTAAAAGAAAAAGGCATTGGAGCTGCCAGACGTCCTACCGGCGGTGGGATTGTTTTTCATTTATGGGATCTGGCTTTTTCTTTTTTAATGCCGGCAGGACATCAAGATTTTTTTGACAATCCGCTCAAAAATTATCAGTTTGTTAATCAAATAATTTTAAAAACTTTGGAAAAATTAATAGCCCAGCCTGGTTTTTTTAAAACAGAGAAACAGTTAAGTGGGGGGGCTTTAGAATTAAAAGCTCAAAATCCGTTAGCTTTTTGTATGGCCCGTCCTTCCAAGTATGATCTGATCTTTCAGGGTAAAAAAGCAGCTGGCGCAGCACAGAGAAAGAAAAAAAATGGCTATCTACATCAGGGCACAATTGCGCTTGTGCTGCCAGATGAAAAAATGCTTTTTGAATTATTGCTGGATAATAAGTTAGCCCAAGCGATTTTAGACGAGAGTTTTTTTCTTTCGGAAGAACTGCAGGATTTGGAAGCTGTCAGGACAGAACTTAAAAAAGTTTTAATTTCTCAGTTTGAAAAAACGCTTCAGTAGTTTAAAATTAGATTTTTTAAAAGAATAAAGAATATTAAAGAAATATTAGAGATAGGATTTTTATTTTATGGCAGTAAAAAATGCAATTTCTCCTACTAGAGAAGAAGATTATGCCGAATGGTATCAACAGGTCATCAAAGCCGCTGATTTAGCCGAGAATGCTCCGGTTAAAGGCTGTATGTTTATTAAGCCCTGGGGCTACGGTATCTGGGAAAAAATCCAAAAAACGCTCGATCGGATGATCAAAAAAACTGGCCACAAAAATGCTTATTTTCCACTTTTAGTACCGCTCTCTTTTTTTTCTAAAGAAGCTGCTCATGTTGAGGGCTTTGCTAAAGAATGCGCTGTGGTGACCCATCACCGTTTGGAAAAAGATGCTAAAGGCGATCTAGTGCCTGCCGGCAAGCTAGACCAGCCTTACGTCATACGTCCTACTTCTGAAATGATTATTGGCTATGCTTTTTCTAAATGGATCTCTTCTTACCGCGATCTGCCTTTGCTAATTAACCAGTGGGCGAATATTGTCCGCTGGGAAATGCGAACCAGGATGTTTCTGCGTACGACTGAGTTTTTATGGCAAGAGGGTCATACTGCGCATGCTACTAAAGAAGAAGCCATGGAAGAAACCCTGAAAATGCTTGGTGTTTATCAGGACCTCTCAGAGAATTATCTAGGCGTTCCGGTGATTACAGGTGAAAAATCAGAAGGGGAACGTTTTCCAGGGGCAGAGCATACTTATAGTATTGAAGCGATGATGCAGGATAAAAAAGCCCTGCAGGCCGGCACCAGCCATTTTTTAGGGCAGAACTTTTCGAAGGCCTGCGAGATTAAATTCAATGATCAGAGCGGCAAAGAGAGTTTGGCCTGGACTACTTCTTGGGGTGTTGCTACCAGATTGATTGGTGGTGTGATTATGGTGCATAGCGATGATGATGGATTGGTTCTTCCTCCTAGAATAGCGCCTGCGCAGATCGTTTTAATTCCCGTGATTCATAAAGAAGAGACTAAGCAAGCTGTTTTAGAATATGTAGAGAAACTGAAAGCTAAACTGGAAAAAGTCCTTTATTTAGATGGCTTTGTAGAAGTAGAGCTGGATGCTAGAGACATTAAGAGTAGTGAAAAAAAATGGGAATGGGTCAAAAAAGGTATTCCTCTGCGTCTTGAAATTGGACCGAGAGATATAGAAGCGGGAGAGCTTTGTGTTAACAGACGCGATAAGCCTCACCGAGAAGCTCTTAAATTGAAAGAAGCTGAGTTGATTAGTAAGCTTCCTGGTATTTTAGAAGAAATGCAAAAAGAGCTCTTTGCAAAAGCTAAAACTTTTAGAGATCAGAATTTAGTCAAAATTCAAAGCTCAG
>CAZTYI010000098.1:0-2434 GCA_964618335.1 uncultured bacterium
TTACGTCCTTTGCCAAAAGCTTTTTTCGTTACAATAATACCAGGCGGCGCCTGCCGTCTTTTATATTCAGCTAAATGAATTCTCTTAATCATTCTTTTCAATAACTGTTTATCAATCTTATGTCTTTTCACAATCTCTTCAAAGCTCTTATGTTCTTCTACATATTCTTTCAGCACCATATCCACCACGCTATATTGAGGCAGATCATCCTGGTCTTTTTGATTATCTCTCAACTCTGCCGAAGGGGGTCTCGTAATAGTACCTTTAGGAATAATAGTTTTGCTTCGGTTTATATACTTGGCCAATTTATAAACTAGCGTTTTCGAAACATCAGACAGAACTCCCAGTCCTCCGCACATATCTCCATACAAAGTAACATAGCCCATCGCTATTTCACTTTTATTTCCTGTGCTCAGAACTACATAGCCTCGTTTATTAGAAATTGCCATTAAAAGCATACCGCGAATTCTAGCTTGTAAATTTTCTTCTGCTGTTGATGGTTTCAACCCATAAAAAAAAGGACTCAGATAATCTAAAAAATTCTGAAACAATCCATCAATCGGCAATTCCTGAAGCTCAATTTTTAAATTATGAGCCAAAAGCTCCGCATCTTCAATCCCTTCCAAAGCAGAAAATCTGGAAGGCATCGAAACTAATAAAATATTATCTTTTCCTAGAGCTTCTGTAGCAATACAGGCCGTTACTGCCGAATCAATTCCTCCAGAAACTCCGATAATTGCTCTGCTCAATCCCTGTTTAAAAAAATAATCTCTGACTCCCAGAACTAAGGCTTGGTAAAGATCTTCGATTTCTTCTGTCTTAGATAGTTTTAACTGACTAATTTTATTCTTAATCTGGCTGTTGTTTTTGTTTTTACTTTCCGTTTGCTTTTCTGTATCAACAATCAAATCATTTTCTACAAAACCTGTTCCCCAGCCTAAGAGCTCTCCTTTTCGATCCAAACAAAAGCTCTGTCCGTCGAAGACTAATGCATCATTGCCGCCTACTTGATTGCAGTAAAGCAATGGACACTTTAATGTTTTGACTATTTTTTTATGCACATTCAATCTGAGAACTTTTTTATTTAAATAATAAGGCGAAGCGCTCAGCACTAAAACTAAATCAGGTTTGAGTTTTTGCAATTCCAGAACTGGATTTGTACGATTATAAATCTCCCAGCCCTTGTCTTTCTTATTTTTAGTTTTGGTTTGGAAGTACCTTTTATTTTTTTCTAGTTCCTCTTTAATGTCATATGCTGCAGCATCCTCGCAGATCAGCACCCCTATTTTCTGGTTCTTATATTTCCAAATCCCCGCTTCCCGTCCTTCCTGAAAATATCTACTCTCATTAAAGACGTCATAATCTGGCAAAAGAGTTTTATCTTTATAGCCTAGCAGCTTCCCATTAGCAATCACTGCTGCGCTATTAAAAAGAGCTCCTTTTTCCTGTCTAATAGTCCCGACCACTACAAACAGCCCTTTCGAAGCTTTGACAATTTTTTTTAAGCTATTTTCAATCTCGCTGATAAAACTTTTAAAAAAAAGCAGGTCTTCCGGCGGATAGCCTGAAATCGCCAATTCCGGGAAAAGAGCGATTTCCACTCCTTGGCTTTTAGCTCTTTTTAAAGCTTTAATAATCTTATCCGTATTACCGGAAAGATTGCCAACTAAGGGGTTGATTTGGAAAGCGCCGATTTTCATAAGTACCTTTTAACTATCTTATTTCCAAATAAAATTCTTGACAATGATCTTCATGCTCCATAGCTCAAGGACTTATAACTTTTTAACCTTCAGGAGGTTATATTTACGTGTTTTATGTCGAAATCGCTTTTACATAACTCACTTATAATCAATAACTAAAAACATATAATTACCCTAATTGTCTTTATAAAATTTTTATTTTACTACTGGTCTATATCTGTAAAAAATGCTATACTATAAGGCATAATTTAACAAAAAACATAACTATGGCAGATCTATCTACCTTAACCCAAGAGCTAATCTATCGGACTCCTCCTCGGCAGCCCGAAGTTCTTGCTATTGCCCAAAGTGGACATGATCCAGAAATCAGAGCTCTTATGAAAGCTCTATCTGATCAGATTTTAGGAAGCTCTCAAGATTCTCTTTCAGACCTTCAGATTTGGGGAGAAAAAGGGCATGTTGCTATTTATTTCCGAAGAGCTGATGGCGAACACACTACAGAAGAAATTAATTTTTTATCTCAGCAATCGGTTGCTGATTCACAAGATAAAAAAGTTGCTGATACTGCCTATCGAATTTTAATGAAGGATTGGGGTGGTGAATTAGAAGACAGCGACGAAATCTCTACAGATGGTTCTACTGGTACTCTCAAATTTGAAAAAAATAAACATGCTCATGTTCATACTGAAACTGGTGCTTCTGATCAACTCACACTTGAAGAAGATGAAGAAAAA
>CAZTYI010000098.1:2534-3725 GCA_964618335.1 uncultured bacterium
CAGAACTGAAAGACCTCTTAAGACAAGCCGAAGATAGAACTACTACTGCTGAAAGAGAGCTAAAAAGAAAAAATGAAGAACCGCCAACACATGCACCAGAATTACAACTATTAAGAACTGAGGCTACTGAAGCTAAAGCAAGAGTTAGAGCTGCAGAAACAAGAGCTACCGAAGCTGAGGGAAATTTAACAAAAACTCAACAGAATGTGACAGATTTAACAGAACAATTAAGACAAGAAAGAGCATCTATAGCTCAAACAAAAATAAGTACACATCAAAAAATAAATGCACAAGCAGATCAAATAATCGCTTTAAGAAAAGAATTAAACAGATTAGAGGGTGTAGTTAAAGTAGAAAAAAGAAAAGTAGAGACATTAAGACAAGCTAAAGAAAGCGAAACAGCGCGTGCAGAAGCATTACAAGAAGAATTAAACACTTTAAATCTAGAAAATGAAAAGTTGCAACGCCTCTTAAGAGAACAACAACGATTAACAAACCAAGCTACCGCCGCTCAAGAACAAGCAGAAAAAAAATTAACTGAAAATATAAAGGACTATGATCTTCTTTTAGATGAAACAATTACAACACAAAGTAGACATCAAGAAGCCTTGATAAATCTTCAAAAGCAAATTCAAGAACTAGAATCGCAATTATCTGCATACCAACAAAAATTACAAAAAGCAGAAGCTGATAAATTAGAGGAACAACTTGTAATAGAAAGACTAAGAACCTTACAACACGAAAAAGTTCATTTAGAAGAAACAATAGAAGCATTACAACAGGAAGCAATCCCTTTAAGACAAAGAATTACAGAACTGGAAGCCCTCTTAAGACAAGCCGAAGCTAGAATTACTACTGCTGAAAGAGAACTAGAAATAGAACTAGACCATGCTTTAGAAAGAGAAAGCTCTTTATTAGGACTACAAACAGAAAATGGAGCTTTAGCAGAAAGAAATCAACGCTTAGAACAAGCTTTAATAAGATTGAATGACCAAACAACAGATAGAACAGATCGTCATACATTAGAATTAGAAAGAACAAGAGAAGTCCACAGAAGACGTGTAGGAGAATTAGACGAAGAAGTATATAGACTGAGAAGAAGAGTTCGAGTTTTAGAATCACGAGATACTGAAGTTGAAGCTTTACAAGGGGGAAATAGAGAATTAAGAGAAAGGGCAAGACAGGCGGAAC
>CAZTYI010000099.1:0-3570 GCA_964618335.1 uncultured bacterium
GAACAGCTGACCTCCACGATGTCAACGTGGCGCTCTAACCAACTGAGCTAATACCCCGATCAAAAGAGTATATTTTAAAAAAAAAATCTATTGAGAGCAATAGAAACCTGCTCTATTCTTCTATTCTTCATTACGAAAATTTACGAGCTTTATAGACAGTTTTATGAGTTATGTAAACCTTTTAGATCTAGCGCACAGTTTCTGGCAAAAGCATTTGATAGCTTCTGACAATGTTATCGATGCCACTTGTGGCAATGGACATGATACACTTTTTTTAGCTCAGCTTTTAACCTCCGGCTCACTCTTCGCTTTCGACATCCAAGAAAAAGCTTTGACCAATACCAAAAAGCTCTTAAAAGAACATGGAATAGAAAACTTAGAAAAATCAAAAAATACAGAAAGTATACAAAGTTGCTGTTCAAAAAACCAAAAGCTCTATCTCTTTAAAAAATCCCACACTACCTTCAAAAAATCCCTTTTTCAATGCCCTATCAAACTGATTGTCTATAACCTGGGCTATTTACCAGGCAGCGATAAAAAGCTAACTACCCTCACCCAAAACACCTTAATCAGTTTAGAAAAAGCGCTGAACTTGATCATCCCAGGCGGAGCGCTTAGCATTATCTGTTATCCAGGCCATGAAGAAGGCAAGAAAGAAACAGAGGCTATAGAAATTTGGTTAGAGAACTTAAAAAAGCAACCTGCTCATTACACTTCTCACAAAACTAAAGTCTCTAGATTTAAAGGCTCAAAAAGCATTGATGCCCCTTCGTTTTTCTGGGTACAAAAAGCAAACAATGCTTAATCTTTTTTTTCTCTTTTAGGCCTGCAAAAATCAACTAATTCACAATTGATTTACATCTAGTCTCTTTCATTAAAATAGCCATAATGATGCCTATAAAAAGACCTAAAGGAATAACCGTAAAAGCTCTAAAAAAAGCAGCGCCGGGAACTTCCAATCCTCTAGCTGCCCATTTGGCTAAATTAAAATCTAAAATCCATCCAACTAAAGGCAACGCTACTCCATAACCTACACCAGCGATAATTAAAACTGCTAGGCCGGTAGCTGTTGCTGACACTCTCGGTCTGTTGCTTTCAGTAATCACAGGAAAACCGATTACCTGAGAAGCCGAAGTAAATCCTAAGAGAAAAAATAATAAATATAAAAATCCGGATTGAATATTGGGCATATACAAAATAACCAACATCAAAAACAGACAAAGGAAAGCACCTAAAATCATTGGCGGTTTTCTTCTTTGCAGTTTATCAGAAAGATAGCCAAAAATCGGCGAACCGACAATCACTCCGATAAAAAGCATCGAGATAATACCAGCTGAGGCCATATATGTTAAACGATGTACTTGCACCAAATAAGAAATACCGAAAAGAGCACCCAAGACTGAAATTGGCAAGTTAATCAAACAGATAAAAAACCCGCTAAGCCAATTCTGTTTTTCTGCCATAATGGTTTTTAAAGATTCAAAAATGGAAAGCTTTTCAGCTCTTTCGGTGATTATCTCTTCCTTTTTAGCATCTTTGATGACTAATAATAAAATTAGTGCAATCAAAACACCTATCAATGCTACAAAAAAGACCGCTGCGCGCCATCCAAAAGCTTCTCTCATTAAATTTACAACCACTTGAGCAAAGACTCCGCCTAGCATCCCAATAGAAATAATAATCGAAGAAGCTCGTGCCATTTCATTAGAAGGCAGCCAGTAAGAAGCTAATTTTAAACAGGCCAACAATCCAAAAGACATCGTAATGCCGCAAATGAAACGACCAATGGAAGCAATAAAAAGAAAAGGAGCAAAAGCAAAAATCAGCGTACCTATAACAGCAACAAACAAGTTAATCATCATGATTTTTTTAACTGAAAAACGGTCAACCAAAAGTCCTGCCGGTAAAATAGTTAAAACGTTAGCGTAAAAACTCCAAGAAGAAAGCAGGGAGATTTTTGTAGTAGTAGTTTGAAACTCAGCTAAAATCTCATGATTCAAAGCCGTCATTAAATTTATCTGAAGAATATTATAAAAGAAAAAAAGAGCTCCGACGATGGTGATAATCCATCCTTTCTTATTGGATTCTGTTTCTAGCAATGGTTCCCCCTTCTAAAAAATAAAACCGAAAACTTATTTATACTGGCAAACATGTTCTTGACACAGTTACTAATAAATTTCAGTTTTAAAAAGCTATTTAGCTGCTCTACTACCCTCCCGCACTATCTCTACAGAACAAGATGCTCCAATACGGCAGGCTCCGGCCTCAATCATTTTCAAAGCCTCTTTATAAGTTCTAATACCACCCGCGGCTTTTATCTGCATGTCTTTTCCGACAATTGATTTTAAAAGAGCAATATCTTTTTCACTGGCTCCCTTTTCACCAAACCCGGTAGAAGTTTTCACAAAAGCAGCTCCGGCTACTTGCGCTAAAGCTGCAGCAATAATTTTCTCTTCATCACTTAGATAGCAAGTCTCTAAAATCACTTTAACAGGAATAGGTTGGACTTCTTCGATCACCGCACTCATATCCTGAAAGACAGCTCGATAATCTTTAGCTTTCAAACTGCTAATATTAATCACCATGTCAATTTCTTTAGCTCCAGCACTAACCGCTTCTTTGGCTTCAAAAGCCTTAGTTGAACTCTGCGATGCTCCTAACGGAAAACCAACCACTGCTATCGGCAGAATATCTGTTCCTTCTAAAAGCTGAGCGACAAGACCGACAAAAGCCGGATTGACACAGACTCCTTTAAAACCATGGCTGAGCGCTTCCTGGCATAATTTTTCAATTTCAGCTTTGGTAGCATGAGGTTTTAACAAAGTATGATCAATAAACTGAGCAATTTTTTTAGCTGACATAAATAAACCCCTATAAATCCTTTTAAAAAAAAGTTACTAAAAAATATCTTTAAAAACCACTCTTAAAATAGTCTTTTTTTACCTGTTTTTAATAGTATCTTTAAATCTCTGTTTTAGTATCCTACTTCCATAATTTATTGTTAAACCTTCTCAAGACTATTTGAGAAAAGGAGGCATTTATGAAAAAGTCTCTAACATTTGTGTTTTTAAAATCATTGTCATTTTTGACCCTTTTGATTTTTATTTTCAGCTTTACCTTCATTCTTACAGCTTGTTCCAGTAACAATAAAACAAAAAATAACTACAAAAAAGACTCTTCGACCTATTCCAAATCTATTGAAGTAGCGTTAGCAGCACGTCTTAAAGCTTATGCCCCCTATTCCAATTATTTAGTCGGCAGCGCCATTAAAACCAAGGCTGGCAAGATCTATCAAGGCTGCAACGTCGAAAATGCAGCTTATGGTGCAACCAACTGCGCTGAACGCACTGCTCTCTTTTCCGCTATTGCTGCCGGAGAAAGAGATTTCTCGATAGTTATTGTAGCTAGCAAAGACGGTGCAGCGACACCCTGCGGCATCTGCCGGCAAGTGCTGAATGAATTTAACCCTGATATGTTAGTGATCATGGTAGATGAAAAGGGCAATGTCAAAAATAAATTTAAATTATCACAACTACTACCTCAAGCTTTTGGACCAAAAAATTTAAATAA
>CAZTYI010000100.1:0-3537 GCA_964618335.1 uncultured bacterium
AGAAAAGATAAAAAAAATAATGAGCTTTTAAAACATTAATTTTATCCCCTTTTTAAGGGAAGTTTTTTACTTTTATTTTTTAGTTTTTTAAAAAGTTCTAGAAATTTTTCGAAATCCAACTCTTCCGGTCGGCTATTGGGATTTAAGTTTAAGTCTGCCAGCGCTTTTTCAATAGTTTCTTTTTCAAAAAAAGCCTGTAGAGAAGAAGTCAGTTTTTTTCTTCTTTGCTGGAAAGAGCGTTGAACAAACTGATGCCAACCTTCTAGCTCTTGCTCTTTTAAAAGCGGTTTTTTTAGCTGAAAAACCACCACAGCTGATTGGACTGTAGGCGGTGGATAAAAAGAGTTAGCCGAGACTTTAAAAGCGATTTTAGGGTCGGCATAAGTTTTAATGAACAGCGTTAAAGAACCATAGGCTTTGGTTTTAGGAGAGCCGATAATTCTTTCAGCTACTTCTTTTTGCATCATTAAAGTCAGAGAAGAAAAGAGCGAATGTTGGCGAAGAAGTTTGATCAGAATAGGTGTGGTTATATTATAAGGAAGGTTAGCCACGACTTTGATTTTAGCTTTTTTAGGATTTTTAAATTGAGCCGCCAATTTTTTCAGATCAGTTTTTAAAAAGTCTTCTTCCAAAACTTCTAATAAATTATCGAGATTTTGGTCGTTCTTTTTTTTATTTAGATACTGAGCAAAAACAGTATCTTTTTCAACAGCAATAACCTGAGCTTTGGCATCTAACAAAGTTAAAGTTAAAGAGCCTGGCCCTGGGCCAATCTCTAAAACTAAATCGCCCTCTTGAATTTGAGCGGCCTGGATAATTTTTTTTAAAATATTGCCGTCGATCAGAAAATTTTGCGAGAGGCTTTTTTTAGGCAGCTTGTCGAGACTTTTTAGAAGGGCAAGCAGTTTAGATGGTTGGTAAAGACTCATTTTATTCTATTTGGCAATGAAAGCTGTAAGTTCCCCATATTATTTATCTCAGGAAAAAGGGAGTAGCTCTTTCATCAGAAAGCAATTTTTGCAAAGCAATTTCATCTACACTGTATTTTTTATAAAGTCTTTCAAAATATTTAGTGCTTTCTTCTTTGACAACCTTTTGCAGTAGCTCATCTTTGATTTTTTCGTTCATTTCCTGGAAAGAAGGAGGTGTGATCCTCTCTTTTTGTTTCAGATAAAAAATCCGCCAGTTCATTTTTCCATCAAGACGGGAGATTTGAGAAGAGGGCGTGCTATATTCGCCTGGTTCTAAGGATGAAAGAGCCTCTTTATATATATCTGAAAGTTCAGTTTCCGAGGTGGTATATTCAGTAGAAATTTGGATCTGCTCAGCAGGCAGATCTTTTTCTTGTTTTAGATCATCTGGCGTACTATCAGTTTTATTTTTTAACAGCTGATAAGTTTTCAAAGCCAAAGAGGAACTTTGAACTTCGTTTGGAGCTTTAATGGTAATGATTTGAAAATGGAAACGATCTCCGGCTGGATTATTAGATATTGAACGTTCATATTCGGCACGGATCATTTGAGGAGTGACGGTTTGTAAAGCTTTGGTATTAACAAAAAACCAGCGGATCCGTTTGACAATTTCTTCGGTCTTAACTATTTCAAAGATTTCTTTATAAGTTAAATTTAGTTTTTCTAAAGATTGAGTGATGTTAGGACCAAAGCGAGTCTGTATGACTTCGCGTATTTCGCTGTCAGGAACTTTCACATCTTTGCTGGCAGCTTCGGCTAGCATCAGCTCATTGTTAATCATATCAATCAGCGCATAACGCCAAGCAGAAAGATAGAATTGATATTTAGCAGCATCGGAATTAAGGACTTCGGGATTGTTTTGATAGGACATATAATCTAATTTTTTAGCTATGTCTAACATAGAAATAGTTTTGCCATTTACTTTAGTGACGATGTTGTTGTTAACCACAACTTTGCGTTCTAGCGCACCTTCTAAAGTTGGTCTTTGATCGAAAGCAAAAGCAGAAGAAAATATGCAAGCTAGCAAAAGCAATTTTTTCATATTAATTTTTCCTTTAAACTCTTTTAAAATAAGAGTTGTGAAGATCTTAATTTATCCATTAATGAAGCTAGCTTAGCAGAGTAAATCTTTTCTGTGAAGATATCTATTGAGAGCCAGATTTTTTCGGTTTTTTCGTTTTTTTAAAAAAAAAGTTAAATTTTTAAGGAATTTTAATTTTCTGGTTTTTTTAATCCTGTTTTTGAAAAAGACAAGCGAAAAAGCCGTCGTTACCGCCGCTTATAGGCAGTAGTTTAAGCGGTTCTTCGATTTGTTTAAGCGGGTAATTGTCTAAGAAAAATTTCACTTGCTCTTCATTTTCTTTTTTGAAAAGTGAACAGGTAGCATAAAGCAAATAGCCTCCCTTTTTTAAAAGAGGAAAGGCAGCTTTAAAAATATTTCTTTGTTTGGCTACGAGTTCTTCCAAATCTGATAAAGCGAATTTCCATTTCATATCAGGATTGCGTCTTAAAGTGCCAGAACCTGAACAGGGCACATCCAAGAGAATCCAGTCGAAAGGTTTTGTTAGAGATTTGAGCTTGTCGTAAGAGAGCACAATTTGTCCGTTTTGAATACCAGCTCTCTTTAGTCTTTTCTTAGCTTGTCTGAGTGCCGCTGGGCGGATGTCATATAAAAAAATCTGCCCGCGTCCGTGCATTTTAGGGGCAAAAGCTAGCGTTTTGCCGCCGGAGCCAGCGCAAAAATCTAAGACTGAATCAGTAGGTTTAACATCTACCATATTGGCAACGAGCTGGCTGCCCTCGTCTTGGACTTCAAAAAAACCAGCTTTAAATTCTTCCAAAGTAAAGAGATTGATTCTTTTATGAAAAACAATGCCTAAAGGAGAAAGATTGGTTTTTTGCACATCATAGTTAACTTTCAGTCTATTAAAAAACTGTTCTCGAGAAGTTTTTAAAGGATTGATTCTAATTGTAAAAGGCGCTTCTTCATTTAAAATCTGACAAATCTCAAGAGCTTGTTTTTCTCCTCTGTTTTTATCTTCTGGATCTGCATCTTTTTGCAGCAGCTGAAATAAAACTTGGGGGAAACTGACTCTTATATGTGGCGGCAGGGTCTTGTCATTAGCTAATGTTTTTAAATCCAGGGTAGGAAGTTTTAAAAGTCTTTTTTCCCAAGTGATTGGTTTTTCTAAAAAATAGTCGATCAGAGCGCGGAAACGAATCAGAGTATAGAGTTTGGTGCAGATTTTACGGCGGTCGTGAGAGCCTAGTGCTTTATGGCTTCTAAAATAGTGGCTTAAAAAACCATCCAAAGGAGGTTCTTTAGCCAGCTCGAAGCCTTTGAGGATTTCTAACAGATGATGATCAATAAAAATCATGGTGATCTGCAGGGCGTTGCCGTCATCGGCACCGGCTACTGGGGAAAGAACCTCGTCAGGAATTATACAGAACTCGGCGTACTGAAGCTGATCTGCGACAAGAACGAGTCCGTTCTGGCCCAGCTCCAGCAGCAATACCCCGGCGTTGAAGTATGTCTCGCGTTGAACGATATTCTTGCCAGGTCCGA
>CAZTYI010000101.1:0-3453 GCA_964618335.1 uncultured bacterium
TTTTCTCTTCTTTGGGATGAAGAATTTTCTTTGGGTGGAGAAATAAGTATAGGACATCGTTACCGTACGGAAAGTTGGGGCTATGGGCCGAACTTGAATATCTCATTCTGTTCTTATGCTCTACCCGCAATCAGTCTTAAATATGAAAGTTTATTTTATCCTAAAAGCTTAAACGGCACATATTTTGGATTAATGCCAAGCATAGGTGTGGTACGTAATGAGGAATTTCGTATATTTTCTTCATCTAAGCCTAAAAAAATGCGCTGGTATTTTCCTATACCTAATTTAGAGCTCATCGTTGGAAAAGAATCTCTTGGCGATAAAAAAACTTTTTATTATTTTTCCATTTCGCCTTTTTTAATATTTTCTCTTAACTATGGTGTTGGATTTTAAGTTTTTTATCATCTTTAGGGCAAGAAGACCCCTTCCTTTAGGTAGGGGATGAATTGCCAACTATTAAGGATAGGAAATTCAATGACACTTTTCGATAATACTACCCAAGCCTAAATAACCAGAAAGCCCAAAACCTTGTCTAGACAAGGTTTTTGACAGTTTTTCTGATTTAAAAATTGATGAAAATCCTTAAGAAAATCCCCTCAAAACAAAACCTCCCCTATTCCTCATCTATAAGAAGAGTTTTTTAAGCTTCTAATCATATGCACACCTTTGATCATAATTAAACTCCATCTCAGGCGGGCCTCTGGCTGAAGCTATAGGAGGAGGATCTATCGGCTCATTTAGACAAGTTAAAATCTTTTGAATTGTAGGCCTGTCTTCAATAAAAGCGATAATCTTCATCATTTCACCGCATTTCGGACAAATCAGCGGCGATACCTCATAAATTCTCGCAATCAGCTTGGCCCACCCAAAAGAAACTTTCCGTTTTTTTTTCTCTTCTATATCAAAGCTCAACAAAGGACCATCTTGAACTATCAAATTTTTAGACTTTTCGCCATCAACATCTAAAAGCAGCTGCTTCAATTGAGTCCCGGCTACAGGCGGCTCTTCACCAGCTAGCATTGCCATCTTTGACCTAAGAGGAGAATTAGAAGCTAACACACCATGATAAAGATGGCGGTGATGACGCGGAGGGGGTATCAACTTGGCCAGCCGATCTAACAATTCAGAAGGTTTTAAAAATAAAACCTTCTCCCCTTTAGCATTTGCTTTAGAAAGAACATATTTAAGTCTATTCCCTACTTTTTCTAAGCGGGAAGAAGCAAAAACAGGACGGGCGCAATATCGAATCAGTCTTTCCAAACCGTCCCTATCTTGAGCTTCAATCAAAACGCTAGCATCAAGCGAAAAGCCGCTGTAGTTCCAGCTGAGCATATCTGATGCTTCCTCTCCATTTAAAAAACCTTGCCTTAAAAAAAATCTGACCACTTTTTTACAAACTTGTTTTTCCACAGCTTTAATTTCTTCGCTATTAAAAAAACCAACTGAATAAAAATTCCCCTCTCTATCAAAAAGACCATCGATCACACAAGAGTGAAAATGAAAATGCAGATTTAAAGTACTGCCGAATCTTTGCAGAAAGGTAACCGCGCCAAGTCTGCTTTGGACAGGAGCATTAGAAATCTTGCGAAACAGCGCTTTTTCAATGGTATTTATTAAAATGCGTAAAATAGAGCTGGCGTATTTAGGATTGGACGGCAAAAAATAGCGCAGTCTTTTAGGCAAAGATAGCACCCACTGACGGACAGGCCGTTTTGGAAAAACATGATCAACTAAATGAGCGGCAGTTTCAACCATGCGCCGAGTATTGCAAGACGGACAAAACCCCCTGCCCTTACAAGAAAAAGCAACTAAAAAATCATAGCCGCATCCGGAACAATGTGCTCTGGCAAAGCCGTAAGCCAAAATGCCGCATTTAAGAAAAGAGTGGAATTCTTTTTCGATAAAAACCGGCATTTCCTCGCAAGAGCGCATCTCCAGCCAGGACTCAAGCTCTTTTTGAATAGTTTGGTAGAGAAGAGATTTTTCGGGTCTTCTTGGATGATAAACAAAAGGCGTTGATTGATGAAAAGATGCTAAGGCAGAACAAGACATAATTTGATTACCGCCCGTTAATCTTAAATCAAAAGATCTTGCTCTTTATATGATTTTAGAACAACATTCATTCTAAAAATTTTTTATGGAGGAATTATGCCTAGAGGAGGAAAAAGAGAAGGAGCAGGACGTCCGGTAGGAAGCGGAAAATTCGGCGAGCCCACTAAATCTATTCGTGTGCCGCTAAGCGACCTTGAAAAAGCTTTAGAATGCATTCACAATCGATTTTTCAGACTGCCCTTTTATCAAAGTCAAATCTCTGCCGGTATTCCTACCGAAGTAGATGATAAAATTGAGAAAAAAATCGATCTGAATAAACTTTTAATCAAAAAACCTAAAGAGACTTTTTTAGTAAAAGCTTCAGGACTTTCCATGATTAAAGCAGGGATTCAAAATGGCGATATTTTAATTGTCGACAGCAGCATAGAGCCTAAAAACGATAAGATCGTAATTGCAATGATAAATGGAGAGCTTACGGTTAAACGATTACAGCTTAAAGATCAAAAAGCATATCTAATTGCAGAAAATGAAGATTTTGCGCCAATTGAAATTTCAAAAGAAATGGATTTTAAAATTTTAGGAATTGTTACTCATGTCATTCATGATTTGCAAATAGGCCATTGAAATTCCTATCCCTTTCATTCAAACAGTTTAAAATCTTTTCAATCGTTAGCCTATCTTCAATAGCTCTGGAATCCGTTACTTTTCACTCTTCATAACCGCAAAAAGGACATCTCACAGGGTTCTCCCTTAAATCTCTAAAGTATGTAGTTTATTTACCGTTTTTTCGAATTTTAGTGAACTTTTTTTTTAAAAAAAGCATTTACACAAAAATAGGCTACAGAAAACAACCTATTGAATTGTTTTTTAAAAAATGCTCATTTCTGATCTCTATCCACTCTATTATTTTGTCGAGTCTAAACAAAAATCACAAACCTCTTTGATACCTTTAAAAAAGCCAAGAGGAGATGTCCCAATAGTTCTCATGCATATCCCCGGAGATTTATCTTCATACCAACGCCATAATATCTCTCTAGTTAATTCAGGATGTTTTTTCAAAATCCGCCTCATTAAGTTGCTGGAAACCCCTCTTAAATCACAAGGATACACTGGGGTTTTCATATTAGTTCTAGAAGCTGGCCTATCACTCATTAAATCTATATTACCGCTCATATTTTCCTCCATTTAAAATAAGACCATTAATTTTAAAAAGATTTTGTAAAAAAACAAAGGTTTTTTTACCTTTTCTTTAAAAAAGGATTTAAAACCTTTTAGATATTTTTTTTGATCCTCTCCATGCCTAAAAGCAAAAAATTCCTGATGCAAACTTACACTTACTCTCGCGATTAAGTATAGGAAATTCAATGGCACTTTTCAATAAATCCATCCAAGGCTAAACAA
>CAZTYI010000102.1:0-3364 GCA_964618335.1 uncultured bacterium
TATCAAATTACAGCTAAAAAGCTTAAAAGGCGAAATTGTCGGTGAAGAGTATCAGCCTTTAGGCGGCAGTAACTTCGAAGAGATAGTCAATAAAATTGAGTTAGCTAAGCCGGATGTGATTATTAATACGATCAATGGCGACAGCAACATTGCTTTTTTTATTGCCATGCATAACGAAAGTGATAAAGAAAAAGAAAGTATTTTAACGAATATCCCGATCATGTCGACGAGTATTGGCGAGATTCAGCTTGCTGAATATCGGAAAAATCTTAGCATTTATGTAGAAAAGCTGGCAGTTGATAGAAATAACCCCGACTTTAATTTAGAAGAGACTGCAGAACATATTTGGAATGAGCATATTGTCGGCAGTTATGCTTGCTGGAACTATTTTCAAACTATCGATACAGAGAGAAATCTACATTTTGTTGAGGCTTATAAAAATAAGTATGGAGAAGATCAGGTAACCTCTGATCCTATGGAAGCAGGTTATTTTGGAGTATATTTATGGGCTCAGGCAGTGGTGGATGCCGATACGTCAGAGGTTAACGCAGTCAGACCTAGAATTAAACGGCAGAGCTTTAATGCTCCAGAAGGGGTGATCTATCTAGATGACAATCTGCATACTTGGAAAACAGTCAGAATCGGCCAAGTTCAGGAAAATGGTCAGTTTTCTATTCTTTGGACCAGCGATGGACCGGTGATGCCGCTTCCCTTTCCAATCTTTAAATCTAAAGAAGCATGGGATCTTTTTTTACAAAATCTCTATGAAGGTTGGCATCAGAACTGGGCAGCTCCGGAGGCAAAGCCATGAGGCTGAATATCTTTGCCAAGTTATTTTTAGGGTCTTTGTTGATTGCCTTAGTTCCGATGGCGGTCATTAGTCTGATTTCTTATCGCAGTGCAAAACTAGAACTGGAAAAAGAAATTTATAACAATTTGATTACGATCAGCGATTATAAGACTTTGGTCTTGCAACAGTTTTTTACCGAAAGAGAAATGGATGTCGAGACCTTGGCTAACCGTCCAAATGTTATAAATAATGTTGAATCCCTTTGCCAGGCTTATAAAAAAGGGATGGATTCTTCCGAATATTTGAAATGGAAGCAGTTTTTTATCGATCAATTAGAGTTTAAATTGAAAAAAAGCGGTTTTTATAATTTTTTAATTATTTGCAATGATTCTCCTCAAGGAGAAGTAGTTTTTTCTCTTACAGAAGAATCAGATTTGGGAACTAATCTCTTAACAGGCATTTATAAAAATACTAACTTAGCTAAAAGTTTTAGAAATATTCAGACGACTATGGCGCCTGATATCACCAGTTTTCAATATTATCCTCCCAGCCATGAATCAGCGGCTTTTGTGGTAGCTCCTATTTTTAAAGAGGGGGGCATTGTTGCAGTTTTAGTAGCGCAGCTGGATAATACCGAAGTTTTTTCAATTTTAAATGATTATACAGGGTTGCAGAAGACTGGCGAGACGGTAGTTTGGTATAGATCTGGCAATCGGATGCAATGTGCGGCGCCGACACGTTTTGATCCAGACGCAGAGAAACGGCGAATTGTTTTAGGTTCTAAAGAGAGCCTTCCCGGACAAAGGGCAGTTGTCGGCGAAAAAGGTTTTGGTTTGGATAGAGATTACCTCGGCCATGAAACTTTAGCTGTTTGGCGTTATCTGCCTTGGCTGGAATGGGGCATGGTAGTCAAAATTGATGCCAAAGAGGTTTTTCAGCCGATTTATGTTTTAAGAAACTGGACCTTTGTTATTGGCTTTGGCTTTGGTTTAATTATTTTTTTCCTGTCGTATTTTATTTCAAGGAGGCTTTCTCAGCCGATCGCATGCTTGAAGGAAAAAGCAGCTCTGATTGGTTCTGGGCAATTTGATTATAAGAAGGAAGGGGATTGTAAATTCAGAAATGATGAATTAGGGGATTTGAGCATATCTTTTCAGCAGATGGCTGACAATTTGAAAAACACGACAGCTTCAAAAAGTGTCTTAGAACAAGAAATAGAACAAAGAAAAAAAGTTGAAAGGAATTTAGAAGAAAGTAAAAAAAGATATCAAACGATTTATCAAGATTCCACAGATGCGATCATGTTATTAGACCCGGAAGATGGATATTTGGGAGGCAATCCAGCAACGATAAAATTATTTAAATGTAAAGACGAAGAAGATTTTAAAAAATATTCTCCTCATCAATTATCTCCTGAAAAACAACCTGATGGAATGTCTTCAAAAGAAAAAGCTAAACAGAGGATAGATCAAGCCATGAAGGAAGGGAGCCTTGCTTTTGAATGGAAACATAAAACATTAGAGGGTAATGAATTTGATTCAGCGGTTCTTTTATCAAAAATTCACCTAGATGGAAAAGAGTTATTATTAGTAACAGTCAGAGATATTTCTATGCAGAAATTAGCCGAAGAAGCTTTAAAACAGGCAATGCAGATGAAAACCAATTTTCTTTCTACGGTATCGCATGAGCTAAGAACTCCGCTGTCAATTATTACAGAATCAGTCTCTTTAGTTTTAGATAAGATCCCCGGCGAGATTAATCAAGAGCAGACCCAAATTTTGGACACGGCCATTCGAAATTTAAAAAGGCTAGGCAATTTAATTAATGATCTTTTAGATATTTCTAAAATCGAAGCCGGTAAAGTTGAACTTCACAAAACCAAGATAAATATAGTTAATCTATTGCAAGAAATTCGTAAGAATTGGGAATCAGTAGCTAAAGAAAAGAATTTAAAAATAAATAGTGACTTACCTTCTAATCCCATTGAATTAGAGATTGACTCAGACCGGATAGTTCAGGTGATTAATAATATTTTTTCCAATGCGATTAAATTTACCGATTCTGGAGGTCAAATAACTCTGCAAGTCGCAGATCAGGAAAAGCGGGTAGAAGTTTCTATTTCTGATACCGGCAGGGGAATTTCTAAAGAAGATCTGCCAAAAGTCTTTGGCAAATTTATGCAGTTTGGAAGAGAAGCTGGACCAGGTCAAAAAGGCACTGGTTTGGGCTTGTCGATTTGTAAGGAACTTGTAAAATTACATGGCGGAGAAATTTCGGTAGAAAGTGAGTCTGGAAAAGGTTCAAAATTCACTTTCTGGCTACCTAAGCAATAGCTTTTTTTTATCTCAACAAAATCTTTTTAGACTATTTGTAAATGGACTATTTCCTAAATAAAATTTCTAATTTTAGCTAAGATTAGCTAACATATTTTTAGAGATTGGATTTTTTGAGAGATTAAAATAGTTAGATTTAAATATTGAAAAGGTGAGAGCAATGCTGAAAGTTTATATAACTAGAAAACTGCCACCAATAGCTAAAGAACTTTTGGAAAAAGATCACCGTTTTTCTGTAGAT
>CAZTYI010000103.1:0-3231 GCA_964618335.1 uncultured bacterium
TATAATATAATTACTTAATAAAAAACCAAGTAATTAAAATGGATAGCACAAGACTCTATACGGGACAAAAAATAAATATAACTATTCGAACTTAACGCCCTGTTCCATCAACTGGTCAATATAGTCTAAAGTATAATCCGAAGCTAAAAACTTTTTATCTTCCAGCATATAAAGATGGAAAGGAATCGTAGATTTGACCCCTGAAATATGAAACTCTCTCAACGCTCTTTTAGCAATCGCAATTGCCTCAGTACGGTCTTTGCCTTTCACAATCAGTTTAGCAATCATCGAATCATAATTAGGCGGAATCTTGTAGCCTGGATAACAAGCGCTGTCTACCCGTACATTAGGTCCACCCGGCACAAAATAATGCTCTAATTTTCCAGGAGAAGGAGTGAAATTATTCCGCGGATCTTCAGAGTTGATGCGGAATTCCATGACGTGGCCACTAAAAGTCACATCTTTTTGTTTGATTGAAAGAGTTTCGCCAAGCGCTACTCTAATCTGTTCTTTCACCAGGTCAAAGCCAGTTAGCTCTTCAGTCACCGTATGCTCTACTTGAATCCGGGTATTGACCTCCATAAAATAAAAGTCGCCCTTAGAATCAACTAGAAACTCTACCGTACCAACAGAAGAATATTTGGCAGCTTTCACAATGTTAATCGCCGCCTGTCCCATTTTGGCTCTGGTCTCTTCGGTTAAAACCGGAGAGGGAGATTCTTCAATGAGTTTTTGTCTGCGTCTTTGAATGGTGCAATCCCTTTCGCCTAAGTGAACATAGTTGCCTTGCGTATCGCCGATGATCTGAACTTCGACATGGCGGGGATTTGTAATCATCTTTTCTAAATAGACATCAGAATTATTAAAACAAACGCCTGCTTCGGTTTGAGCTGCAATGAACTGCTTTACAAAATCTTCTTTATCTTGAGCAATCCGAATACCTTTACCGCCGCCGCCAGCTGTCGCTTTAATAAAGAGAGGAAAACCTATTTTTTCAGCTAGCTTTAAACCATCATCTACATCTTCAACGATTCCATCAGAACCAGGAATCACAGGACACGAAACTTTTTTAGCTATCGCTTTAGCTTTAGCTTTATCACCTAAAAGAGCAATAGCATGATGGCTAGGGCCAATAAATTTTAAATGGCAGCTTTCACAGATAGAAGCAAAATTGGCATTTTCAGCTAAAAAGCCATAGCCTGGATGAATTGCATCAGCTCCAGTAATTTCACAGGCAGAAAGAATGCTGGGAATTTTCAAGTAAGATTTAGCTGAAAGAGGCTCGCCAATACAAATCGCTTCATCAGCCAAAAGCACATGCAAGGCTTCAGCATCAGCTTCTGAATAGACTGCTACTGTAGACAAGCCCAAATCATGACAGGCTCGGATAATACGTACGGCAATTTCACCGCGATTGGCAATTAGAACTTTCATAAATCTACCTTACACCTTGATGTATCCAAAGCATGCTTTTATTCAATAGCATATTCCTTAGCGTCCCTATTCAACCCTAAAAAGTTTAGTGCCAAATTCAACCGGCTGAGTATTTTTACAAAAGATCTCTTTGACCTTTCCTTTAACACCAGCTTTCACTTCGTTCATAACTTTCATGGCTTCAATAATACAAATGACTTGATTTTCTTCTACTAGATCACCAACTTTCACAAAAGAAGGCTGATCAGGTCCGGCAGCACTATAATAAGTGCCAACCATAGGGGATTTGATAAAAGACCCGCTCATTTTTTCCTCGCCCTTACCCTCTTTTTCATGTCTCGCAGGATATTCTCCATGATGAGCAAAATGATGAGGCGGCGGCATATGTCGGCTTTCTTTTTCTAAAACCAGTTCAAAGTCGCCTTTTTTTAAACGAAAACGGCTTAGCTTGCTTTCTTCAATCAGCCGCATTAATTTTTGAATTTCTTCTAAGTTCACGTTTTCCTCTTATTTAAATAAAATAAATTATCTTGGTTAAATCACCTTTAAATTCTTTGAATGTATTCCTGTTTTTGGGTGTCAACTTTAATAATATCCCCAGTCTCAATAAAAAGCGGTACATCTACTTTAGCTCCAGTTTCTAAAATAGCAGCTTTAGTCGAATTAGAGACGCTGATTTTATCCTGGCCAGTTTCTGTTTTAACAACCATCAGCTCTAAAAAAGCTGGCAGTTCAATCGAAAATACCGAGCTACCATAAAAACGTGCTGTAATTAAGATCCCTTCTTTTAAATAATTAATTTTTTCACCTAAAATCTCTGAATTAATTAGGACCTGCTCTAAATTGCCGATATCTAAAAAAAGATACTGCTTATTTTCTGGATACAAGAATTCTAAACTGCGTTCTTCTAAAGTAACTTCCTGAATCTCTTGATCCAGCTTAAAGTTTTTTTCTATCACTTCATCAGAAGCTAAATTACGCAATTTGGTTTTAATAAAAGGAGTGCCCTTAGTCACTGCTACTTTTAAAGCTGATTCAACCCGATAGATCTTTTTATCTAAAATGATAGTCATTCCAGGGGTAATTTGATTACTCGCAGCCATGCATCAATCCTTGTTTTTAATAATTTTTTTAAGCTCTAAAAGAGATTTAATTTTGAAATCTACAAAATTAAAATCTCTTTGATTCTTCCCTCTTCCACGAAGCATTAAAACCGTCTGGTACCCTAATTCCTTAGCTGGCTGGAGATCGTTTTCAACTCTGTCCCCCACCACTAAAACTTCGTGTTTTTGAAAACCTAAATCTTGACAAATTCTTTTGTAAGATTTTTTTTTAGCCTTCTTTTTAACAACCTCTATGATACTAAAAAATGAAAAATCTATACCAGCTTTTTCCAGCTTTTCTTTTTGCTGATTTTCCTCTCCTACGGTCACTAGAACCAGCTTATGATATTGCTTTAAGTCTTTAAGAATCAGTGTAGCATCTGGAACAGCTAAAACTTTTATTTGATCGAGATTGTCTTCGTAAACAACTCTTGTAGCAAGTTTTAAGTAAGGATCGCAAGGCAAAGCAAATTTTTCAAAAAAAAGCTTGAGAGTCTCTGTTGCA
This sequence comes from uncultured bacterium, assembly GCA_964618335.1. GTDB lineage: Bacteria > Chlamydiota > Chlamydiia > Chlamydiales > SM23-39 > CAZTYI01. Next base: position 3,043 of record CAZTYI010000103.1, read on the forward strand.
GAGGCCGTTTTTTGATCAATTACTAAGAGTTTTTTTAAAGCTTCTGACAAACTAAAATTTAACTTTAACCCAGCAGCCTTGGCTTCTAAAAGAGCTCTTTTTAATTTTATCGGTAAAATGGATAAAGAAGTATCGACTAAAGTATCGTCTAAATCAAAGATGATTAACAATTTTCATCAGCTCCTTAGC
>CAZTYI010000104.1:0-3219 GCA_964618335.1 uncultured bacterium
TAACCATAGTCGGCGATGCTATTCTAGATGAGTATCAATATGTTGAGCCGTTAGGACAATCTGGAAAGGGGCTTCATATGGTAGCCTCTTTGCGTGATCGGGAGCTTTTTCTAGGAGGATCTTTAATTTTAGCCAATCATCTTGCTCAATTTGCTGAAGAAGTAACTCTTATAACTGCACTTGGTAAAGAGTGTCCTCATTTGGATTTTATCAGAAAAAAATTGGATCCTAAAGTTAAGTTAAAACCTATATATATAGAAAAAAGACCGACGCTTGTTAAAAAAAGATATGTGCTGCAGGATGGAAAAACTCTTTCTAAGCTTTTTGAGACCTATTCTTATTCTTTTAAGAAATTCTCTTTAAACTCAGAGCAAACAGAGCAAGCTTTACAATACATAAAGGCTTCTTCTAAAAACGCTGATTTGTTATTAGTTTCTGATTTTGGCAACGGTTTTACAAATGATTTGCTGATTCAGGAAATTTCCAAGCTTCCTGTTTTTACAGCTTTGAATACACAGATCAATAGCGGCAATCGTGGCTATAATGTAGTTACCCAGTATCGAAGAGCTGATTATATTTCTTTAAATGAACCAGAGCTGAGATTAGCTGCTCATGATCGTCATACACCTCTCGAAATTGTAGCCAAGCTTATTTCTGAAAAGATGGACTGTTTAGCTCTTTCCGTGACTCGCGGTGTTAATGGAGTTTTTTGTTTAGAACAGAAAGAAAAAGTGTTGAATATTCCAGCTTTTGTTTCAGAAACAGTGGACCGCGTTGGAGCTGGAGATAATTATTTAGCTCTTAGTTCTCTTTGCAGAGCTAAAGGATATCCAATGTTAATCTCTGGTTTTCTTGGTTCTCTAATAGCGGCTTTAGGAGTTCAAGTAGTTGGCAATAAAGAGTCTGTCAAAAAAGCAGCATTGGTTAAATTTTTAACTCGACTGATGAAGTAGAAGTAAAAAATATCTAAGCGCTTAAAAGAAGGATTTTTAAAACATGAAAAAAGTTTTAGTGATTGGAAGCAATTCTTTTTCCGGCAGTGATTTTATTGATTTGTTGCTCGAAAAAAATGAACAAAGCTCAAAAGGCCCGAAATATCAAATCGTAGGAATTAGTCGGTCAGAAGAAAAATCTTCTCTTTTTCTACCTTATAAAAATAAAACAAGACAAAAAGAAGCTTTGAAAAACTTTCATTTTGCAAGAATTGATCTGAACCAGGATTTGCAAAAACTGGATCAGCTTTTAGAAGAGTTTCAGCCTGAGTATATTGTTAACTTTGCAGCGCAAAGCGAAGTGGGTCCTTCTTGGGAAAACCCTCATCACTGGTTTCAGACCAATGCAGTTGGCATTACTCAATTAGCAAATCTTTTAAAAGATAAAAAGTTTTTAAAAAAGTATGTTCATATTTCTTCTCCTGAGGTTTATGGCACTTGCATTGGAGTGGTGAAAGAAGAACATCCTCTTAATCCTTCAACTCCTTATGCCGCTTCAAAAGCGGCTGGCGATTTTTCATTATTTACTTATTATAAGAACTTTAACTTTCCTTTGGTGATGGTCAGATCTACTAATGTATATGGTGCCTATCAGCAGCTTTTTAAGATTATTCCAAGATCAATTATCAATATCAAAAAAGGAAAGAAGATAGAGCTTCATGGTGGCGGTAAAGCCGTGAAATCCTATATTCATATCAGAGATATTTCTAAAGGTGAACTGCTAGCTATGGAAGAAGGAAAACCCGGTCAGATATATCATTTTTCTCCTCCCAAAGGAATTGAAGTTAAAGAAGTTGTTCGGTTGATCTGTGAAAAAATGGGAGTTGATTTTGAAAAAGCGACTTCTATTGCTCCGGAAAGACTTGGTCAGGACAAAGCTTATATAATTGATTCTAGCAAAGCTCAAGCAGAGTTGAAGTGGCAAGCTGAAATTGGCGTTGAAGAGGGAATAGAAAATACTATTAGATGGGTTGAAGAAAATTTTCCTGAGATTGAAAAACAGCCTCTGCAATATATCCATAAAGCTTAAAACTAAGGCATGAAATTAGTGATTAAAGAAAAAGTTAAAGAACTTTTAAATTTTAAAAGCACTGTTTTATCTCGTTATGGTTTGGAAAAAGCGCTTCTTAATTCTTTTGGAGCTAAAGCTTTAGCTGCTCTTTTTGGCCCTTTACAGATTATTTTGATCATGCGCCATTTTTCTGCCGAACTGCAAGGTTATTATTATACTTTTAGTTCATTGTTGACTTTTCAAATTTTTCTAGAGCTGGGACTTGGATCGATTATTACTTATTTTGCGTCTCATGAATGGAGCCTTTTAAAATATGATCAAAAAATAGGCATAGTGGGAGATGAACAAGCTCTAAAACGACTGGTTAGTTTTGGCAGACTGGTTTTTAAATGGTATTTTTTAGCGGCAATTCTGTTTTTTTTAGTTTTAAGTTTTGGCGGGCTGTTCTTTTTTGATTTAAAAGAAACTGTTTTGATCAGTTGGAAAAAGCCCTGGCTTTTGATTAGTCTGGTCAATTCTCTGATTTTTTTATTTATTCCAGTTTGGTCTTTTTTAGATGGTTGCAGCCAGCAAAATCAGGTTGCTTATTATCGTTTTATTTATTCGTTGATTTGGGGATCAGTCAACTGCCTTAGTATTTTTTTAGGAGCTAATTTATGGGTTAATTCAATTAGCCTTAGCCTTTGTCTTTTATGGAATATTTATTTTCTTTGGAAAAGATTTTTACCTTTTTTTAAAACTTTTCTAAATAAGCGGTTAGTAATCAAAATCCCCTGGAAAAAAGAAGTTTTACCGATGCAGTGGAGAATTGCCCTTAGTTCTATTTCTGGTTTTTTTGCTTTTAGTCTTTTTAATCCGGTTATTTTTCGTTTTTTTGGATCTGTAGCAGCTGGAAAAGTCGGGTTAGTTTTATTCTTAAGCGGTGTGATTACCAGCTTTAGCACTATTTACTTAAATGCTTATCTCCCTCAGTTTGGGACTCTTTTAGCCAAAAATAAATTTTTAGATAGGGAAGCTCTTTTTTTACGTATTTTTTGGATTACGGTTGGGCTTTGTTTGTTCTTATCTGCCGGGTTGATTTTTTTGACCCATTTAGGAAGATATTTGGGTTTTTATATTTTTACTGTCAGAATGCTTTCTTCTCCTGTGTTGGAATATTTTGTGATAGGCAATTTTTTATCTTGTTTAAGCTTTCCTTTTTCTGTTTATCTGCGT
>CAZTYI010000105.1:0-3030 GCA_964618335.1 uncultured bacterium
AAAAGAGCTTTTGAGAAATTCCATCCTAGGCCTTAAATTGACCCAAAAAAAAACATAGAGGCCGAGATATAAAAACCTTAATAGTTATATAGCATTGCTAATCAGTTACTTATGTTGTTAAAAAATGTTTGAATGTCCATTAAAAATGGACTTTCCAACATTTCTATTGTTAATATAAGTTATTATGTCTTATAATTATGGACATAGGGGCAAAAAACATGAAAAAGAATATTTTATCCAAAAATTTAAAAAACATATTCTCATACCAACAATTAATAGAAGTTCTTTGCCACTATAAAAAACCAAGAGATAAAATATCCCGTCTGCTTAAATCCAAAGAAATTGTGCAAGTTAAAAAAGGGCTGTATGTTTTAGGTGAAGATTATCGAAAAGGATTAGTTCAAAAGGAAATATTAGCTAATTTACTATGGGGACCTTCATATATCTCACTCGAATATGCTTTGTCATATTATAATTTAATTCCTGAAAAAGTAGAAGTTGTGACTAACATTTGCTGTAAACGAAAAAAGGAGTATAAAACTTCCTTTGGCTATTTTATTTATTATCCACTGGCTTTGAAAAAATATTCGATTGGAATAACATTAAAAGATATAGAAGACACAAGCTTTTTAATAGCTTCTCCAGAAAAAGCTCTTTCCGATCTGATTGCCAGACAAACAACTTTAAATAATCCCGAAGAAGTAAATAAATATTTGCTTGAAGATCTTCGCATTGAAAAAGAAGACTTACAAAACTTTAATCTAAATAAAATGAAAGAAATTTCTACCATTTATAAAAATAAAAATGTCTCGCTTCTTTATCTTTGTTTACTGGAGCTTAAACTATGAATGAATCTATTATCCAAATGATAAACAAATATAATCCTCAAACTCATGATGATTATAAAAATGCCTTAAAAGAAATCATTCAAGAAATTGCTCTTTTAGGCTTATGGAGAGCAAAGTTTTTTGAAAAAGGAGCATTTTACGGAGGAACAGCTCTTCGGCTTTTATACGGATTAGACCGTTTTAGTGAAGATTTGGATTTTTCTTTACTGAAACCAACAAAAGATTTTGATATTGGTGTTTATGAAAAAGCTATAGAAAATGAACTTTCTAGTTTTGGTTTTCAAGTGAGTTTTTCAAAAAAAATAAAAACAAAAGAGTCTTTTATCCAATCTGCTTTTTTAAAGGCTAATACATATTATCACTATCTTCAAATTGATATTTCCGAAAAAGAAAAAAAGAAGTGCCATTTCAAAGAACAAATTAAAGTAAAAATTGAAATAGATACTAATCCCCCAATGGGATTTGAAACTGAGATGCATTATTTATTACAGCCTACATCTTATGCAATCAAAGCCTATGCACAACCTGATCTTTTTGCTGGCAAAGTACATGCTCTTTTATACCGTTCTTGGAAAACCAGAGTAAAAGGAAGGGACTGGTATGATTTTATTTGGTTTTTGAAAAATGGGATTTTTCTTAGTTTGAACCATTTAGCTTATAGAATTCATCAAACCCATCCATCCATTGCAATCAAAGATATAACCGATGAATTTGTTAAAAAAGAACTAATCAAAAAAATTGAAAACTTAGACATAGAAGGAGCTAAAAAAGACATTTATCCATTTATCAAAAATAAAGAAATTTTAGAAATATGGTCGAAAGATTTCTTTTTATCACTTGTAAATAAAATTCATCTTATTTAAGACAAAAAACATTTTCATAGGCCTTTTACCTATTCTGATTTGGTCATTTCAGTGGCTCATACTATTCGATTTATATATCATTTACGGCGTAGTTAGATGAAAAATGAAAAGAAAAAGCTATTAAGAAAGCTTCTTTTTTAAAAGAGCGTTAACAGTTTCAGGATCGGCTTTACCGGCAGATGCTTTCATAACTTGGCCGATCAAAAAGCCAAAAGCTTTGGTCTTGCCACTTTTAAAATCTGCAATAGACTGCGGATGTTCTGAAAGCACTTGATCGACTATTTTTTCAATCTCTTTAGTATCGGAAATAGGCTGGAAAGCTGGGTTTTCTTTAACGATGTCTTCCGGATCTTTTTGAGGAGAAACGATCATAGCATCGGCTACACTTTTAGCGATTTTGCCATTGATGGTATTTTTGTCGATCATATTGACTAGTTTGGCTATATGAGCAGCAGGCAGCTCAAGAGAAAAGAGAGTTTCTTTGGTATTTTTATTTTTGAAACGGCCAGCAAATTCTACAGTCAGCCAGTTGCAAAGAGAGCTAGCATTCTTAGTAGTTTTTAGTCCCTCTTCAAAATAATCGGAGATTTTTTTGCTATTGATTAAAAGCGAAGCAGAAAAAGGAGTTAAACCTAATTTTTCAGTGTAGCGTAAAAAACGCTGGTGGGGAAGTTCCGGCAGCTCTAGTCTGATTTTTTCTAGATCCGGCTGATTGATAACCACAGGAGGTAAATCAGGCTCTGGAAAATAGCGGTAGTCATCAGCGGTTTCTTTTTGACGCATTAAGATCAGTTCTTTTTTAGCTGGATCAAAACGATAGGTGGCAGCTGGAATTAGTTTGTGATGCTCGGTATCTGGATTTTCAGAATAGAGACGGATCTGATGAGAGATTTCTTTTTCGATAGCCTGTTCAGCAAAGTTAAAAGAGTTTAAATTTTTAATTTCGCTTTTTGGCCTAAGAGTTTTTTCGCCTTTGGGTCTGACGGAGATATTGACGTCCATGCGTAAATGGCCCTCTTCCATGTTGCAGTCCGAAGCTCCAATGTATTCCATGATCGAACGGATAGCCATGGCGTAGGCAGAGGCTTCTTTAGCAGAATGAATCGTTGGTTCTGAAACAATTTCTAAAAGAGGAACGCCTGCTCTGTTATAGTCGACGCCGGCAAATTCGCTAAAGTGTTTCAACATGCCGGCATCATCTTCTAAATGAGCGCGATTGACTTGAAAAGTTTTAGTTTGACCTTCTACATCGGCAATCACTTCGCCGCCAATAACAATTGGCTTTTCAAATTGGGTGATTTGGAAGTTGCGGGGGGAGT
>CAZTYI010000106.1:0-2777 GCA_964618335.1 uncultured bacterium
TAAATTAAGAGTTATTTTAAAGTGCTAATTTTTAACAACTTAAAAAAGAAACGGAAGAGGTAGGATTCGAACCCACGGACCCCGCAAAGGGTCTCCTGTTTTCAAGACAGGCGCAATCGGCCACTCTGCCACTCTTCCGTAAAAAGAATATAATGATCCCTTAAGGATTCCTAAATTGATCTAAAAAACGCAAGTTATTTTCTGCAAAAAGTCGAATATCATCAATACCATAATAGAGCATCGCTGTGCGTTCAATACCTAAACCCCACGCATATCCCGAATAAACTTCAGGATCAATCTTAGAGGCCTTTAAAACGTTAGGATGGATCATTCCAGCTCCTACTACCTCTAACCAACCAGTGTGTTTGCAAATACGACAGCCTTTGCCAGAGCAAAGTACGCAACTGACATCTGCTTCTAATCCAGGTTCAACGAAAGGGAAATAAGAAGGTCTATAGCGCATCTCAATTTTTTGATTCCAAAACTTTGACCAGAACTCTTCCATCGTAGCTAATAGATCAGCAAAAGAAACCCCTTTATCTACATAAAACCCTTCGATCTGATGAAAAAAGACATGAGATCTAGAAGAAATAGTTTCATTACGAAAAACCCTGCCTGGAGAAACTACGCGAAAAGGAGGAGCGCATTGTTCCATAAAACGCACTTGGACATTTGATGTATGAGTACGCATTAAAAGATTATCGGTGACATAAAAAGTATCCTGCATATCGCGGGCAGGATGATCAGCTTCGAAATTCAACGCTTCAAAGTTATAGTAATCAGATTCTAAGTCTGGTCCAATTTGTACGGAAAAACCCATCTGCTGACAAACTTTAAGCATCCGATTAGCAACTTGAGATATTGGATGATAACTCCCCATGGCTTTTTTGCGGCCGGGAAGAGTAACATCAAGCTTTTCTTTTTCAAGACGCTTTTCAATTTCTTGGCTGGAAAAAGTGTTTAAGGAAGCTTCTAAATGAGCCTGAATCTCTTCTTTTAAATCGTTGATCAGTTTGCCCATTTGAGGCTTTTCTTCTGGAGAGCATTCTCTCAGCGTACTCATCAGCCCAGCTATCTCTCCCTTTTTACCAAGGTATTTAATTTTGAGATGATCAATTTCAGCTGAAGTTGTAAGCTTTTTAAGCTCTTCTAAAAAAACTTTCTTTAGCTTTTCCAGATTAGTTTGCAAGGTCATGACTTATCCTTAAAAAAGACCTCTTTTAGTAAAGAGATCTTATCTTAGATTTTTATACTAGCGAGTTTTAGGCCAGCGCTTTTTTAGCACTTTCTACTACAGCGCTAAAAGCTTTAGGATCGCTAATTGCTAGATCTGAAAGCATCTTGCGATTAAGCTGACAGCCAGCTTTTTTCAGCCCATTGACGAGCTTGCTATAAGAAAGCCCGTTGATTTTAGAAGCTGCACCTAAGCGCATAATCCAAAGTAGACGAAAATTTCTTTTTCTTTGTTTGCGATGCGTGTAATTATAGACCATCGCTTTCATGACGGCATCTTTAGTCAGACGAATATGATTTTTACGGTCGCCGTAAAATCCTTTAGCTTGCTTAAAAAGCTTTTTCTTCCTTCTGTGGGAGGCCACTGAATTTGTGACTCTAACCATTTTATTCTCCTTTATCTATATCTATTAACCGTTACCCAACTATCCCAAGTCTTTTCAAATAACACTTACCTTCGGTTTTACCGATGATGAGCTTATTTTTCAGATGGCGTTTGCGTTTAGCACTTTTTTTATTCAGCAAATGGCGCCGACCAGGCTTATTCAACATCAGTTTTCCTGAAGCAGTGATTTTAACTTTGGACTTGATTGACTTATTAGTTTTCATTTTAGGCACTTTTCTTTTCTCCTTTTGATGGCGCGGGTTTGTCCTTTTTAACAGAAGGAACTAAAACAAGCGTCATAATTCTACCCATGCTTTTCAGAGGGGCTTCCAATATAGCAACATCTGATAAAACATGCATCATTTTATCGAGCAGTTTGACTCCTAAATCCTTATGCAGCATCTCTCTGCCTCGGAATGTCAGGGTCAACCGTACTTTATTTCCTTTTAAAATAAATTTTCTAGCATGGTTAGCTTTGGTTTGAAAATCATGCTCATCAATACCAGGTTTTATTTTAATTTCTTTAACTTTTATCTGGACCTGCATCTTCTTATTCTCTTTCTCTTTCTTTGCTTGTTTATACCTCAGTTTGCCAAAATCTACGATTTTACAAACTGGAGGACTCGCATTCGGTGCTATTTCCACTAGGTCCATTTTCATATCTTCGGCTTTCATCAAAGCCTGTCTTAAAGGCATTACGCCTAATTGCTCACCATCATCGGTCACTACTCTGACCTGATCCGCTCTAATCTCTCGATTAACTCTCAAAAAATCACCCAATTTTAAGTTTTTTTTTTAATCTGCGTTCTTTTTCGCAGTTTCTCTTTAAAAAATTAAAAGCTTTAAAACAACTTAAAGCTTTCAAGATACTTTTTACTATTTTCGCCAATAAAATTGCAATCAAGGATTTTACAGCTAAAGCTTAAAATATTAAGTATTTTTAGAATGAATTTCAAGTAAGAACCGCTTTTTTCCTCTTTTTTATATAAAAAAACATAAACAAAAAATTATAAACAAAAAGGCCATAAATAAAAATTACAATAAATATTTTCAAATATTCTTTGTAAATAATTATTTACAGCCTCGTTGGGATATAGCTGACTCGAACAGCTGACCTCCACGATGTCAACGTGGCGCTCTAACCAACTGAGCTAATACC
>CAZTYI010000107.1:0-2734 GCA_964618335.1 uncultured bacterium
CAGTAACCGCAGCTATAGGTCATGAGGGGATCCAACATATTTTCAAAAAGGTCGTTACCTAACTGGTAATGTTCTTTGATGACTTTTAGACTGCCTTTTTTATCCTGCTTATTGAATAATTTGATTTTTAAAATCTGCCAGCGCATGGCCCAGGTTAATTTTAAATTGTCTTCTAGATTAGATCGCATAATCCGGAACATGGTTTCATCTAGAGCTTTGCTGTCCCACCAGCCGGCCATATATGATTCTCCGAAACCTAGGGAACCGTCTTTAAGCACACGGGCATAGAACTGATCATTATGGACCTGGATATCCCAGGGCCTGTCTCCGTTGATTTTGATATCGGCTGGAAGAAGTATTTTTTCGACGATCTGTTTGGGTTTAGAGTCGGTAACAGAAGGGGATTGGTTATTGTTAGAGACGTTTCCATTTATCTGAGAAGAGAAAAGAAGAGAGCAAAGAAACAAGCAGCATTTTAGCTTACTTTTGTAATGATAAAAATGCATAATAATCAGTGGGTTGATCTATAACTGGTGATTATCAGATTTTATCTTATAAATAAAACAAAAATATTTTTTTAGAATAAAAGAGTAATTGATTTCTAGGTTTTTGTTTTATTTTTTTCTATAAAAAATAAGATATCCAGTACCAGCTACTGCTAATACTATGCCAATGCCTAAGCCCCAGGAAACAGCGATTTCATATTTATGGATATGCTGTTGGATAGTCTTATCTAGAGTTTTACCTATGATATTGCCAGGTAATAGACTAGTGCCTTGATTAATGTTGCCTTTGGCTTCATTAACGCGTCCTTTAGCGTAAATAGAGACAAAGAAGATTGTAATACCTAAGATCAGGGCTACTAAACCACCCCATTGTTTGCCGCTCATGTGTTTCTCCTGCTGTTTTTTTTCTTCTACTAAAAATCTTTGAGCTTGTAAAGCACTTATTTAGAGACTTGGGTTTTGGTCTTTTGGAGAGTTGATTTTTTTAGATTTGACGGCTAAAATAAAAACTGTTATTTCCCTGAATAAAGAAACAACTTAAAAGAGAAAAATATTATGGAAAAATACGTTTGTGATGTTTGTGGGTGGATCTACGATCCAGCCAAGGGTGTGCCTGAACAAGATATTAAGCCAGGAACTTCTTTTCAAGCTCTGCCAGATACTTTTGTCTGTCCGGAATGCGGTGCTGGTAAAGATGAGTTTTCGCCTTTAAAGGCTTAAAAGTTTAACCGCTTAAAATCTAAACGAAACTTAAGACAAAAAATAGGAAGGTCTATAGCTTTAGCTAAAAAGGCTTTAGGTTTTCCTAAATAAGAGTCTTTCATTTAGGGTTTGTTTTTTTTCTTTTTTATTTTTCTTCTTTTTTAGCTTTTTTGCAAAACAGAGTTGAAAGAGTAGATAGCAGAATAATAAACGGAATGATTTCTAATCTTCCGATCCACATTAAAAGGATAAAGATCCATTTTCCGCTCATAGTAAGAGAGGAACTGACTAGGTTAGTAGACAGTCCAACATTGCTTAGTGCGCTGCTGAGATCAAAAAGAGCATGGATTGGAGCGGCTGTAGGCTCGATCAGCAAAACCAAGAACCAGCTCAAGATCAGAAAAAAGATCCATAAGAGAAAAAGAACGGTGGAAGAATAAAGCCTAGAGGCTTTGGTGCCGGACGGCAGTTTGATTTCAGCAATTTCCTTATCAAGTTCTGCTTTTTCTTGTTTTTTCTCTTTTTCTTCTAATTCACCAATGATTTCTTCTTCCTGAGCCTTAGTCATGCTTTTCAAACGCAGTATGATGGCGGAAAATAAATTATGAATCCTTCTGATTTTAAGGCCTCCTGATGTAGAACCAGAGGTTCCTCCGATAATCATAGCCAAAATAAAAAAGAGCTTGCCGGCAGCTGAAAAATAACTCATATCTACGTTGCTAAAACCGCAAGTAGTAAGAGAAGAAAACCAGCTGAAAATACATTTGGAGATACCTAGGTTTTCTTCAGGAAGACAATTTAAAAGAATAGTAATAGAGCTGCCTACAATCAGAAAAATAAAAAGTAGACGGTGTTGAATACTAGTCCAAAGAGAAGATATTTTACCCTCTTTTAAAAGACGGTAATGTAGAGAAAAGCTGATTGAACCTAAGGTCATACCGAGTAGGGCTACTACTTGGGCTGCTAAGGGATAGGCTCCTAGGTTCTTATCGGCTACTGAGAAGCCTCCGGTGGCTAGAGCATTCATAGCATGGTTGATTGAATCCCAAAGAGGCATTTTGGCTAAATAAAACAAAAAAACCAGGCAGAGGGTGTACACAAGATAGATGAACCAGGTTTTTTGGAGGGTAAAGCGGATATTTTTTCCGACATATTCGCTTTTAGCTTCTGCTAGATAAAGACGGTATTCTTCTTTTTTTGGTTCGACGAGAGAGATGATAAAAATTACTAGCCCCATACCACCGATCCAGGATTGGAAAGAACGCCACCATTGCAGGATATGGGAGAGTTTGCTGGGTGCTGTAGTCATGGTTAGACCTGTGCTGGTAAAGCCGGATGCGGATTCGAAGATGCAGTTTAGAAAGTTGGAAAAAATGCTAATTGGTTCATTGCTGATTCCTAGAGCTGATAATTGGTTGGAGATGAGCCAATAGGGGAAGGCTCCGAGGAGAGAGCAAAGAGCCCATCCGAGAGCGGCTCCGATCATGGCCTCTTTGAGGCTATGAAAGTTGTGATGGAAGAAGATG
>CAZTYI010000108.1:0-2650 GCA_964618335.1 uncultured bacterium
GATTTAAAAATATGAGGAATATTGGCCGAATTTACAGAAAAAAGGTTGCTTTATCCCTTAAATTAGTTAAAATTGGAAAAAGGTTAAATTGTTTTTTGAAATTTTGTAAAGATATAATTAATAGTTATCAGCTAAAAATTGCAATCTATTCTAGAAAAATAAAAATTTATTATTTAAAAAAAAGAGCAGAAAGGTTTTATCTTTATGGTTGTTGTTTTTACGCGAGTATTGTTTGAAGCTAGAATCCAACGTGCTTTAACCGTTGGAGTATGTCAATGTAAACCAGTCAAATTGATCGTCTGATTGAGCGTTTTTAGCCAAGTAATTGATTCTTTGCCGAACTGGTTAATAATAAAAAACCAGGAGGCAGCTAGTAAGGCGAGGCCGACAAAAGATTTGAGAGAAATACCAAGGAAGACGATTTGCACTTGCGGAGCTAAACGGTTAGCAATACCAAGGAACATTTCCGCCATTAAAATTCCCACTAAAGAAGGAGCTCCCAGCTGAACTGCTAAACGCATTAAATGTGAGATCATGCCAATGATAATTTTCCAAAAAGGAACATCAGCATTAAAAAACATAGGACTGAGCAGTTTATTGATGGGCAGTAGCACAAAAGAATGTGAGATGGCATCGATAAACAAAAAGGGTCCGCCAATGGCAAAAAAAACTACGATTAAAACATAGTTGTAAAGAATACCTATCGGACCGGTCTTATTCTGGGTTGTAGGATCATTGACTTGAAGGGAGGCTGAACCGCGGATATGGTCGATTAAAGAGCCGGAAGCCTGGGCTATATAAAAGGGAATAGCAATAATAAAGCCTAACACAAAGCCGGTCAGGAGTTCTTTTAAAAAGAGACCAATAACATACATGTTTATGCTGAGATCTTCTTTTAAAGAAAAGATGATCTGAGGAAAGATCAAGGCTAAAATCGAAATAGCGAACATGATTTTAACAGGCGCAGGTAATTGACGGGCGCCAAGAAAAGGAGCTAAGACCATAATTGGCAGAAGCCGGCCCAAGGATAAAAAAAAGGTAACCATCAGAGTAGAGGGAGTTTTTTGCATTAGAGTATTAATCATGATGAAGTAATTATCAGTTGAAGTAATCAGATTTTCCATCATTGCCAACGATAGAAATTATTAAAAATATTGCCTGCAAATTGCATCACTTGAGCTCCTAACCAACCGCCTAAAATCAGTAAAGTGAGGATGACAGCGAAAAGCTTTACCGTAAAAGCCAAAGTCTGTTCTTGGATCTGAGTAGCAGCTTGAAAGACAGCGACAAAAAGACCAAGAACCATGCTGATGAGGATCGGAGGCCCGGAAAGAATCAGGATCAAAACCAAAGCTTGATAGCTCATCTGGTAGATTTCGTTTTGATACATGTTTTTTTCCTATTCAGTCTTTTCTGTTTTTTAAAAAACTATTCAATCCGTGGGTTTATTCTTATTATTTTATTTATGCATAGTTTTTTATCTAAAAGTCATTACCAGTCCCTGCACTAACACCGTCCAACCGTCAAGCATCACGATCAGCAAGAGTTTAATAGGCAGAGCAATCGTTAACGGCGCCAACATCATCATACCCATGGCTAATAGAATATTAGAAACGACTAGATCGATGACAAAGAAAGGTAAATAAATTAAGACCCCGATTTCAAAAGCGCCTTTCAATTGGCTAATGATAAAAGAGGGGATCAGTACGATAAAATCGTTTTGTTTAACATCCTGTTTAAAAGGCTCGGGAAAACTTTTCTGAGCTAGTAAATAAAAAGAATGCATATGTTTGGCAGCAGTATTTTTTTCTAAGAAATTTCTTAGCGGTTCTTTGGCTTTAATTGCTACATCGATTAAGTAAGTAGGTGTTTTTTCGGAAAAAAGTTCTTGTGGAGATTGTGTTTGAATGACTTCTTTAGAAGCGTCATACATAGCCATTCCAGTGGGGAACATGACGTAAATACTCAGAAGTAAAGCAATGCCGTTGATGACTTGATTAGGAGGAGTTTGCTGGACACCGATAGCATTACGCAAAAGAGATAGAACGATCACTATTTTGACAAAAGAGGTCAATAACATGACCATAAAAGGCAAAAGAGAAAGACCGGCAATGACCAACATTTTGGTCACAACATTAGGCTGTCCTCCAAAATCGCTAATACCCATTTCAGCAAAAAGAGAGGGAGACAAAAGCAAAGCAAAATAAAGTTTTCGTAGCATACAAACTTTATTTTCACTATTTCAGCATTTTTTCAAAAGCCTTTTCTAAGGCTCTCCATTGGTTTTCTAGTTGTGCGTTGATAATTCCGGCTTCACTTTCGATAATACAGCCGCCTGGTTCAATATCAGAGCGTTCTTGAATAGAGAAAATTTTGGCTTGATATAGCTGTTCTTTAATTTTACTTTTATTTTTTTCTAAACACTCTAGATCGGCTTTGTTGACATAGATTCTGACTTTGTGATGTTCTGTAACAGGTTTTAAAACTTGTTGGACAATATCAATAATTCTATCAGGATGAATTTTGAGCTCTTCCCCTAGGATTTTTTTAGCTGCTTTCAAGGCGATTGGCAGAATTTTTTTAGCCATTTCGCTTTCAAAAGACTTAATCATAGAATCCATTTTCAAGATTTTTTCATTTAAAGATAAAA
>CAZTYI010000109.1:0-2475 GCA_964618335.1 uncultured bacterium
AGGCCCTTCATTAGCTTTTCTACGTCTTCATCCGAAAGCCTGGCTCCTTCTATACGGGTTGAGGCTCCGGTGGAAGTAACGAGGACGGACTGCTTCAGACGGCCTAATGCTTGCGGACTGAGGTTAATACCAGCTGTCCATTGGCCCTTAAGTTCTTCTATTTGAGCTATTTGAGACCAAAGCTCATTTGGCAGAGAAGCTATTCGTTTTGCAAATCTTTGAGAGTAAGGCATTAATATTCCTTTATTTTAACTATATGAGATTATATTAGATTGTATAAGAAAGGTCAATGAGAAAGATTCATTATTATTGGGGTTTGAAACTGCTTGACAAAATCTGTACATTTCTGTAATATTCTATATATTTTGTATAGGTTTTGTTATGAAAATAAGTATAGGAAAAGCTTCAAAAATACTAGGCGTTACTAGAGAAACTCTTAGAAGATGGGAATTAGAAGGTAAGATAAAATCGGAAAGAACTCCTAAAGGCCATCGTCGATACAACAAAGAAAACTTATTGGGTTTTACCGGAAAATCTGAAAAAGATAAAATCACCATCGCTTATGCCAGAGTATCCTCTCACGATCAAAAAAAAGATCTCATAAGACAAGTAGAATTATTAGAATCTTACTGCGCGGCAAAAGGTTGGAAGCATGAAATTATTCAAGATTTAGGATCCGGATTAAATTATAATAAAAAAGGTTTGAAAAAATTAATTAAGCTTATATGCTTTAACAACTTTAATAGGCTGGTTGTCACACATAAAGAGAGACCGTTGCATAACTGCTTGTAATCAGGTTTTTGATGCTTTTTTAGAAAAAAAAGTTTTTGGAGAATAAGGCTAACCACTTGTTGGTTAGCCATTTCGAAAAAACCTTTTTTTTCAAAAAAGCACAAAAAAATGATTGCAATGAGTTATACAATGGTCTCAAAGACAGGCTCTTACGTTTTGGAGCAGAGTTGATTTTCAGCCTGTGTGAACAGTTTGGGATAGAGGTTGTCATGATTAACAGTTCCGAACAAACAAATTTTGAAGATGATCTCGTTCAAGATGTATTAGAAATTATTACCGTGTTTTCAGCAAGATTATATGGTTCAAGAAGTCGAAAAAACAAAAAGCTATTGGACTCTTTAAAAGATGCCGCGGAAAGCCTCTAAACAGTTTACCTATCAGACACGTTTTAAAGTAGATGAGAAGGTAGATATATTCTTAACAGAATATGCTAATATTTTTTCCGGCATAGAAAGATATCTTTTCACCGATCTTATGAAAGGAAAAAGCTTAAAAGAGCTGAAAGCTGAATATATCAAACGCTTTAGCATCACAGCCCGGCAGTTTAACGCTTGCCGTATGCAGCTGGAAGGAAAAATAGCTTCTAAAAAACAGCTCATGATCGAAAAGGTCAAATATCTAAATGAAAAAATCAAAAGCCTGGAAAAAACCATCTCTAAAAAACAATTTTCCAAAGAAAAGCTTCACCAAAAAAAAAGAAAATTGGCAAATTCCCAAGAAAGGCTAAAATCTCTAGAAAAAGATCTGGAAGAGAAAACCATTCGTCTTTGCTTTGGGAGTAAAAAATTATTCAAAGCCCAGTTTAATCTCAAAGAAAATGAATACCAAAATCACCAAGCCTGGCTCAAAGACTGGCAAGAGGCCAGAAACAACTCTTTTTTTTGCATCGGATCAAAAGATGAAAGCGCCGGCAATCAAACCTGTCAGTTAAGGTATCATGAAAACAAGACCTTTTCTTTGCAGTTAAGATTGCCCAATACTTTTTCTCAAAAGCATTTAGTGATTCCCAACCTGGATTTTGCCTATGGCAAAACCAGGATTATAGAAGCTCTTTTAGAAAACAAAAAAAGAAAGGTCTTTAAAAATCCTGTTTTTGGCCAGGCTATTAACTGTCGATTTAAAAAAGATAAAAAAGGATGGTATCTTTTTGTCACGGTAGAGAGTCGTGAGCCTGCATGGCTAAGTAAAAAAGAATTCGGAGCTATCGGAATAGATATCAACATAGACAATCTGTCTTTGTCTGAAATAGACCATTTTGGCAATCCGGTAAATCATAAGGTGTTTTCTTTGCCGCTGGCAGGAAAAAATTTACATCAAAAAAAAGCAATCATTGGAGATGTTACCAAAGAAATTGTTCGATTAGCCATGAAAATGCAGAAACCCGTCATTATTGAAAAACTCGATTTTCGGGAAAAAAAAGCCGGTCTAAAAGAACAGGGGACAAAAAAATATAGAAGAAAGCTCTCTTCTTTTGCTTACAGTCTGATTACATCCTTTATAAAATCTAAAGCCTGGAGAGAGGGAATTGAAGTATTTGAGATAAATCCGGCGTATACTTCAATCATTGGAAAAATTAAATTTTCAGCCAAATACGGAATATCTACACACATGGCGGCGGCACTAGTAATTGCTCGCCGTTATTTAGGGTATTCGGAAAGACCCCCTCGCCAAAAGGTAAAAATA
>CAZTYI010000110.1:0-2461 GCA_964618335.1 uncultured bacterium
ATAATGCATATGCTATTTCTTGTGTTAGCTCAAAACTTTTAAAAACTGTTTTAAATATAGATCTAAAAGCTCCCTTTAAACGCTTAAGCCATCAAGAAGCACTAGAAAAATATGGTTCAGACAAACCCGATCTGCGCTATGGCATGGAATTTTCTCGTCTAGATGCAATTATAGAAAAAGCGCAAAACCCCTCTGGCCAACCCTTTCCTCTACAAGAAATTCTTTCAGAAAAAGGCATGGGAACAGGAACTTCTAAAAACGCTGTCAAAGGCTTTTTAGTTAAAGGCGGTACAGATATTTCTCGTAAAAACTTAGATAATATCAATGCCATGCTCCAAAAATCAGGAGTCAAAGGCCTTTTTTACTTAAAGAAAAATGAAAACAAACTCTCTTCTGGCTGCGCTAAATTTTTCACAGAAGAAGAACTTTTAAAAATAGACCAGCTTTTTAAAGCTGAAAATGGTGATTTAATTTTAATTTCTGCCGGCACCGAACTTTTACTCAATCAAGCCTTAGATCAATTACGCCGTCAAATAGCAAAACAAAGAAATCTGATTAATCCAGATCAATTTAATTTTCTCTGGGTCACAGATTTCCCAATGTTTACTTTAGACAAAGAGACTAAAGAGATTACTAGCGAACACCATCCTTTCACTTCACCTCTGCTGGAAGATGTGCCTCTCTTAGAAAAAGAACCGTTAAAAGTCCGTTCTCTAGCTTATGATCTAGTTTTAAACGGCTATGAAATTGCTTCTGGTTCCCAGCGTATTCATAACAGCGAACTGCAAGCCAAGATTTTTCAATTACTAAAACTTTCTCCTGAAGACATTAAAACCAAATTTGGCTATTTCGTAGAAGCTCTGGCCTATGGCACTCCGCCTCATTTGGGCTGCGCCCTCGGCTTAGACCGATTAATTATGATTATGACTAAAACTGACAACATTCGAGATGTGATCGCTTTTCCTAAAACTCAAAAAGCTTCTGATTTAATGGCCCACTCACCCTCTATCCCTGAAAAAAACCAACTTAAAGAACTTAAAATCAAAGCCGAAGATTATGAAGAGATTATTTGGAATTAAAGTCTTTTTTGATCGATTTTGTAAATTTTACAAACGCTATCACTATAAAATTGATCAAGTTTACACACTTTGTAAAACAGGTCTATCTCTAGCACTGATAGGAACCTCTTTTTTATTTAGTCCTTCCTTATTTAGCGCTGAAAAACAAGAAAAAAAAGAAAAAGAAGAGGTGGCAAAAGCTTCTAAATCACTTGGTTTTTTAATTGGCAAAAAAATCCAAAATTCACCGCTTAAATTAGATCAAAATAAAATCTTCGAAGGGCTAAAAGAAGCTCTTTCTTCTAAAAAGCCTACTCTTTCAGAAAAGGAATGCGTCGCTTCTTTAGTTAAAATGGAAGAAAAAATCCAGACAGCTCTTTCAGAACAAAACCTGCTTCAAGCCTCTTTATTTCTGCAGAAAAATGCTAAAGATAAAGGAGTTGTGACTCTCAAAAAAAACCGGCTGCAATACCAAGTCTTAAAAGAAGGCCAGGGAGAAACGGTTACAGAAAATTCCTCTCCTTTAATCCGCTCTAAAGGAACTCTTTTAAATGACGAGGTTTTCCTTTCTCAAGAAGAACAGGTAGTGGTTTTAAAAGAACTACTGCCAGGTCTGCAAAAAGCGATCATCGGCATGAAAGAAAATGAGAAAAGAAAAATTTTCATTCATCCCTCTATGGGCTATGGCCAAGATCAAATATTACCGCCTAACTCTCTCTTAATTTTCGAAGTAGAAGTGCTTAAAGCTGATAAAAGCAAAATTTCCAATCATCTGCCTTCTAAAGTACTAGCTGAAGAGAAAACAATACGTTAAAAGCATAAAAAATATTTATTAATTTAATGTTTAAGCATTAATTATTTTAATTCTTATAAAAATCATGAAAATCATCCTTTTCCAACCAGAAATCCCCCAAAACACCGGCAATATCGTCCGCACCTGTTCTGTGACTGGTACAGGTCTGATCTTAGTCAGGCCATTAGGTTTTAGCACTAGTTCACGCCAGTTAAAACGCTCAGGACTGGATTACTGGGATGACGTTAAGATCGAAGAAATTGATGACTTGGACCTTTTTTTAGAAAAAACAGAAAACCCCTTCTATTTTTTCTCATCTAAAGTCGACAAGCCTTATAGTTCCCCTAAATATGAAACCAATGCGCTTTTGATTTTTGGTTCGGAAACTTCAGGACTGCCAGATTATTTTCATGAAAAATATCCAGAAAAGTTTCTAACCATTCCGATGCAAGAAAATAAACGCTGTTTAAACTTATCTAATGCTGCTGCGATTGTGCTGTTTGAAGCTTTAAGACAGCAGGAATTTAACTTCGTTTAAAGTGGAATATTATTGATATACTCCAACGGCTAAAGCACGTTGGATTCTAGCTTCAAACAATACTCGCTTGAG
>CAZTYI010000111.1:0-2331 GCA_964618335.1 uncultured bacterium
AAATGGCCACTGCTTTTTTAGCCACTGAGAGTTTTTACCAAGGCTTAGGTGGTTTGAGCGGTTATTTCAAATGTTTTTTAAAACTTTTAAAAGAAAACAAAGCTGGCTTTGCTAAAAAGAAATCTAAAGAAACAGTTAAAATCCTAGAGCCTGCAGTCGTTGACATTACTAAAAAAACTCCCTTGGTTAAAAAGTATATTGAAGTAGGGCTGAAAAGTTTGCCGCTGATGGCCGAGGTCTATCCGTTAGGAGGCTCTGGAGATCGTTTAAAATTAACGAGTGCTAAAGGCAAACCGCTGCCAGCTGCCCAGCTGCCTTTTTTAGGACGTTCGCTTTTAGAAGGGCTAATCCGCGATCTGCAAGCGCGGGAATATCTTTATTACAAAACTTACAAGAAAAAAGTCTTAGTGCCGATAGCACTCATGACTTCTGATGCCAAAGACAACCATGCTCAGATTTTAAAACTGCTCCAAGAAAATAATTATTTTCAAAGACCAAAGAGCTCTTTTTTTATTTTTAAGCAGATCTCCGTGCCGGTCATTAGTGAAGAAGGTCATTTTGTTTTAAAAAAACCATTTGAACTCTTGCTTAAACCTGGTGGCCACGGTGTGATTTGGAAGCTGATGGAAGAGCAGGGAGTCTTTAAATGGCTTTTAAAACAAAAAAGACAAAAGCTTTTAATCCGTCAGATTAATAATCCTGTTGCTGGCCTGGACTATGGCCTTTTAGCTTTTACAGGCTATGGTATTAAAGAAAAAAAAGCTTTTGGTTTTTCTGCTTGTCCAAGACGCGTTAATTCAGCAGAAGGGACTGATGTTTTAAAGTTAAGGACTTTTTCTCCTTCCTCCCTATCTCGCTCATCATCATCTTTATCTCGTTCATCAACAAAACCCTCTTCCTTTCACTATAACATTTCTAATGTCGAATATACTGATTTTTCTAAATGGAACATAGTTGACAAGCCCAGAAAAGAGGGTTCTCTATATTCTAAATATCCAGCCAACACCAATATTCTTTTTGCAGATATTAAAGAGCTGGTTAAAGCCGTCAAAAAAGATCCCTATCCCGGCATCATTATCAATTTAAAAACTAAAGCGGTTGATTTGCTTTCCAAAAAACCGATCAGATCTGGACGGCTAGAGCTGATGATGCAGAATATCGCTGATGTGTTGGATAATCAGCTGAAAAAGCCCATTGCAGAGAAAGAAAAACTCAAAAAACTAAAGACCTATCTGACCTATGGCGAAAGAATCAAAACCCTTTCTTCGGCTAAAAAAGCTTATGAGAGCAAAAAGCCTATTTTAGAGACGCCGGAAGGTGCTTTTTTCGACTATTTACAAAATATGCAAGTTCTTTTTAAGAGTTGTGGTTTTTCACTGCCAGAGATTGGCAGTGAAAAGGAATACATTTCTAAGGGGCCTGCTTTTTCGATCATTTTGCATCCAGCTTTAGGTCCTTTTTTCTCAGAGATATCTAAAAAGATTTCAGTGGGTAGAATCAAATCAGGCTCTGAATTGATTTTAGATTTAGCGGAAGTTTCCATTCAAAAACTGACTTTAGACGGTTCTTTTGTAGTAAAAGGCAAAGACTTGGAAAGCTCTTTTTTATGTTTGAAAAATGTCGTCATTCAAAATGATGGTATTGATAGAAAAAAGAAAAATTGTTTTTGGAAAAATGAAGTTGCTCATAAGGGGCAGTTTTATTTAAAGCTGAATCAGAATTCGCAGTTTTTTGCAGAAGATATTTGTTTCAAAGGTTCTTTTAAGTTAGAAGTTTTTAAAAATCAAAAAGTTACGGCTTATTTAAAAAATGGAAAGGTTGTTTTCAAAAGAGAACGATTGAAAATTTTAAAAAAACATAAGGCAAGGTAGAAAATGGGAAAATCCACATTAATTTTAATGCGCCATGGCGAATCGATCTGGAATAAGCTGAATGTTTTTACCGGATGGGTAGATGTGCCTCTTTCTGAAAAGGGCATTGAAGAGGCCCTTAAAGGGGGAGAAGAGATTAAAGATATTCCCATCCATACTGCTTTTACTTCAACTCTCATTCGAGCACATATGACTCTTTTTTTAGCGCTACTAAAACATTCCAGCGGTAAAACGCCGGTCATAATGCACGATAAAGGTAGAGAGCAAAAATGGGCTACCATTAATTCGAAAGAAAGTGCAGATAAGGTACTGCCGGTTTTATCATCTTGGCGTTTAAATGAGCGCATGTATGGCGATCTGCAAGGCCGTAATAAAGAAGAGGTCAAAAAAGAAGTCGGCGAAGAGCAGTTTGTAAAATGGCGCCGTAGCTTTGAAAATGCTCCGCCTAACGGCGAGAGTC
>CAZTYI010000112.1:0-2219 GCA_964618335.1 uncultured bacterium
TCTAGTCAACTGGGGTTCGCATTGAAGCCCCCGATTTTAATCGTGGGTCGTTGACTTAATTCTTGATAGAAAAACTATTCTTTAGTCAAAGGAAAATAAAGCACATCTTTAATCGAAGCGGTTTGAGCAAACAGCATTACCATACGGTCTATTCCGATGCCAAATCCTCCAGTCGGAGGCATGCCCTGGCAAATAGCTTCAATAAAGTCTTCGTCTAAAGGAGAGGCTTCTTTATCGCCGGCTGCTTTTTTCTGAGCCTGTTCTACCAAGAGCTCCCTTTGCAGAACTGGATCATTCAGTTCGCTATAAGCATTGGTAAACTCTGTGGCTAGAATAAAAGATTCAAAACGTTCCACGAGTTTTTCTTTGCTGGAAGGGTTTCGAAGTCCTTTACAAAGCGGTGTAGTTTCGAGAGGATGGTCTGTAATATGGTGCGGCTGGATCAAAGATGCTTCGCTAAATCCTTCAAAAAGCAGGGCAATCAGACTGCCGCGGGTTTTGTTTTTGAGCTCTTTAGATGGCAGATGTTTTTTTTCGATCAGGATTTTTCTCATTTCTTCATCTGAGAGTTTGTCTGCATCGATTTGACCATATTCTAAAAGAGCTTCTTTCATGGTCATTCGTTTCCAGGGAGCTTTTAGATCGATAGTAGTCTCTTTGCCATCAAAAGGAATTGTCAGTTTGGTTGTCTTAAAAAGTTTCAGCGCAATGGTTTCAAACATTTTTTCAACAAAAGTCATCAGATCATTATAGTCCCAGTAAGAAGCATAAGCTTCGAGTAGAGTAAATTCAGGGTTATGCGTTTGATCGATCCCTTCATTTCTAAAAACTTTACCAATTTCAAAGACTTTGAGATGACCACCGACGATCAGTTTTTTTAAGGGTATTTCTAAAGAGATGCGTAAGAACATATCTTGGTGAGAAGCATGTAAATTGGTAATAAAGGGCTGGGCTTCAGCGCCGCCATAGACATGCTGTAAAATAGGAGTCTCTACTTCCATAAAATTAGCTTGGTCTAAATATTCTCTAATGGATTTAATGACTTTTGAGCGTAGTTGGAATTTTTCTAAAGAATCTTTGTTAGTGATTAGATCTAACCAGCGTTTACGGTGTAAGACACCTTTGTCAGCTAAGCCGCTATGTTTCTCTGGTAAAGATAAAAGGGTTTTGCAAAGCAGGGTCACTTTTTTAACAAAGATCGTCAGTTCGCCTTTTTGCGTAAAAAAGAGATGTCCTTCTACTCCGATGATATCTCCCAAATCCAGTTTTTTTTCGATAAACTTGATGGGTTTTTCTTGAGTTTGAGCAGGATCTAAACCTTCGACTTGTGTCAGGTCCCGATTGAACATGAGCTGGATTCTAAAGCCTTCTTCTTGGATTTGGGCAAAAGCATTTTTGCCCATGGCTCTGAAAAGCACAATCCTTCCAGCCGCTTTAACTGGTGGGGTAGTGCCGGAAGCAGCAGCATCGAAGTGACCGACTTCCTGGTCTTTGAATTTGTTTAAAATTTCTTGGACAGAATCAGTAGGCTCATACTTATAAGGATAAGGGTTGATACCCAGTTTTCTGATTTCTTCTAATTTTTTGGATCTGACTAAAAAATCTTCTTGAGTGTGATATTCTGGGAGCTGAATAGACATAAAAAACTACCTTTTTTGAAATTTCTATTTTCCTTCTCTTTTTCATAAAAGTCTACAGCTTTGTAACTTTCAGAAAAGCTTTCTCACTATCAAGTGGTAAAGAATAAATTTAAAAACGGTTTTTTGATGCTGTTTTTAGTCTGTAAATGATATAATTTTTCCTCGTTTAAAATAAAAATAATAATAAAGAGGTTTTTTATGAGTATAATGCCCACTTCTTGTCAATTTACCGCTGCTTATATTGAGCGGCAGTCTGAAAGCGGTGCTTTCGCAGTACAGATGCAGAGAGACGATTTAGTAAACAAAGAAGATCTTTTTCAAAGAGCTTCCAGAATGGATGAAGAAGCTATTTTAATACTTAAGCAAAACTATTTAGACACTGGTGAAGATCTTTTAGAAATGCTGGAATATCTCGATTCAGTAGCTTTAGATGCAAGGACTTATTTGTCAGTTGAAGATTTTCTTGAAGGATTGTGCAATACACCTCTTTTAATAGCAGGTCTTAAAGTAGCTATAGAAAAGAACCCTGCAATAGCATTTAAAATTCCTCCGCCCTTGCCAAAATAAAAGCCTCCCTTC
>CAZTYI010000113.1:0-2080 GCA_964618335.1 uncultured bacterium
GTAAAAGGTAAAGGAATGGCAATTGAACGAACGATCAGCAAGACAAAGCTGGCATATAGGGCAATTAAAAAAGCAGGGATTTTTTCTCCAGAAAAAGTCATAGTTTTAGGTGTCAAAAATCTAGACATATGAGGCATAAATATTTCCTGATAAAGTGAGCTTTTTAGTATAAAATCTTTTAAGAATTAAAACAAAGAAAGCTTTTAAATTTATAGGAGCAAAGTTGTAAAGGACTTTTATTAAAAAATTAAACTTTTTTTTATTTAGCTTAATTTTGGAGATATTGGGTGATATTAAGGTGGTATAAGGTCTATTATCAGAAATCTTAAATGCTTTAGCTCAAATCGATAAAAAACTTGGCAAAAAATAAGGGAAAAACTTATTCTTGTAGTAGTTTTTTAAAGGAAAAAAAATGGATAAATATAAACCAGCGAAAACGCTGCTGAAAACGAAAGAAGAAGCACTTCAAGAAAAGATGTGGTTTCTGTTAGATGCGAAAGGTAAAATTTTAGGTAGACTGGCTGCAGAAGTAGCCAAGATCTTATCAGGCAAGCATAAACCTTCTTATACTCCCACTATAGACACAGGCGACGGTGTTATTATTATCAACGCTGAACAAATAGTTGTGACCGGCCATAAAGAAGCTCGTAAGATTTATCATCATTATACGGGTTTTATGGGTGGACTGAAAGAAGTCACTTATCGTGATTTAAAAGCTAAAAAACCAGAAAAAATCTTAGAAAGGGCGATTTACGGCATGATGTCCAAAAGCCGTTTAGGCCGCCAACAGCTGGCAAAACTCAGAATTGTGGTTGGAGAAAAGCATAATATGGAAGCGCAAAAGCCCCTTCCTGTAAACATTTAAATTGGAATTTGATAGATGAAACAGATAATAGAACATTTAGGCGTTGGTAGAAGAAAAAGAGCTGTAGCTGCAGTTAGAATGCGTAAGGGAAACGGTCAATACGATATTAACGGTAAAAAGCTAGAAGAGTATTTTACAGTTGAACTGCGAAGAGAAGCTATTTTAGCGCCTCTGAAAAAATTTGCTTCTATCGATAAGTATGATTTTATTGTTAGGATTAAAGGCGGCGGCGTATCTGCTCAAGCTGAGGCTTTAAGACTAGGTATTGCCAGAGCGTTAGTGAAGGAAAATGGTGATTTAAGAGTATCTTTAAAAGAATTGGGCTATCTAACTAGGGATCCGCGTAGAAAAGAAAGAAAGAAATATGGCCGTAAAAAAGCCCGTAAGGGATTCCAATTCTCTAAACGTTAATAGTTGTATTCCTCTTTGTTTGTTAAAAAAAAACCTGAGAATTTTCTCAGGTTTTTTTTTTATTTTAATTATTTTAGTTTAGTTTTTTTTCATCTTATTTTTTTTAAATTAAACATTTTATAAAAGATTATTTCATTTTTTTATTGCCATTTAAAAAAAATGTTAATATGTACAGAAGAATAACTATGTTTATTTTATCAGATAAAAATTCTAATAAGCCTGTCTCGCATTCGGCCATTGAAGGCCGGAAGATCCATGTATTTGATGAACATATCAGTCCGCATGAAGTCATTTTCGGTAATCGGATTTTAGAAATTGTTAGCTCTTTTGCTACGCAAGTAGCTCTTAATCATAGCAGTGTGCATTGTCGGACAGCAGGAATTGACTTTGTCAGGTTTTTCGCACCAGCGAAAAGAGGCGATGTTTTAACTTGCAAAGCTTCGGTTAACAGAAGCTGGAAAAATACGATGGAAGTAGGGGTTAAAGTCATTGCTGAGGATTTTCGTTCGTTAGAACAAAAGCATATTCTATCTGCTTATTTTACTTATGAAGCTTATGATTACGAAAATAAGCCTTTGATAATTCCTTCGGCTCTTTGGGAGACTAAAGAGCAAAAAAGGCGTTTTGTGGATGCTGAGAAACGCCGTCATCTACGCTTTAAGCGTTCTAAATCTGTATTTTAAATATTTTTTAAGAAAGTTTGTTAGTATCTTGGCTCTTTATAAAGACAGTCTAAGTTTATTTTATTACTTGACGTACTCCAACGGCTAAAGCACGTTGGATTCTAGCTTCAAACAATACTCG
>CAZTYI010000114.1:0-2002 GCA_964618335.1 uncultured bacterium
GGCGGCGGTACTACAGAAATCGCTATTATTTCTCTTGGTGGCGTAGTCGAAACTAGATCGCTTAGAATTGCCGGAGATGAATTCGACGACTGCATTATCAATTACATGCGCCGCACTTACAATCTGATGATCGGACCAAAAACAGCTGAAGAGATTAAGATCAGTATTGGTTCGGCTTATCCTCTAGGTAATAATGAATTAGAAATGGAAGTACGCGGTAGAGATCAAGTAGCCGGATTGCCAATTACTAAACGCATTAACTCCGTAGAAATTCGAGAATGTCTTTCTGAGCCAATCCAGCAGATCATTGAAAATGTAAAATTAACCTTAGAAAAATGCCCTCCAGAATTAGCAGCTGATCTAGTAGAAAGAGGCATGGTTCTAGCTGGCGGCGGAGCTCTTTTAAAGGGTATTGACAAGGCGCTGATTAAAGAAACTGGTCTACCAGTTTTTGTAGCTCCTAATCCGCTCTTAGCTGTCTGCCTAGGTACTGGCAAAGCGCTTTATTATTTGGATAAGTTCAAGAAAAAAAGAAAGAGCTAGAGCTAAAACAAAAAAAAATAGTCTAAAAAATTTGATCTAAAAATAGGGATTAATATGCGTCTTTTAGTTCAACGAGTAAAAACTGCCAAAGTTTTAGTAGAGAAAAAGGTCATTGGTTCAATTGAAAAAGGCCTTTTAATTTTTTTAGCAGCTTTGGATACGGATACTCAAGAAGATGTAGCTTATTTAGCGCATAAGATAGCTAATTTGCGTGTTTTTCCAGATAGCCAAGATAAGATGAACCTTTCCGTTAAAGACGACAAGGGAGGAGCCTTAGTGGTTCCTCAGTTTACGCTTTATGCCAATTGCACTGCCGGCAATCGCCCTTCTTTTATCAAAGCTGGACAGCCAGAGACAGCGAAACAATTCTATGAAGATTTTTTAGTAGAGCTTAAAAAAGAACTGCCTCAAGTTGAAGGCGGACAGTTTGGAGCTAAGATGGAAGTGCATTTGATTAATGATGGGCCTGTAACTTTGATTGTGGATTCTAAAAAAGCGGCATTGACAACTTCTTCTTAAAAAAATACTTTTTTTTAAAAAAATCTAAAAAAAAACATCCTTTTCTTAAAAATAAGAAGAGGATGTCAATTAAATCCGAAAATACTTAGCAATTGAAAGTTTTTACTACTTGCATTTGCATTTAGATTTTCTTTATTTTTTTCTTTTAACTGTTTTTCTTTTTACAGTCTTTCTTTTAGCTGTTTTTCTTTTAACTGTTTTTCTTTTTGTTTTTTTTCTTTTAATAGCCATAAAACCTCCTTTGGCTTTATAGACTTTTCTATACTCATTTTTAAATTTAAGTTCACTAATTAATTTTGAAAGAGTAATTTTTTTGCTAATGTCATTTGCAAAAAATTAGTTAAAAGATCGTTTTCTTTATGGTAGAAAACTTCTATTTCAGGATGAAATTACGAGCCATAAATATATTTTATTTTTTTTAAAAAAGATAAAAATAAAATATAAACTTAAAAACTCTTTAGCTAAAAACTACCTAGAAAAAAGCTCATCTTCAGCAAAGAAGAAAGCAATTTCTACTTTAGCAGTTTCGGGTGCATCAGAGCCGTGGACAGAATTCTTATCAATAGAGGTCGCAAAGTCCGCTCTAATAGTGCCCTTATCGGCTTTTTTAGGGTCTGTAGCTCCCATTACCTTACGGTTCGTAGCAATTGCGTTATCACCTTCTAAAACCTGTACTACAATCGGTCCTGAGCTCATATAAGTAGTTAGCTCTTCATAAAAAGGCTTGTCTTTATGAACTGCATAGAATTCTTTAGCTCTGTCTTTAGTTAATCTGAGCATTTTAGCGCCGATGATTTTTAAGCCGGATTTTTCAAAACGGGAAATAATAAGACCGATGACATTTTTTTCTACAGCATCAGGTTTGATAATAGATAGGGTTCTCTCTTTCATGAAAAATTGACAGCATGGAAACCAACTTCTTTAGATGTTGGAGGAAATG
>CAZTYI010000115.1:0-1926 GCA_964618335.1 uncultured bacterium
TTTGTAAGGCAAAACATGACATATGATTTAAGTTCGTTAATCTTAAACCAAAAGATAGTGTTAGCGGTTGAAATAGCTAAATCAGAATAGGTAAAAGGCCTGCCAAAATGCTTTTTATCTTTTTTTGCTTTCCAGTTGCTTTTATGGTAGCTTTTTTTCATGTAGACACCTCGGCTTGGTCGTTTGGGGTGTCTATTTTATTTTCAGCTTATCTTAATGTAAATCTTTTCTTGAATTTCGGGCATTGTTTCTCAGGGACTTATGCAACAACGCTTTGCAAAGATATAGTTTTTGTTTTTTTTAAACAAAAAATATAGCTTAATATTAATGTTTTATTATAAGATATCCATCTTAATTTTATTAATTTGAGGTTATTTATGACAATTGGTTCTAATTTTTCTGGTAATCTGAGGGTAAATTCTACGCTGGTTGGATCATCTGCAGAGGGTCTTTCAAAGCAGGATGCATCTATATTAGAATTCGTCGGTAATAATTTTGTATTTATCAATGATAATCAAATAAAAAACGAACAAATTAAAAAATGGAATGACTTAGCAAGAAAGGGCTCTGTACAGGCTCTATATAATCTTGGTTGCTGTTATGATGAAGGAATCAGTGTAGAGAAAGATCTTACAATGGCAGTTAAGTTTTGGACGGCGGCAGCTGAGCAAAATTTTTCGAGCGCTCAAATCAACCTCGGCTTCTGTTATTTTGAAGGAACCGGTGTAGAGAAAGATTTTGAGATGGCAGTTAAGTTTTGGACAGCGGCAGCTGAGCAAAGTTGTCCAGTTGCTCAATACAATCTTGGCTTCTGTTATTTTAAAGGAATGGGCGTAGAGAAAGATTCTCAAATGGCAATTAAGCTTTGGACAGCGGCAGCTGAGCAAAATTTTCCAATTGCTCAATATAATCTTGGTTGTTTTTATTTTGAAGGAATGGATGTAGAGAAAGATTTTAAAATGGCAATTAAACTTTGGACAGCGGCAGCTGAGCAAAATTTTCCAATTGCTCAATATAGTCTTGGCCGTTGTTATTTAAAAGGAAACGGCGTAAAGCAAGATTTTGAAAAAGCAATGAGTTTTTTAAAATCAGCGGCTGATTTTGGTAATAAAAAGGCTAAAAAATATTTTGAAGCAAGCTTGCTCTGCAGCATTAAAAATGAATATCAAAAAAGGGTGTTGAAGGAAGCTTCTATGGAAAGACCTTCGAAAAAAGCTCGATTTAAAGTTCCTAATTAATTACCATTTATTTTAATGGCCTTGGACGGAAGAATTGCTAATTTTACCCCTCGATTTTAGCCGTGGCAGTATGTTAAGAAGTCTTAAAATTTAAATAGACTTTTCGTTAGTCCATTATTTACCAGTTCGGTGTAAGTTTCCAAAAGTTCTTTAAGTTCGGATTTTTCATAGGGCAGTAGTTTTTTTAGCCATTTTTCGCCTTTGCCTGTGATAATTAAACCAAATAGAGCTCCTATAGAAGGATAAAGTGTGTCCAAAGGTGCGGTGAAATGCAGTTTAGCGACTTCTTCAGAACCTTTTAAATGTAAAAAAAGGCCATAGGGAATAAAGAGAGGTCCTTGCTCGTCAGCTCTTTCTTCTTCAGAAAAACTTTTAAAAAGCTCTTCTGCTTGCAGCAGTTTTTTCTCTAAAAGAAAAGCCCATGTCTGATAACTGATCAGCAGTTTGTTTTTCTGAGAGCTAATTTCTGCTTGATTTTGGTCTAATTTTAAAGCTGGCTCTAGCTTTTCTGCCTCGACCGGTTTTTGTATTTTTTCTTTTAAAGATAAATCTTTTTCTAAAATAATGTTGCAGTTGAGGTTAATCCCTTTAAGAAGTTTAAGCTCTTTAAAAACTTTATTGATAAAATCCGGCTTTTGAATGAAGACGAAGCTTTGAATATGCTCTCTTGGAAAGAGAGTGGATTTTC
>CAZTYI010000116.1:0-1611 GCA_964618335.1 uncultured bacterium
TTAAAGTCTGCTGCTTAGGCTCGTAAAAAGCAAAAACTCTTTCTCCTTCATTTAAAAGAATAATCTTTTCTAGAACTACCCTTTCTTTGGCAGAAAGCTTTTGAAAAAGCGCTTCTAGTTGCAGTTTCTTTTTAAAAAAAGAGCTTATCTTGTTTTGGTTTTTACTTTTGCTTTTGCTTTTATTTTTTTTCATAAGTCTATTGCTTTTTTAATAAGTCCATTACTCATTAGAATTCGCTAGGTTTCATTAGGATTCGCTAATTAAATTATTTCTGTCTTCTTGTTACGATAATCAAAAACTTTTCAAGATTCAACTTTTTAGTTTAATCTTTTTTTCCTTTTATCCAACTTTGCTACTCAAAAAAGATTTTTTCTTATATATATAAAAAAAAGACTTGGAAAACATCTTTACCCCTTAAGGAGTCAAAAGATGAGCGGACACATTCATCTGTCAGTAGAAAAATTAGTCCATAAGATCAAACACTTTTTAATTACTAATTTCGGAAAAACCGATAAAGAGGCCTCTCCGGAAGAATTCTATCTAGCTTTTTCAATTGCTATGAGAGAAGAGATCATGGCTAATTGGCTGGCTACCTATCAGACTTTCGCTAAAGAAAAAGTCAAAATCACCTACTACCTTTCCATGGAATACCTGCCAGGTAAGTTTTTACAAAACAATATTACCAACTTAAAAACTCAAGACTTAGTCCTGGCTGTTTTGAAAAAATTCGAGCGCTCCTATCATGATTTGGTTGCCTGCGATCCTGAGCCAGGTCTGGGACATGGCGGCTTAGGTCGATTGGCAGCTTGCCTTTTAGATTCATTAGCAACCCAGCAATATCCCTCTATGGCTTATGGCTTACGCTATCAGTATGGTATTTTCGAACAAGAGCTTTGGAACGGGTTGCAAATCGAAAAGCCTGACTGCTGGCTCTTAAACGAATTTCCTTGGGAATTCCGTAGAGACGTTTTGGCTAATAATGTCTGCTTTAAAGGCAATATGATTGCCGCTCAAAACCGAGCCGGAGAAGCCATTTTCCAACTAGAAGGGCACGAAGAGGTCAGAGCTCTGCCTTATGATATCCCAATCGTCGGCTATTCAGAAAAAGAAGACTATTCGGTTGTAACCTTAAGACTTTGGTCGACAAAAGAATCTCCCCATAATTTTCAGCTGCAAAGGTATAACTCAGGCCAGTTAGGAGCAGCTAGCGAAAACACTTCGCTAACCGATGTACTTTATCCTTCGGATAATAATGAAGTAGGTAAACGAATCCGTCTAAAACAAGAATTTTTGTTAGTTTCGGCCTCATTGCAAGACATCATCAGATACCATCTTAAGGTTCATAAAGACATCCGCCTTCTGCCTCAAAAAGTCAGACTCCAAATCAACGACACCCATCCAGCTTTCGCTGTCGCTGAATTAATCCGTCTTTTAAATAAACGATACGATATCTCTTTTGATGAAGCTCTAGATATTACTCAGCACTGCTGTAACTATACTAACCATACTATCTTAAGAGAAGCGCTGGAAGACTGGAATGAAAAAAGGGTACAGGAGCTACTGCCTCGGCAATATCTGATTGTCCAAAAAATAAATCAAAAACTCTGCGC